>JAAZEB010000055.1 GCA_012512505.1 Armatimonadota bacterium | reverse complement strand
GGGCTAAGGTAGCCGTTGTCGTCGATGGAGTCGATGAGGTAGCGGCCGATCAGATGGTCCGCCGGCGCGCTGACCGCCCGAAACTGGCCCCAGAGGTAGTCGCGCAGCGTCTCCTCGGCCGGCACCTCCACGAGGTAGTCCTCGTCGTCGTCGGTGGCGCGCGCCGTCCAGGGCCGAGACACCTCGCGCCAGTCCGGCACCGTCTCGACGTCGGGGATCACCTCCCCGACGCCCACGTCACTGATCTCCAGCGCCGGATTGTTCTCGAGTTCCTCTTCGAGGTGCTCGCGCAGTTCCTCTGCCGTCATGCGCAGGATCGTGCTGGCGACAATCTGTTCCGGGATCATCCGGACAGACATCTCTTGCCTGAAGCTCTGCGATTGCTTCACAGCAGGTCTCCCTACGGACCAAGAAGTGAAGGGGTCGCGGCCTCGGACAGGCTTCACTCGCGGTGGGAGCCGGGTAGATAACGAACGTAAGTGGCCGGATTCCGAGCGAGCCAGAACCCATCAGGCAGCAAAGCAAGTATCCTGCCACGCGCGGTCGAACGCCTGGCAGGCGGCCCGCAAACAAAGGCTACCGCGGTAGCTCTAGCAATACGCAGACGCCACCACCGGGCGGACTGGTCACCTGGAGCGTGCCTCCCTGACTGGCGATGAGGCGCGCGCAGACAGGCAGGCCAACTCCGTTGTGCCCCTGGCGAGTGGAGAAGAACGGTTCCAGCACCCGCGGCAGGAGCTCGGTGGGGATCCCTGGCCCGGTATCCTCCACCACCAGCCGCAGCCACTCCGCGTCGCTCGCGGTACGCACGGTGATGGCCCCTCCCTGCGGCATCGCCTCCACGGCGTTCTGGAACAATTGTCGCAGCACCTTGTCCAGGTGGTCGGGATCAGCCCGCACCACCGGGGCGGTGGCGCCCGGTTCCAGGGCGATCCGAACCGCCTCCGGGCACTCAAACGCCCGGATGGCGCCCGTGATCACGTCGTGAACGTTGACCGTTGTCGGCTGTGGCAGCGGCGGGCGTGCCAGCAGCACCAGGCCGTCCATCATCCGCGAGCACCGCTGTGCCTCAGATTGGATCATTGTCACGTAGGCCTGGCACTGCTCCAGGTCGCCGTCTGCCCGGCGCTGCAGGAGGCGCTCCAGGAGCTGGCTACATCCCAAGATGGCGGCCAAAGGGTTGCTCACATTGTGGATCACCCGGCGAGTGAAGCGCTGAAGCAGCTCCTCACTCTCCAGGGTGGCGTTCGGCGGCAGGCTGCCATCCGGTGTGGGGGCATCCCAGTGCATGCCTGCATTGTAGCCGAATCCGCGACGCGCGTCAACTGGCAAGTCGTTTGTTCGACTGCCGCCGGGGGGAGGAGCGCCCGTCCCGGCCGTGGGTGGGGCAAAGGATTGGGGCCGGGGGGAAGGCCCGGCCCCGAAGAAAAGACAGGGCAGCCCCAGCGGCTGCCTACTCCACCTTGATCTTCTGCCCCTTGGCCTCTTCCTCAGCCTTGGGAAGCGTGACGCGCAGCACGCCCTCCTGGAACTTCGCCTTCGCCTGGTCGGCCTTCACCAGGGTGGGAAGAGGAACGCTGCGCACGAAGCGCCCGTAGTGACGCTCGCGGCGGAGGTAGCCCTCCTCCTTGCGCTCCTCCTCCCGCTTCATCTCACCCCGGATGGTGAGCGTGCTATCCTGCAGGCTCACATCCACGTCCTCGCGCTTTACCCCGGGCAGCTCCGCCTCGATCACCACGTCGCCGTTGTGCTCGTAGACATCCACACTCGGGGTCCACGCGACCGGCTGCAGTTCCCGCCGCTCGCTGGGGCTGAAGAACTGCTCCATGATGCGGTCCATCTCGTCGCGCATCCGGGCCAGGTCGGTAAATGGAGACCACCTTGCGATTGCCATCTGCCTTCAGTCCTCCTTGGCAAGGCTGGTATGGGCGAGCACGGCCGGAGCCCTTCGGATTGCCGAGAGCACACAGCCGGCGGCCCGCCACGATAGTTCCCCAGCAGTTGCCCCGCCAAACGGGAGCGCGGGCAACACTGCGCCCGGTGCGCGCGGCAGGTTTACGCCAGGAGGACACGGCGCCCTTCGCGGGCAGACTGGTAGGCAGCGTAGGTGACCTCCACCACGTCGGCGGCCAGCGACATGTCGGAGAGAGGTTCCCGCCCGGTGGCCACACACTCGACGAACTCCTGGATCTCCTGGGGGTAGCCCTGGAACCAGTCCTCGTTGATGCTGGGGAAGCTCCAGCCCGCCTTGGTATCTAGCTTCTCGGCGATGTACTCGTCGCCGAAGACCTCCGGCGACGGGGCGTAGGCCACGCAGGTGTTGTTGGGGTTCAGGTTGCAGTCGATGCGGCCGTTGGAGAGGTACAGCTCCATCCGGTTGCGGATGCCGCCCAGCACGATGTCGGAGGCAGCGATGCTGGCGCGGGCGCCATCGGTGAACTCGAGGAGGAGGGTGGCCCAGTCTTCCACGTCCTGCCAGCCGGAGGCCACCCACCGCGTGGGCTCCTGGGTGAAGCTGGGGATGCGGGTAACGTTGGCCACCTCGCAGGTGACTGAAGCGACGCGGATCGGCGTGCCAGAGCGACGCAGACCCTCGCGGCGTTTCAGGTAGAGGGCGGCGGCCAGCGGGTGCGAGCCGAGGCGCAGCAGGGAGCCACCGCCGGAGGTGCGCCACTGGCGGGCGTAGGGCGAGTGCGAGCCGCTGTGTGCCTCCTCGGCGCGAATGTCGAAAAGGGTGCCGCCCGCTGCCTCGCAAAGGCGCATCGCCTTCTGGATGGCCGGGGCGTAGATCCAGTTCTCGGCGTAGAAGAAGTGCACCCCCGCCTGCTGCACCGCCTCGTGAATGCGCTGCACCGAGGCACGCGCTTCGTCACGCATCCGGGCGGGATCGGTCGGGTCGCCAAAGAAGGCGGTGAGTGGCTTCTCGCAGATCACGTGCTTGCCGGCGCGCGCGGCCGCCACCAGGATCTCCTCGTGGGCGAAGTTGGGCGCGCAAACATCCACCAGGTGCACGTCCGGGCGCGCCAGCAGCGCCGCCAGCTCCGTGGTGGCAAAGGCAAAGCCGTGCCGGCGCGCGAACGCCTCGGCGCGCTCCGGCGTGCGCGAGGCCACCCCCACCAGATTCACCGGAACGCGCGTGACCGCCTGATAAGCCGCCGCGTGCTGGTTCGCCGCGAAGCCGGCGCCGACGATGCCAATCCCGATAGGCTCCATGCATTCCTCCCCCGGGGGCTGCCACCCCTCGGCGGCCCCGACGTGCGGACGGCCGGCGGCAGGGCGAATCCCCCCCGCCGGGGAGTTCCGCGGCGCCACGGGCACCTCCTGCCCCAGAAAAAAAGGGCTTGCACTCTGCCTTGGCATTTATTATAATAGCGTATCCACTTTATCAGGAATAGTCGTATGGAGATCACGAGGCAGGCCGATTACGCGGTACGGGCGGTGCTGGAGCTTGCGCTGCGGGACCCGGAGGTGCGGGTGCCGCGCGAGGAGATCGCGGCGGAGCATGGCATCCCCGCGCCGTTCCTGACGAAGATCGTGGCGCGCTTGGCCGCCGAGGGAATCCTGGACACCCGGCGCGGCGTGAAGGGGGGCGTGCGCCTGGCGCGCCCGGCCGCCCAGATCACGCTGCTGGAGGTGATTGAGGCGATCGACGGCCCCGTGCTGTTGAACCGCTGCACTCGCCGCCCCGCCGAGTGCCCCCGCGACAACCACTGTGTCGTTCACAGGCTCTGGACGGCGCTGCGCGACGACCTGCGCGGCCGGCTGGCTCGCGTCGATTTCGGCGCCCTGGCCCGGCAGGTCCGTACCGCCACCGACTCCACCCTGGCGCGTGCCAAAGGAGGTTGAGTTCGATGGACGCACTCTCCCTTGCCCGCTGGCAGTTCGCAGTCACCTGCACCTACCACTTCTTCTTCGTGCCGCTAACGCTGGGGCTGTCGGTCCTCGTCGCCATCATGCAGACGCGCTACGTGCGCACCGGCGATGAGATCCACAAGCGCATGGCCCAGTTCTGGGGCAAGCTGTTCCTGATCAACTTCGCCATGGGCGTGGTGACCGGGATCGTGATGGAGTTCCAGTTTGGAATGAACTGGTCCGAGTATTCCCGGTTCGTCGGCGACATCTTCGGGGCGCCGCTGGCGATCGAGGCCCTGCTGGCCTTCTTCCTGGAATCTACCTTCCTCGGCATCTGGATCTTTGGCTGGGACAGGCTCCCGAAGAAGCTGCACCTGGCATCGATCTGGCTGGTGGCCATCGGTTCCAACCTCTCCGCCCTCTGGATCCTGATCGCCAACTCCTTCATGCAAGAGCCGGTGGGCTACACCCTGCGCGAGACGGTGATCAACGGGGTGACGGTGCAGCGCGCGGAGATGACCGACTTCCTGGCGCTGATCACCAACCCGAACATCTGGGTGCAGTTTCCCCACGTGCTCTTCGCCGGGATCACCACCGCCGCGTTCTTCGTGATGGGGATCAGCGGCTGGCACCTGCTGCGCCGCTCCCACGTCGACTTCTTCCGCCGCTCCTTCGACACTGCCATCGTCTTCGCGGTGATCGGCACGCTGGGGGTGACCATCGTCGGCCACAACCAGGCGCAGCACATGATCCGCAGCCAGCCGATGAAGATGGCGGCCGCCGAGGCGCTGTGGGAAAGCGAAAACCCCGCCTCCTTCTCCCTCTTCACCTTCGGCAACGAGCCGGAGCGGCGCGATGTGTTCGCCATCCGCATCCCCGGCCTGTTGAGCCTGCTCGCCTTCAACCGCTTTGATGGGGAGGTGAAAGGCGTGAAAGACCTGCAGGCGGAGTACGAGCGCCAGTACGGCCCGGGCAACTACGTACCGCCGGTCGCGGTGACCTACTGGAGCTTCCGCTTCATGGTGGCGGCGGGGATGCTGATGATCGTGCTGGCGCTTTACGGGCTCTACCTGGCCACTACCGGCCGCCTGGAGAAGAAACCGCTCTATCTGAAGCTGCTGCCACTGGCGATCACCCTCCCCTACATCGGGAACACTGGCGGCTGGTTCATGGCGGAGATCGGCCGGCAGCCCTGGATCGTCTTCGGACTGATGCGCACCGAGGACGCGGTCTCCCCTAGCGTGAGCGCGGCCTCGGTGCTGCTGTCGCTGGTGCTGTTCACCCTGGTCTACGGGGTGTTGATGGCCATAGACATCTATCTGCTGCGGCGCTACGCCAAGGAGGGTCCGGCGGCCGTCACCGAGCCGGCCGCGGCCGTGACGGCCTACTGAGCCATCGGGCTTCATACTGGGGAAGCCGCATCGCTGCGGCGCTCCGTTGCTATCCACCGGGGATTATCGGAGTGCCCGAGCCATCGGGCTTCATACTGGGGAAGCCGCATTGCTGCGGCGCTCCGCTACTTTCCCGATAGGTTCTAGGGCTGGAGGAAGACGATGGATCTGAACACACTCTGGTTCGTATTGATCGGGGTGCTCTTCGCGGGCTTCTTCTTCCTGGAGGGGTTCGACTACGGTGTCGGCATCTTGCTGCCGTTCCTGGGCAAAGAGGAGCCGGAGCGCCGCGCGCTGGTGCGCAGCATCGGGCCGTTCTGGGACGGCAACGAGGTCTGGATGCTGACTGCCGGCGGGGCGATGTTTGCCGCCTTCCCCCACTGGTATGCCACGATGTTCAGCGGCTTCTACCTGGCGCTGGTGGTGATGCTGCTGGCGCTGATCGCCCGCGGGGTGGCGTTCGAGTTCCGCAACAAGGACGAGCGCCCGCAGTGGCGGCGCTGGTGGGACCGGATGATCTTCCTGGGCAGCCCGGTGCCGGCGCTGCTGTGGGGCGTGGCGCTCGCCAACCTGATCCGCGGCCTGCCCATCGATGCCCGGATGAACTACACCGGCACCTTCTTCACCCTGCTTAGCCCCTACACGCTGCTCGGCGGGCTGTTCATGGTCTCGCTGCTGACGCTGCACGGCGCCGTCTTCCTGACACTGCGCACCGAGGATGAGCTGCGCGAACGTGCCCGCGCCGCCGCCAGCCGCCTCTGGCTGCCAACGATCCTCCTCTTTGGCGCCCTCCTCACCTACACCTACCTGACGACCGACCTGCTGGACCGGCTCGGCGTGAACCCCGGCCTGGTGGCGGTCACCGGGGCCTCGGCGCTGCTGGCAACCGCCTGGCTGGTGCGGCACGGGCAGGAGGCGTGGGCATTCTTCATGACCGGCTTCACCATCGTGGCGATGGTGGCGACGATCTTCCGCACGCTCTTCCCGCGGGTGATGATCTCCAGCCTGAACCCCGACTGGAGCCTGACGATCTACACGGCGTCGTCCAGCCCCTACACGCTGACGATCATGTCGATCGTGGCGCTCCTCTTCGTGCCGGTGGTGCTGGCCTACCAGGGGTGGACTTACTGGGTGTTCCGCCAGCGGGTGAGTAGCAAGGCGGCGTAGGGGCGCGGGGCGTCGCGGCAGCGTGGGAGGAGCAGGCGATGCACCTGGATCGGCGGCTGGTGCGGGAAGCGGCGGGGGCGAAGCGTCACCTGGCGCTGGCGATTGGCGCCGGGCTGCTGGGCGGCCTCCTGGCGGTGTTGCAGGCCCGGCTGTTGAGCCGGTGCATCGCCCTGGTCTTCCTGCAGGGGCAGACTCTGGCGGGGGTGGACCTGCTGCTGGCGCTGCTGCTGGGGGTGATCCTGGCACGGGCCGGGCTGGCCTGGTATGGTGAGGTCGCTGCCTTCAGCGTGGCCGCGCGCGTGAAGCAGGCGTTCCGGGAGCGCCTCTTTGCCCACCTGCTGGCGCGCGGGCCGCTTGCCCTGCGCCGCGAGCGCACCGGCGAGCTGACCAACAGCATGGTGGAGGGGATCGAGGCGCTGGAGGCCTACTTCAGCCAGTACCTGCCCCAGCTTGCCCTGGCGGCGCTGGTGCCGCTGGCCGTGCTGGTGAGCGCGCTCGCCCATGACCCCCTCTCCGGGATCGTGCTGCTGGTCACCGGCCCGCTGGTGCCCCTCTTCATGGTGCTGATTGGCAAGGCGGCCGAGGCGCTCACGCGGCGGCAGTGGCAGGCACTCAGCCTGATGAGCGCGCACTTTCTCGACGTGCTGCAGGGCCTGGTGACGCTGAAGATCCTCGGGCGTAGCCGCGAGCAGGCCGAGACCATCCGCCGGGTGAGCGAGGAGTTCCGCGACACAACGCTGGGAGTGCTGCGGGTGGCGTTCCTCTCCGCGCTGGCGCTGGAGTTGGTCGCCACTATCAGCACGGCCGTGGTCGCCGTGGGGGTCGGGCTGCGCCTGCTCTACGGGCGCCTGGGTTTCGAGGACGCCCTCTTCCTGCTGATCCTGGCGCCGGAGTTCTACCTGCCGCTGCGCCTGCTAGGCACGCGCTTCCACGCCGGGGCCTCAGGCATCGCGGCGGCCCAACGCCTCTTTGCCATCCTGGAGCAGCCGGCCGAAGCGCCACCGCCCACTGTGGCCAACCCACCGGCCGTGCTCGCCACCCCGGCACCGATCCTCTTCGCCAGGGTGAGCTACCGTTACGACGAGGAACGCCGGTCGGCGCTGGATGGGGTCACCTTCGACATCCGGCCGGGCGAGCATCTGGCGCTGGTAGGCCCCACCGGGGCGGGCAAAAGCACCGTGGCGGCGCTGCTGCTGCGCTTTGCCGAGCCAGACGCCGGCATGATCACCGTGGCGGGGGTGCCGCTGGCACGGATCTCCCCGGAAGAGTGGCGCCGCCTGGTGGCGTGGGTGCCCCAGCAGCCGTACCTGTTCCAGGACACGGCCGCGGCGAATATCCGGTTGGCACGTCCGGAGGCGCCCCTGGAGGCGGTGGTGGCGGCAGCGCGGCAGGCCCACGCCGATGAGTTCCTGCGGGCACTGCCGCAGGGCTACGACACTGTGATTGGCGAGCGTGGCACTCGCCTCAGCGCCGGGCAGGCCCAGCGCATCGCGCTGGCGCGCGCCTTCCTGAAAGATGCGCCGCTCCTCATCCTGGACGAGCCGACCGCCAACCTGGATGCCGCCAGCGAGGCACTGGTGCAAGACGCCATTGCCCGGCTGGCGCGGGGGCGCACCGTGATCACGATTGCCCACCGGCTGAACACCGTGGCCGATGCCGATCGCGTGGTCGTCCTCCGCGACGGGCAGGTGGCTGCCGTCGGCCGCCCCGCCGAGGTGTTCGGCTGGGAGGCTCGGCCCTCCCCGGGAGCGCCGGCGCCCTATCGGCAGGTGGTGGAAGCGTGATCCCGGCGGAGGGCGGCACGGCAGGAGGCCGACAGCCCATCGGCGAGACCACGGGCAGCAGCGGGGTGAACCCCATGGTGGAGAGCACACCCAAAGCGAGGTCCGGCTGGGCGGAGCGGAAGGCCGGCTTGCCGGAGGCAGTGGCGGCCCCGGCCGGCGAGGGGTGGCGCACCTTCGCCGGCCTGCTGCGGCTGGCCGCGCCGTTCCGGGGAGCGATGGCGCTGGCGGTGGTGCTGGGCACGCTCACGGTCGGTGCCGGGGTGGGCTTGATGGCAACGTCGGCCTACCTGATCGCGGCGGCGGCGCTGCAGCCGGGCATTCACGCCCTGGCGGTGCCGATTGTGGGCGTGCGTTTCTTCGGCCTCACCCGCGGCCTCTTCCGCTACCTGGAGCGGCTCGTCTCGCACCAGGTCAGCTTCAACCTCCTGGCCCGGCTACGGGTGCGCTTCTACCAGGCGTTGGAACCGCGAGCGCCCCTCGGGGGAAGCGACACGCACAGCGGCGATCTGCTGGCGCGCATCGTCAGCGACGTGGAGACGCTGCAGTTCTTCTACACCCGCCTGATTGCCCCGCCGGTGGTGGCGCTCCTGGTGGCGGTGCTGGTGGGCCTCTTCCTCGGCGCCTTCGCGCCCTCGCTGGCGCTGGTGGCCCTGGCGGTGATGGGCGTGGCCGGCATCGCCCTCCCGGTGCTGGCGTACCGCGCCACCCGCGAGGCCGGCGGGCGGGTCGTCACCGCCCGCGCCGAACTGAGCGCCCGGGTGGTGGATGGCGTGCAGGGCGCCGCCGACCTGCTGGCATTCGGGCAGGCCGAGCGCCACGCCGATCAAGTGGCGCAAGCCGGGAGAATGCTCCTCCGCGAGCAGCGGCGGGTGGCCACGGCGGGCGCGATGCACGGCGCGGGCGGCACGCTGCTGGCGCACCTGGCGATGTGGGGGGTGCTGGTCGCCGCGATCCCGCTGGTCACCTCCGGGCGGCTGGCGGGGGTTTGCCTGCCGGTCGTGGTGCTCGCTACCCTGGCCGGCTTCGAGGCGGCGCTGGCGCTTCCCGGCGCCTGCCAGCACCTGGAGAGCTACCGGCAGGCGGCACGCCGTCTTTTCGCCCTGGAAGAGACGCCACCGGCCGTGACGGTACCCCCCTGCCCCGTGCCAGCACCCCACGCCTTCAGCCTAGCCTTCGAGAATGTGAGCTTCCGCTACGCGCCCAACGAGCCACTGGTGCTCGACCGCGTTTCCTTCGCCTTGCCGCCTGGGAAGCGGGTGGCCATCGTCGGCCCCAGTGGCGCGGGCAAGTCTACCCTGCTCCGGCTCCTGCTCCGCTTCGCGGAGCCCACGGCGGGGCGCCTCCTCCTCGACGGGCGTGACCTGCGCGACTACGACCCCGAGGACGTGCGCGCCGGCCTGGCGGTAGTGCCACAGCAAACGCACCTGTTCAACACCACCGTTGGTCGGAACCTGCGGCTGGCACGCCCGGACGCCGACGCGGCCGCGCTGGCTGCCGCGGCACAGCAGGCCCGCATCGACGACTTCATCGCCGCGCTCCCGGAAGGGTACGACACCCGCATCGGCGAGCAAGGCCTCTGCCTGAGCGGCGGCGAGCGCCAGCGTCTGGCAATCGCCCGGGCACTCCTGCGCGAGGCCCCGGTGCTGGTGCTGGATGAGGCAACGGCTCACCTCGATGCCCAGACCGAGCAGGAAGTGCTGCGCTCCCTCTACGCGGCGACGGCCGGCCGCTCGCTGCTGGTCATCACCCACCGGCTGGTCGGCCTGGAAGCGATGGACGAGATCCTGGTGCTATGCGAAGGCCAGGTGGTGGAGCGCGGCAAACACGCGGAGCTATTGGCACGCAGGGGCCTCTACCGCCACCTCTGGGAGCAGCAGCAAACCGAGGCGGTGATACTCTCCCCCGCGTGATTGCCAGAGTGCCCGAGCCATCGGGCTTCGGGGGTTGGGAAGCCGCATCGCTGCGGCGCTCCGCTGCTCCCCCCAGGCGATCATCGGAGTGCCCGAGCCATCGGGCTTCGCACTGCGGGATGCCGCATTGCCGCGGCGCTCCGCTCGCTGCTCCCCCCAGGCGATCATCGGAGTGCCCGAGCCATCGGACCTCTGCCGGGCGGCCGCCCGCCGGGCATGGGGGCTCCTACGGACGGCGGGCAGCCTTGGGGGCGGTCGTGGCGGCTGCCGGGCTGGGCGCCAGCGCCTGACCGGAACCGGCTTTGCCCTGGACGGTCCGCTTGTCCGGCTGCTTCTTGCGCCAGCGGAAAGCGATGTGGACCGGACCCCGGCCCTTCACCACGTGCCCACCATCGGCGTTGATCGCCTTGCTGCAACCAAGCGCCTCACGGAAGAACGCCGCCAGGCGCCACAGGTCGGAGTTCCCCTGGACGACGAAGATGTAGCCCTTGGTCAGGCCAACCGCCATCCGGTCGGTCTGCTGATTGGCGAACGCGCGCGAGAAGCCGTCCAGCTTGAACGGCACCAGGCGCGAGCCGAGCGCCACGGCATTGACCTCATGGCCGCGCACGATCTCATCGAGGATGTCTGCCACCTGCCCCTCGTCGCTCGTCAGGATGCCGCGTTCGGTGCGCCGCCCCATCAGCACGCGCCCGTTATGCTGGAAGTAGTCGGCCAGCACCATCGTCTGCGGATGGTGATAGGAGCCGGTCATGGCAACGATCGCGCCGGTGCGCTCCTTCACCTGGCGGCAGGTCTCTCCCGGGGCAGGGCGATAGGTGACGATCATCTCCACGTGCTCGCAGCGCGGGATCTGCACCGTGCGAAAGATGCGCCCTTTGTACTTCGCCATCCAGACCTTCACCTGGTGGCGCGGATGCCAGGTGCGCTTGGGGGGCGGATCCGGCAGCGGAATGACCACCTCGGCCGGTGGAGGTGGCGGCGGAGGCGGGGGCGGCAGTGGCGGCTCGAACGCCAGTCGCTGCGGCAGGGCCACCAGTACCAGGGTGACCCCAGCCACCACCGCTCCCCTTCGTCTCCAGCCGTCAGGCATTTGCATAAGTAAGTTAGCGCAACTCTGCTGCCGAAACGGATCGGGGCAGCGGGCAGGCATCCTCCTCTCCTTCTATCCTCTCCTTCTATTATCACTGCCAGACGGCAGCGAGTCAAGGCGGCGCTCCATGCAAGCGGCGCGCCCCCCGGCCGGCGCGGACAACCAGGCGTTTGCCACACACCCGTTTGCGGCGGCGGCAGGAGCCCTGCGCCGTCCGTGGAACAGTAGGCACGGAGGCTGTTTGAACCCGCCATGGATGCCAGGACCTTCCTCGAGCGCGTGACCCACCGCGACTACTTCGCGGGCCAGATCGCCCACGTGCGTCGCCTGCCGGAGCGCCCCCCGATCTACGCAGAGGTGCCCGGGGGCCTGTCGCCGGCCGTCACCGCCACGCTGGCACGGCAAGGGATCACCCGGCTCTACAGCCACCAGGCGGAGGCAATCCGCCGCATCCGCGAGGGGCAGAGCGTGGTCATCGTCACCGGCACCGCCAGCGGCAAGACGCTTTGCTACAACATCCCCGTCGTCGAGAAGCTCCAGGAAGACCCGCTGGCGACGATGCTCTACCTCTACCCTACCAAGGCGCTGGCCCAGGACCAGCTTCGCGGCATCGGTCGCTTCCAGCGCCCCACCGGGCGGCGCAGGCGGCGCAACGGGGAGACGGCGGGGCCCGATCTGCTGAGTTGGGAAGCGGGCGAGTGGGAGACCGAGCCCGGTGCCGCCGGCAATCCGAAATCCGAAATCCCCAATCCCCCATCGGAAGGGGTCGAGTTTCTGGCGGGCACCTACGACGGCGACACGCCGCAGAACCTGCGGCGCAAGCTGCGCGACGCCGGCAACGTGATCCTGACGAACCCGGACATGCTGCACCAGGGGATCCTGCCACAGCACGCGCGCTGGAACCGCTTCTTCACCCACCTGAAGTACGTGGTCATCGATGAGGTGCATGCCTACCGGGGGGTGTTCGGCTCGCACCTGGCGAACGTGATGCGCCGCCTGGAGCGCGTCTGCCAGCACTACGGCTCGTCGCCACAGTTCATCTGCTGCTCCGCCACCATCGCCAACCCGAGGGAGCACGCCGAGCGCATCACCGGCCGCCCGATGGCGCTGGTGGACAACGACGGCTCGCCGCGGGGCCCGAAGGAGTTCGTCCTCTGGAACCCGCCGCCGCTAGAGACCGCCGCTCGGGGCCAGGCCGACCAGTGGCGCGTTGGCGGTGACCGGCGCAGCCCCCTCTGGGAGGCCGTTCACCTGATGACCTCCCTGATGCTGGAGGGCGTGCAGACCATCGCCTTTGTGCGCACGCGCCTGGCGGCGGAGCTTCTCTTCAAGAACTGCCGCGACCGGCTGCGGCCGGTATCGCGCCGGCTGGCCGAGTCGGTCCATGCCTACCGGGGGGGCTACCTGCCGGAGGAGCGCCGCGAGATCGAGCGGCGCCTGGTGGAGAAGGAGATCCTCGGCCTCGCCAGCACCAACGCCCTGGAGCTGGGGATCGACATCGGCAGCCTGGATGCCTGCATCCTGGTCGGCTACCCGGGCACGATTGCCAGCCTGTGGCAGCAAGCCGGGCGCGCCGGCCGCGGGCACGAGGAGTCGCTCGTTTTTCTGGTCGGCCAGAACGCCCCGATCGACCAGTACCTGATGGCGCACTCCGATTACCTCTTTGCCCAGAACCCAGAGCAGGCGGTGGTGGATCCGGACAACCCGCACATCACCGTGGGCCACCTGAAGTGCGCCGCGCACGAGCTGCCCCTGGCCGACGAGGAGACGGAGCGCTTCGGCCCCTACTCCGGGGTGATCCTGGAGCTGCTGGAGGAGGACGGCTTCCTGCGCCATCTCGAGGGTCGCTGGTACTGGGCGCAGTCGGAGTACCCGGCGGCGACGGTGAACCTGCGCAACATCGCCGGGCCGGTCTACACCATCCAAGACGAGGCGGACGGGCACCGCGTCATCGGCACGATGGACGAGATCAGTGCCTTCTCGCAGCTTCACGACCACGCCGTCTACCTGCACGGCGCCGATACCTACTTCGTCAACCGGCTAGACATCGAGCAGAAGATTGCCCACGTGGAGCGCAAGGAACTGGACTACTACACCCAGTCGGTCCAGGTCTCGCAGATCCGCATCGACGCCGTGGAGGAGGAGCGCGAGTGGCGCGGAGCGACACTTGGCTTCGGCGACGTGACGGTGACCACTTCGATCCCGATGTTCCGCAAGATTCGCTTCCACTCGCGCGACAGCCTGGGGTTCGAGCGCCTGGAGATGCCCCCGCAGGAGCTGGAGGCGGTGGCGCTGTGGTTCAGCCCGCCGCCATGGCTGGTCCAGCGCATCCAGGAGGCGGCCGCCCGCCCGGACAGCCCCTTTGGCGACACCACGGGCCGGCCGCTGATCGGTGAGGCGCTCATCGGCATCGCCAACGTGCTGGTGGAGGTAGCGCCGTTCTACGTCATGTGCGACACCCAGGACATCGGCGCCGTAGTGGACGCGAGCTGCCTGGGGCGCGACGCGCTGTTCCTGTACGACCGCTACCCCGGCGGCATGGGCTACGCGCGCCGCTGCCTCGATTGCCTCGGCGAGATGCTGCAGACGGCGGCGACAATCATCAGCGAGTGCGGCTGCGAGGACGGCTGCCCCTCCTGCGTCGGCTCAGCCGTCCCCGCCTTCGCGATGACCGATCTGGACAGCGCCATCCGCGGCCGCATCCCCCACAAGGGCGCCGCCCGCTTCCTTTTGGAAGAGCTGCTGCGATAGCGCGGCCGACCATCGGCTATTGCACCGAGCGGTCCTCCTGCAGGAGGCCGAAGAGATTGCCTTCGGGATCCTCGCAGTAGGCCAGGTAGCCCACGCCGGGCACTGTCGTCTTCGGCGCCACCACCTTCCCGCCGGCCGCCTCGATCTTCGCGACGTACTCGTCGACTGAGGACACGCCGATGGTGTTGCGCGTGCCCGCGGCGTCGGTCCGGCGCATGATGCCGCCGTCAATGCCCGGCTCACTCTCGTCGCCGGTCATCACCAGCCAGTAATCGAACGGTCCTTCCCACTTGTTGATCATCCAGCCGAACACCTCTCGATAGAAGCGCACCGCGCGCTCCGGGTCATCGGCTGGCAGTTCGAAGTGGATCACTCGCGGCATACGACACCTCCTCGTTTCAGGCAACAGATCAGATTTTACCCCTTTTGCGGTCGGCACACACCTGCTCCTCCGACACCTGCCACCTATCACCTGGCACCGGTAGGCCACACGGGCGAAGCAACCGGTAGCCATACGGACGTATGTGCCCTAAGGTCAGGCACGCCGGTTGTTTCGTCCCTACGAACCCTGCCACCTGCCACCTGTCACCTGACACCTATCACCTGACACCTGAGGGAAGGGTTTACTCCCCGGCGGTGAGCTGGCGGCGGAAGCGCGTAACGAGCTCGGGATACTCCGCCAGGGTGGCGCGGCCCAGGGGGCTGAGAGCGTAGACGCCTCGCTCGATGCGTTCGAACCAATGGTAGAAGTTGCTGCAGAGGATGGCGAGCGTCTTCGGGCCGGTGCCAAGGGCGCGGAGGTCCGCCGGACGGCACGGGCCGAACCGCTCCAGGCAGCAGGCGATTAGAAGGGCGTTCTCCCGGTAGGCGGTCACCAGCTTGCGTCGGGTACTGCCCCCCTCGTTCCAGTCCTCCGAGCGGCCGGCGATCTCTCGCAGCACCGCCCGCCGGCCCCGCGCGTTGCGCTGCCGTTGGAACGGGACCGGGTGGAAGACGACCTGCACCTCGGGCGGCGAGGATTCCAGGGCGACGAAGAGCACCCCCAGCTCCAGCCGACGCAGCAAGTGACGCACGCCGCGCCAGTGGGCGCGCATCCAGGCACCGCTTGGCCGCGGCACGGCGATGTAGACGGAGTCGGTCACCCGCTGGCGCTGCGTGGCCTGCACCAGCAGCTCGAGGGTGAGGGCGCGCTTCAGCTCGATCAGGATCAGCTCGTCGCCCCGGGTGGCGGCGAGGTCACAGCGCTGCACCTCGCCGCGGACGGTGTAGCCCTGCTGCTCCAGGTAGCCGCGCACCGGCCCGTAGAGGTCAGTCTCCCGGATGCCGGCGCGCGGCGGCCCCTCTGCTTCCTCCTTGCGCACCCGACCAGCCCTCTCTCCTCCCGCACGTGCCGCCGCTGTCCGGCTCACTCCAGGTGGAACAGGAGGGTGCCCGTCGCCGGGATCTCCGTGGTGAACTCACGGAGGCCCTCGCCCAGCACCTTGCCACTGAACAGCTCCGTCACCCGCGCCGGGCGCGGCAGGCGGATCGTGCGCGGCCCGCCTTCGTTCACGTTCACCGCCAGGAGGCTGCGGTTGGCGTAGACCACCACGTCGTCCTCGGTGTAGAGGTGCACCCCGGCGGCGCGCGCCAGGCTTCGCAGCAGCGCCGTGGGCAGCGCCGGCGCCGACGAGTAGGCCGAGGTCCACCCCTCGAACCGGCGCACCACCAGGCCGGGCCGGCCGTTCGTCAGCGTGCCAAGCACTGTCGCCTCGGGGTCGTCGGCGCTGATCACCGGGCCGAACGGGCGCTCGGGGCCATAGGTGAGGCCCGCGGGCAGGCCAGCCAACAACGGATCGGCACCGGAGACGGCCACCCGGAGGGGTGCTTCCTCGCGGTCTAGGCGCAGGCGGATGCCGGTCAGCGCCTGCATCCCCTCGGGGGCGAGGCGGCCGTCGCGGTAGATGCCCGGGGCGTGGATCCACACCGCCAGGCGGCCGTCACACTTCACCACCCGGTCGATCATCGCTCGCTGTTCGGCGGTGGGCGCGAAGCAGGACGCGAAGACGTACATCCGGTGCGGCGGGATCCGCTCCAGGTCGTCGAGCAGGTAGCTGCCGAAGGGCGCCCCGATGCGGCCGAGCTGCGGCAGTTGCTCCATCAGCAGCGGCCCGCTGAGGGCGTTGCCCGTGCGCATCCAGGCGAGGGAGCGTGGGTCTACCACCAGCGCCACCTCGTGGACCGGCGAGCGGTCCCAGGCCACGCTGGCGTCCGCGATGGCGCGCATCTTCCCGATCTCGGCCATCATGCGCGGGTCGTCGTACCAGCCGCCGCCCATGTCAAACCACCACTTGCCGCAGCCGTTAGCCAGCACGTTGGCGAACTCGCGCCGCTGCTGCCCCAGGCTCTCCTCGTAGGTGGCCGTCTTCCCCCAGTCGCCCACCGCCCCCGGTGTCAACCAGGTGCGGATGTCGTTTTCGTCCATCCACAGCTTGCCGTGGGCCTTCACCGAGTCGGTGAGCGACATGAAGTGGGAGTAGCCGCTGCCCGGGGCGCGGAAGGCGTAGCTGGTCGGGCTGGTGATGAAGTCAACGTCGGGGCAGCCGAGCACCCGGTCCATCGCCAGGTGGCCGGCGTTCTGCTGGCGCTGCTCGGCGCAGAGCTGCAGCACGTAGCCGTAGAAGACGCCCACCAGCTTCTCCCGGCGGGTGGCCTCTTTCACCACGCGCGCGAAGTAGGCGATCGTTTCGGCCACCAGGTCGCTGGTGTAGAGGGTGTAGTCAATCACGGCTTGGTGGGTGGCCGGGTCGTGCAGCGAGAAGAGCGCCGCCGCCTCGCGCTCCCGCCGCGTGGGGATCGCCGCCGTCTCGAAGGTCACCGCCGCATCGCCCCACGCCTGGCGCAGCGCCGCCTCGGTGCCGTACTTCTCCTTCAGCCAGGCCCGGAACTTCAGGAGGTTCGGGCGGCTGTAATCGACCCACTGGTCTTCGTTGCCGCCCCACTGCATCCACTCCTCGGTGGTGCCGGAGGCCAGGTGGTAGCCCACCACGCGGTCGGCCCAGGGCGACTGCTCCATGTGCCGGATGTAGCGGCGCAGCGCCTCCGCCGTGTCGCGCCGCCACACCTCGGAGGCCCAGGAGGGCACCTGCCGCCCCTCCGAGTGCAGGAAGGGGATCGGCTGGCCATCCCCGGGGTCGTAGGTGACGCACTCCTCCGGGTGGGCGTCGGGCCACCACTTCGGGGCGCGCAGGTAGAGGCGAGGGAAGAAGTAGCCCTCCGGGTCGTTCTCCAGGACCAGGAGGGTGCGCTCGTCCGTCTGCGAGTAGTCCCACTGGTCGGGCGCCACCCAGGTCTCCCGGGCGAGGCCGTAGCCCGCCTCAGACGGGGTGGCGCTGAAGGAGTAGAGGTGAACGCCCGCCTCGCCGAACTGGCGGAAGTGCTTCGCCTGCGGGTTGTAGGTCATGTACGACATGGCGGCGTTCGGGCGCCCATTGAGGAAGAGCGTCGGCACGCCGCGGTACGGCTTCACCTCCGCCACCCCGCGCCCGGGCCGGCGCGCCCGCACTGTTACCTCACCCATCGTTCCCTCCTTATCGCGCGCGCCGATCACCTCGGCGAACCCCAGGCGTACCCGCACGCCATAGCGGCCGCCGCGGGCGAAGCGCGGCACGCGCAGGCGCGCCGGCCCGGCTGCCACCCGCTCTCCGGCCCGCCACTGGTCAGAGGGCTTTGCCAGGGGCAGGGACGCCCGGGCTATAACGCTGCGGCCCTGCACCAGCAGGACCTCCGCCAGGTCACTGCCGCGGTAGTCTGTCTCCGGTGAGAGCACCGCCCGCACGGTGAGGGTGTCGCCAGCCGCGGCCGACCGGGGCATCACGGCGCGCGTGAGGCGAACCCGCTGCGGAGCCGGCCGCTCCAGCGTCACCTCAGCGAGGCGCAGCTCGTACTCCTGGCCCGGCTCCACCTCAAAGGCGATTATCGCCAGTGCCCTGGCCGGCCAGTTGAACTGGCCGTCGGGGTCCTTCGACCACGAGGCCACGGCGAAGCGTTCCCAGGGCAGGCGCACCTCTTGCCAGGCGTCGCTCGCCGGCAGCGCCACCGGGGGCACGGTGTACTCGGCGCCGTTGGCGTCGACCAGCTTCACGGCGAAGCGGAACGGGCCGCCCCCGTTGCGCAGGCGCAGGTGCAGCACCGTGAACGGTCGCTCGATGGGGCGGCGGAGGAAGAGGTCGGCAAAGGGCGGCTCTCGCGAGACGAAGCGCCAGCAGAGGGCATTCCCCGTGGTGGTGACCTCGTGCCGGGCGTACTCGCGCGTCATCCGCGCCGCGTCGCGTCCGCTATCCCAGGCGTCTGCCGGCGTGCCCGCGAAGAGCACCTCGCGCTGCACCGCCGCCCCGCTGGCACCGCTGCCGGCCGCCAGCAACAGCGCCAGGCAACCAACCGCTATTGCCATCCTGCGCCGCATCCTCTTGCCCCTCTAGCGAAGGGGTTCGCGCCCGGCGGCCGGTTTTCCCCTGCCCCGCCGCAGGAGGTATCGCCGACGCCGACCGGCCGGATCGCCGGCGTCCCGCCGGCCTCCCCGTTGGATGCGCGCCCCCAGCCGTAGGATGCATCTCCCGACGCCGATTTGCCGAGAGATGGGCACGCCTTCCCGGAAGCCGCGCAGGAGGCGCCCGCCCGTGCCGCGTATCTGAGAGCGTGCGGCGAACGCTTTCCAGGAGGACCCGAGGGACCCCGGAGGCGCGACGGCCGGCTTTGTGAGCCGCGTCCGGGTGGCGCGGCGGTCGACCCACCGACCGTGCTGGGGGAGGTGGCGGAAGGGAGTACGGGTGAGCAAGCCAGAGCCGGGGCAGACGCCGGAGGAAGGCACCGGACCCGCGGACGAGACAGGAGACCTGGCGCCGGGCGGCACCGTGGAAGCACCGCCGCGGAGCTACTGGACGGCGCGGGAAGAGCGGTTGGCGCTGCAGTCGTGGGTGCTGGGCGCCACCGCCCGGGGCATCTTCGTAGGCTCCTTCGTGATCTATTACCTGAAGGAGCTCGGCATCAGCGACCGGCTGCTCGGCCTGGCGACGGCGCTTCCCTCCCTGGCCACGCTGGCGCAGTTCGCCGGCAGCGTCTGGCTGGAGCGCACCGCCAACCGCCGCCGGCTGGTGGTTGGCCGCTTCCTGCTGCAGCCGATCTGCTGGGTGCCGGTGGTGGTGATCGGCTGGCAGTTGGCCGGGCAGCCGGCGCGCTACCCGCTGGCGATCTACACCCTCATCTTCTGCAGCTCCCTGGGAGCGCTCTGCCTGCACCTGGGTAACCCCGCCTGGGACTCCTGGTTCGCCGATGCCGTCTCCGACCGCCGCAAGGGCGCTTTCTTCGGCACCTTCGGCATCCTCACCCGCGTCTTGATGGGCGCGGTGGGCATCGGCGGCGGCCTGCTGGTAGACCGCCTCTCCGGCGGCAGCCCGGTCCTCTACCAGCGCCTGCTGCTGTCGCTTTTTGCCGTGGCGATTCTGATGTCGGTGGTGTCCTGGCAGCGCATCCTGCCGCTGCGCGATTTCCCGATGGAGCGCCCGGCGCGCACCGACTTGCGCTCCCTCCTGCGCATGGTGATCCACGAGCGCAACTACCTGCGCTTCCTTGGCATGTATGCCTGCTACGCCTTCGCCAACGGCCTCTTCACGACGTTCGCGGTGGCGTGGTTCGAGGAGGACCTGCGCCTCTCGCTCACCTTCCTCGGCTGGCTGAGCGTCGTCTCCACCGTCTGTTTCGCCGGCACCAGCCGCTTCTGGGGCGAGCTTGCCACGCGCTTCGGCGGACGCCCCACCGTCTGGCTCGGCTATCCCTCGGGAGTGCTGCTGCCCCTCTCCTACTTCCTCTACACCCGCGAGAACGTGTTCTGGCTGGCGCCACTGACCACGGCCGTGCTCAGCGCCTGGTCGGCCGGTTTCGTGGTCGGCGTGAACACCTTGTGGTACACCCTGCCCGGCCCGAAGGCGCGCTCGATGCAGTTCGCCGTGGCCTACGGGCTGCTGGGCATCGCGGGCACCCTGGCGCCGCTCCTGGCCGGCAGCCTCACCGGCCACCTGGGCGCCTTGCGGCTCGCCGGCTGGGAAGGGTCGCGCTATCACTGGCTGTTCCTGTTCGGCGCGGTTGCGCAGGGGGTTACCGGGCTGATGCTGGCGCGGGTGCGCGAGAGCCGGGGGCGCTCGGCGCGGCTGGTGTTGGCGTGGCTGTGGAAACACCGGCGGGAGATGCTCCCTCGCCACAAGGCGTGATCGCGAAGAGAGGTTGATCCTCAGGCCGGCGTGTGGTACAATGGGGCAGACCCACCTGATGGAAAGGACTCCCCGATGCCGGTCGTTGTCGCCGTAACCTTCCGTGATTCCGGCAAGCGGTACCTGTTCGACCCTGGGTCACTGGAAGTCCAGGAAGGGGACCGTGTTGTTGCCGAATCGGCGCGCGGCCTTGAGATAGGCACCGTGCGCACGCAGCCGCGCGAGATCCCGGTGCAGGAGCTCGCCCAGCCGCTGCGCACCCTCGTTCGCCTGGCTACACCGGAGGACCACGCGCAGGCAGAGGCCAACCGGATCCGCGAGCGCGAGGCGCTGGGGATCTGTGCCGCCAAGATCGCTAAACACGCCCTGCCGATGAAGCTCCTGCGCGCGGAGTACACCCTGGACCGCGCGCGCATCGTCTTTTTCTTCTTTTCCGAGGGACGCGTCGATTTCCGGGAGCTGGTGAAAGACCTGGCCGCGGCACTGCGCACCCGCATCGAGCTGCATCAGGTCGGGGCGCGCGACGCCGCGAAGCTGCTGGGGGGGTTCGGGCGCTGCGGGCGCGAACTGTGCTGCGCCGCCTGGCTGACCGGTTTCGACCCGGTCTCGATGAAGATGGCCAAGGACCAAGACCTGGCGCTGAACCCGACCAAGTTCTCCGGCCAGTGCGGGAAGCTCACCTGCTGCCTGCGCTACGAGGTGGAATATTACCGCGAGGCCCGGCACTCGCTGCCGCGCGTCGGCGCCACGGTGAACACCCAGGCGGGGCCGGCCAAAGTGGTCGAGGTGAACGTGCCCGGCCAGTTCGTACGCGTGGAGTATCCGGAGACGGGTGCGCGCGTCTCCCTCCCGGCGGCCGATCTAGCCGGCGCCGTGGCGAAAGGCGGCTGCGCCCACGGCGGCGACTGCAGCCAGTGCGCTGGCCCGCTACCAACGGACACCCAGCAGGCCCCACCGTAGGCGGCGCCTCCCGACGCCGACCGGTCGGATCGCCGGCGTCCCGCCGGCCGCCCCGTTGGCTGGGCGCCCCGCCGGCGGAGACCCCTCCACCGCCGGGCACGGCCGGCACGCCCTACCCCTTCCCGTGAACCCAATGCGCGTCGTGCTTGTCGTGGAACCACCACTCGTCGGCGGGGGTGGCGCGCACCTCCGCGGCCAGCGCCTGGCCAGCGGCGGTGCGGATTCGCAGCAGGCACGAGTCCATCCAGGCATCGGCGCGCGGGTTGCCCAGGTCGGCCTGCTCGCGCAGCAGCGCCAGCAGCTCGATCTGGTCGGCATCGCGCGCTAGCTGGGCCTCCAGCGACTGCCCGCGCTCGAACTCCTCAATGAGGGCCACTAACTCCGGGCCGATGGGGGAAGCGGCCGCCAGGTCGGCGCGCAGCCGCCCGCCATCCACGGCGATGTATTTGCGGTGGACGTAGTTCTGGTCGCCGGTGCGTGCCTCGGGGAGGTCATGGAAAAGGCACAGCTTGAGCAACCGTGCCTCATCCACTGGCTGACCACACCGGCGGGCCAGCAGCAAGGCGATGCAGGCCATGCGGTGCGAGTGCTCTGCCACCGACTGCCGCCCACTGCCGAGGAACGGCAGTCCGCTGCGCGGCGTGTGCGCCAGCATTCCCAGTTCATGGATCAAATCGGCAAAGGTGCCCAAGACGCTGTCTCCTCCTCCGAGTGGGGGCCTGCCCGGCAACCCCTGCGGAACGAACGGAGCGCTACCGCGATGCGGCCAAGGCGCCCGATGGCTCGGGCACTCCGGCCAGTTCCCTGGGAGAGCAACGGAGCGCCGCAGCAATGCGGCTTCCCAACCGGCCATAGCCCGATGGCTCGGGCACTCCGGGCAGGTACCGGACAGGCTCTCAGTATACCAGGCTCGCCGCGCCCGCGCAAGCCGCGGGTGCGACGGCGCACGGGTGCGATGGACTTTGACGCAGCAAACCGATGTATGCTATAATGCGCCTGGTGCCCGCGGGGCACCTGAAGGAGGGCGGCACCCGTGCGCGTCCTGGGAATCGATCCGGGACTGGGAACGACCGGCGACGGCGTGGTGGAGCTGGCGGGAAGCGCGCCGCGCCTGCAAGAGGCCGGCACCGTGCGCACCCGCGCGCGCGACCCCCTGCCCCAACGCCTGAAGAGCCTCTACGCGGGCATCTGTGAGGTGATCCGCGACTGCCAGCCCGACCTGGTGGCCCTGGAGGACCTCTACACCGAGTACCGCTTCCCGCGCACAGCGCTGCTGATGGCGCACGCGCGCGGCACGATCTGCCTGGCGGCGGCGCACCTGGAAGTGCCGGTGGTCAGCTATACCCCCGGCGAGGTAAAAAACGCCGTCGTCGGCTCCGGGCGCGCCAGCAAGCTGCAAGTGCAGGGCACCGTGCAGCGGATCTTCGGGCTGCCGGCGCCGCCGGAGCCGAATGACGTGGCGGACGCGCTGGCACTGGCGTTGACCGGGTGCTATCGGGGCGGCAACCCGCTGGTGGTGGGAGAGCGATGATCGGCTACCTGCGCGGCAACTTGATGGACCTGGACGAGGAGCGGGTAATCCTCGCCGTGGGCGGCGTTGGCTACGAGGTGGTGATGCCCGCCATCGAGATGCGCGCCCTGCGTGCCCGCCTCGGGGAGGCGCTGCACGACCCCGACCAGATGCGTGAGGCCGAGGTCGACCTCTACGTCTACGAGCACACCGCCGACCGCCAGCCAACGACCCTTTTTGGCTTCAACCAGCGCCTGGAGAAGGAGTTCTTCCGCCTGCTGATCACGGTGGCGGATATCGGGCCGGCGACAGCGGCGAAGGCGATGGCGATCCCGGTGGCCGAACTGGCTGCCGCGATCGAGCGGCGCGATGTGCGCGCCCTCAGCGCCCTGCCGGGCATCGGCAAGCGCAAGGCAGAGCAGATCGTCGCCACCCTGAAGGGAAAAGCCCTCCCCTTCTGCCTGGCGCCGCTGCCCGACCTGGAGGAAGCCCCGGCTCCCGAACAGGCGGAGCAGTTTATTCAGGATGTGGAGCAAATCCTGATCGAACAGCTCGGCTACAAGGCGCACGAGGCGCAGGGGATGATCGCCCGGGCGCTGCAGCGCCGGCCGGAGCTGGCCGACGCCCAGCAGCTTTTGGAAGAGATCTGGACCGGCGAGAAGCCGGCATAGCACCATGGCAAGAGAGCGGATCCTCACGGGCGAGAGCATGCCCGAAGACAGCGACCCGACCTTCACCAGCCTGCGCCCACGCTCGCTGGAGGAGTACATCGGGCAGCAAGACGTGGTGCGGCCGCTGCGCATCGCCCTGGAGGCAGCGCGCCAGCGCGGCGAGCCGCTGGAACATGTGCTGCTTCACGGCCCGCCCGGCCTGGGGAAGACCACCCTGGCGCACATCATTCGTCACTACCTGGGTGCGGAGGTGATCGCTACCTCCGGGCCGGCTCTCACACGCCCCGGCGACCTGATGGGCCTGCTCACCAACCTGAAGCCAGGCGATGTCTTCTTCATCGACGAGATCCACCGCCTTGCTCCCGCCGTGGAGGAGTACCTCTACCCCGCCATGGAGGACTTCATCGTCGATTTCGTGGTGGACAAGGGCGCCAACGCCCGGATGCTCAACTTCAAGCTGCACCGCTTCACCCTGGTCGGCGCCACCACCATGGCCGGGCTCCTCTCTGCCCCCCTGCGTGACCGCTTCGGCCTGGTCTACCGCATGAACTACTACTCCCCGGCGGAGTTGCACGCCGTGGTGATGCGCTCGGCACGCCTGCTCGGCATCGCCGTGGGCGAGGACGCGGCGTGGGAGATCGCCCGGCGGGCGCGCGGCACCCCCCGTGTGGCGAACCGGCTCTTGCGCCGCGTGCGCGACTACGCCCAGGTAGAGGCGGCCGGCGTAATCACCCGCGAGGTGGCCGACGCCGCCCTGCGCCTGGAGGGGATCGATGAGATGGGCCTCGATGCGCTCGACCGGGCGCTGCTGCGCACGATCATCGACGTTTACCAGGGCGGGCCGGTCGGCATCGAGGCGATGGCGGCCACCCTGAACGAGAGCCAGAGCACGCTGGTCGAGGTGGTGGAGCCGTACCTGCTGCAGATCGGCTTCCTGGCACGCACGCCGGGCGGCCGCAAGGCGACCCTCGCCGCCTACCAGCACCTGCACGTGCCTGCCACTCCCCCCGGCGACCAGCGCGCCCTGGAGATGTAGGCGCCGCCTCAGGCCGGCGGCAGGTCGGTCTCGGCGATCAGGCCCTTGGCGGCCAGGCAGCGCAGAATCTTGCGGGTCGACTCCTCGGCGGTCTCGCGGTCGGTCTCCACGGTCACCTCGGGGTTCAGCGGCTCCTCGTAAGGATCAGAGACGCCGGTGAAACCCTGAATCTCGCCGGCCAGGGCGCGCTTGTAAAGCCCCTTTACGTCGCGCCGCACCAACTCTTCCAGGGGGCACTTCACAAAGACCTCCACGAAGTTGGGGATGCTGGCGCGCACCTCGTCGCGGATCTCGCGGTAAGGCGAGATCGCCGCGGTGATCGCCACCACCCCGTTGCGCGAGAGGAGCTTGGCAACGTAGCCGATCCGACGAATATTCGTATCCCGGTCCTCCTTGGAGAAGCCCAGGCCCTTGGAGAGGTTGGTGCGCACCTCGTCGCCGTCGAGCACCTCCACCTTGTAGTCGCGCGCGCGCAGGTGCGTGGCGATGCGCTGGGCAAGCGTCGATTTGCCCGCGCCTGAAAGACCGGTGAACCAGAGCGTAAACCCTTCGTGCATGAACAACCCTTCCCGCGGTAGTGGGCCACTCGCCCGCTGACGACAGGCCGGCAGGGAGGCCGACCCCCACGTGGCGAACGGCCCTCGGCGCGGCAAGCGGCCCGGTAGTTTCATGGTGCCAGCCAGGGATACAGTTCGACGGGCGTCGCCCCCGCCCTCCCCAGCTCGCCGGCGCGGCGGCTCACTGCCCGCCGCCGGCCCGCAACTCCGTGGAGGAGATGTCCTCCCGGAAGCGTGACGCGGGGATCTCCGCGAAAAGGGAGTGGAACGCCGGCGGGATCGGTACATCGGCCAGGGTGTGGTAGGCTCCCCCGTGCAGGCGGCCGGCCACCAGGAAGGAGCACCCGTGCTCGCGGATCTCACCCAGGGCGGCGAGCATATCCGCCTCTCCGGCGTAGTAGCGGGGGGCTACCACCCGCACTGCGGTATCGTACCCAATGACGAAGACACACCCCGGGAAAAGGCGCGCCTTCTCGCGGAAGGTGGGCGCCCGCGTCAGCAGCAGGGTGGCCCACCCGCTGAACTGACGGGCGCGCCGCAGCGCCTCCTCCTCGTGGAGTGCCAGTTTATCTACGTTTTCCAGGGAAAGTTCGTACGCCACCGGGGCGCCGAGCATCTCGGCGGCGGCTTCCGCCAGGCGCCGGTGCCCGACGTGCAGCGGGTTGAACGCCCCGGGCAGGATCCCACCGGCTACCGGGGCATCGGCCTCTGTTTGGCCGTCTGGCGCCACCCGCAGGCTGCGCGCGCGCCCCTGCAGCAAGTCGGCGACCGGCGAGAGGGCGCCGGTGACGCGGAGACCTTCCTCCGGCGCCAGCGGCAAGGCAAACCCCGGGATCACCCCGCAAGCCAGTGCCAGGGCGTGCAGCAGCAGCCGGCTGCAGAGCTCCTCTTCCTCCGCACGGGTGCGCGCCCCCTTGTTCAGCACCAGCGAGTAGACGGCGGCAGCATCCGCCCTTGCCACGCCGACATGCACGCGGTGCTCGCCCCGGTGAAGGCGGCAGGTGGCAAGGGCGCCGGTCGCCCCCACGCCCACCAGTGGGGCATCTCCCTCGTTCAGGTGCTGCGCCCGGGCGAGGGCACGTGCGGCCATCGCGGCGGCGGTCTCCCGGGCGACGGCGTGGGCCGGCGCGCTGCCCAGGAACTCGCTGAGCGCCCGCCCGGCATAGGGAACGACCGCTTCCAGCAGCGTGGCGGAGGCGCCCGGCACCCGCAGCAGCCAGGCGATCGCCTCGCTGCCGGCGCCGGTGGCCGCCACCACGCACCGGTACGGCCCGGCGTGGATCGCCTCGATGCTTCGCAGGATCGCTTCGTCCATACGGGACAGATACGCCCGCGCGCGCGCCATTCCTGGCAGGATGCCAGCGGGCGCCTGGCGAACACGGGCGCATGGACGCGCGCTTCATTGGGATTGACCTTGGCAACACCAACCAGACGATCGCTTTGGCCGACGCCAGCGGCAACTTGCTGCGCATCGAACGGCGGGTGACCGAGCCGGGGGGGACGGCCCCGGCGATCCTCGAAGGTGTCCTCGACGCCGTAGAGACGCTGCTGGCGGGCCAAAGCGCGCGCGACGCGGGCGTGCGTGCCGTGGGGGTGGGTTTCGGTGGCCCGGTCGATATGCCGACGGGCACGGTGCGGCTCTCGCACCAGGTGCCCGGTTGGGAAGACGTGCCGCTGAAGGCGCTGCTGGAAGAGCGGTTTGCCGTGCCGGCCAGAGTGGACAACGACGCCAACGTGGGCACCCTCGGCGAGCTGCGCTTCGGCGCCGGGCAGGGCCTGCAGGACATCGTCTACATCAACATCGGCACCGGCATCGGCGGAGGGCTTGTCTTTGCTGGCCGGCTGCACCGGGGCGTGAGCACGGCAGCGGGCGAGATCGGGCACACCATCGTGCTGCCCGGCGGGCCGCTCTGTAGCTGCGGACATCGAGGCTGCCTGGAGGCGCTCTGCTCCGGCACCGCCATCGGCCGGCGCGCGCGCGACCTGGCAGAAGGCGACCCCGCCCTGGGGGCCCGCCTCCTCACCCTGGCCGGCGGCGACCCGGAGCGGATCACCGCCAAAACCGCCTTCCGCGCGGCCGAGGAGGGCGATCCCGGCGGCCGGCGCGTGCTGAACGAGACGGTGGAGTACCTGGCGATCGCCATCGGCAACCTGCTAAACCTGCTGAACCCGCAGGCGATCATCCTCGGCGGAGGCGTGTCGGAAGCCGGTGACCTTCTCTTCGTGCCGCTGCGCGAGCGCACGCGCGATTACTGCATGGAGCCGCCTTACGCGGCGGCCCGCATCTTGCCGGCGCAACTGGGCTACGACGCCGGCGTCCGCGGCGCGGTAGCCCTGGCCATGGAGGGCTGACGTGTCCCGTCGGAAACCGCCCGCCGACCCCCATCTCAAGGGCATCAGTTGCGGGATCCTACTGGCCATCTTCGGGGCCATGGTCACCGGTGGCGCCGCCCTCACCTTCGGCGAGGAGGGAAAGCCGCTTGGCGACGCGGTGATGACCCTCCTATTCGGGGTGGTGCCGCTGGTGCTGGGGATCGTGTGGGCGTCGCGCTCCGCCGCCGCCCGGCGCAAAGCCGCCTGGGAAGAAACCGAGCGCAAGGTGCTCACCCTGGCGATGGCCCGCGGGGGCATCCTCAGCGCCCTGGAGGTCGCCGCCAAGACGGACCTTTCTCTCGATGAGGCGAAGCGCTACCTCGACCGGCTGGCAGACCAGGGCCACGTGGATCTCACCCCCTCCGACCAGGGGCTGGTCTACCGCTTCCCCGGCGCCGGCACCCCACTGCCATCTGAGCTAGACCCACACCCGCAAGCGCACCCCGCGGCGGCTCCGCGGCAGCGAGAGCAGTAGCCCCCGCGGTGCGCGCTGCCGCTGATGCCGCCTACCCGGCCAGGTCGGCGAGCAGCGAGACGGCCGCGTTGGTGATCAGGCGCTCGCTCTCCGGGGCGATCATCAGGGTGCCATAGTATCGGTAGGCGTCGGTCACCTCGTAGCCGCCGTCGGGATAGGCGTCGGCGGTTGGCACGTAGCCGCTGCAGCCGTTGCTGTAGCCGAGGACTACCGTGCGCGCAAAGGGCGAGCGTGCCTGAATGTCGAGCGCCAGCTCGATGAACACCTCGCCGGAGAGCGCCACAAACGCCACCTCTCCCACGACCAGCACCTGCACGGTGAACGGTTGGCCCGGGAAGCGCTCCGGCTCGCGGGCGGCGCGCAGGGTGTCTTCTGCCCACTCCAGCATCGCCTGCTGCAAGGCCGTCGGCGCGCCGGCCGCCTGCTGCTGCTTCAGGCGCTCTCGCTGTGCCGCGACCGCCGCGGCGGCCTCTTCCACCGATGGCGGTGGCAGGAACGGCAGCGATAACACCCGGGTGGCCGCCTGAAGGCCAACCTCTTCGAGCGGCGCCGCCGTCTCCGCGGCGATGGCGGCGGCGGCACCCAGCACCGTGCCCAGCCGGCGGGCAGCCTCAAAGTCGGCTCCGACCGGGTCCGAGTTGATGTTGCCGCAGCACCCCTGGGCGAAGAGCGCCACCGGCGGCGCCCCTCGCCCAGCCTCGATCTGGCGCAAGACGGCCGCAGCCACGCCCGGGTAGTCCGCGGTGATCCACAGGTTGTCGCCGGCCAGCACCACCGGGTGCGCCGCGTGGCTGAAGAGGATCGCCAGCGGCCGGCCGGCGGCGCTATCCACCCGCAGGGCGTATACGCGCGGATCGAGGGGGCCTTCCGGGTTGCGGCCGAGGATCATCTGGCCGGTGGCGAGCTTCTCCCGCCGGTTGATGCCGACGCGCACCGGAGCGGTGCCGAAGCGGAGCGCGGCCGGCTCCAGTCGGTCGCAGGCGATGCGGACGGCGCCGGCCACCGTGCGTGTTAGCACGTCGAGGTAGGCGGAGTCACGCTCGCCCAGGCCGCGCAGGGAGATGCTCGCCGGCCCCGAGTGGGTGTGCGAGCAGTTGAGGAGCAGGCGCTCGGCGGGAATGGCGCACGTCTCCGCCACCCGCGCCCGGATGCACTCCACCAGGTCGGCGTCGAGACCGAGCAGATCCAGGGTGACGAGGGCCGCGCGCGTACCGTCGGCCTCCAGCGCCAGCACGCGGGCATGCAGGTCGTCGTGGATGCCGGTGGCTCCGGAGGTCCGGCCGGCAAACCCGGTCAGCCTCACGCCTAGCGGCGGGGTGATGGTCACCTCCGCGGCGCCGGCCAGCCAGTTGCTCATCACTTCCTCCCAGCAGGTCCTGGCGTGTGCCGTCGTGGATCCGCCCGTTGGATCACTCCTCTTCCTCGTCGGTGATGGTGACGGTGCCGGGCACGAAGAGGAAAACGTACTCGCCAAGCTGCTCGTAGCTGCCGTCGAGGGAATAGGTGACGCCGCTGACGAAGTCGAGGACGCGCGGGCGATCCGGCAGCGAGGCCTCCTCCAGGTTTACCACCACCGGGTACTGTGCCTTGAGGCGGTCGGCCACGTGCGAGGCGTGCGCCAGGTCGCGCACGTAGCAGGTGGTGATCTGCCGCGGCGGCACCGGGCGCTTCCGCACGAAGAGAGTGCGCAGCCCGGGTGCGTCCGGCTGCTCGGGATCTGGCCGCAGGTGCAGCAAGCGGCGCAGCTCCGCCCACCAGGCGGCGGAGAGTGGGTGCTCGGGAGAGGAGTAGCGGTTCACGGCACGCTCCCTTCGCTACCGCATCGCCTTGAGCAGCGCGCGCGCGGCGACGATCACCGGGTCGGTGGCCGGGGCCACCGGGGGCGCGTAGGTCAGGTCCATTGCCACCACCTGTTCGACCGTCATCCCGGCATGGAGGGCGGCAGCCAGCACATCCAGGCGCTTGGCCACTCCCTCCGCGCCCACCATCTGCGCTCCAAGCAGCCGACCGGAACGGCGGTCGCCTACCAACAGCACGTCGATGCGGCCGGCCCCGGGAAAGTAGCGCGAGCGCGACGGTGCCTGCGCGCGCGCGGCCACCGCGGCAAAGCCCGCATCCCGCGCCTCTTGCTCGGAGAGACCAGTGCGGGCGACCTCCAGACCAAACACCTTCGTTGCCAGCGTGCCCAGGATCCCCGGGAAGCAGAGCGAGGCGCCGGCCGCGTTCCCCCCGGCGACGTGCCCCTGTCGGTTCGCCGTGGTGCCCTGCGGCAGGTAGACCGGCCGGCCGGTGAGGCAGTGCGTCGCCTCGGCGCAATCGCCCGCCGCGTAGACGCCGAAGAGACCGGTGTGCAGCTTCCGGTCGACGCTGATGGCGCCCGTGTGGCCCAGCGGCACGCCCGCCGCGGCCGCCAGGGCGACGTTCGGACGGGTGCCGGTAGCTAGGACCACCAGCTCCGCCGGGTGGCGCTCGCCACCGCCGCAGACGGCACGCACCCGCCCGCCCGGGGCCCCCTCGAACGCCGTCACCGCCGTGCCGAAGTGCAGCCGCACGCCCGCCGCCCGCGCGGCAGCGGCCACCCGGCCGGCAAGGGCGCCGTCCACCATCGGCAACACCTGTGGCAACGCCTCAAAGAGCGAGACTTCCAGGCCGCGGTGGCGCAGCGCCTCGGCCAGCTCAAGGCCGATGTAGCCGCCGCCGACGACCGCCGCCCGCCGCGCCTCGCCCGCCTCCAGGTAGGCGTTCAACGCCAGGCCATCCTCGGGGGTGCGGAGGGTGAACAAGCCCTGGAGGTCCGCGCCGGGGAGCGCTGGCCGGTCGGCGCTGCCGCCGGTGGCGATCACCAGGCGGTCGAACGGCTCGCGGAACGTCCGGCCGGCCTCGTGGTCGGTGCCCTCCAGCACCCGCGCGCGCAGGTCGATGCGCTGCACCTGATGGCGCACGCGCACGTCGATGCCGCGCTCCTGCCGGAAGTGCTCCGGGGGATAGAGGATCAGCGCCTCCACCCGCGGCACCTGCCCCGCGATGAAGAAGGGAAGACCGCAGGCGGCGTAGGCAACGTAGCGCCCCTGCTGGAAGACCACGATCTCCAGGCGCGGGTCAACCCGGCGCGCCTGGGTTGCCGCGCTCATCCCCGCCGCGTCCCCACCAATGATGGCCAGGCGCGTCACACTTCCTCGGCTTCCAGGAAGCGCTCGGCATCGAGGGCGGCCATGCACCCGGAGCCAGCGGCGGTGATCGCCTGGCGGTAGATCGGGTCTTGCACGTCGCCACAGGCAAAGACGCCGGGAACGCTGGTGCGAGTGCCGTCGTGGGTGATGATGTAGCCGCGCTCATCCAGGTCCAGTTGGCCCTCGAACAGACCGGTGTTTGGCTGGTGGCCGATGGCGATAAAGACGCCGTCGGTGGGGCGCTCGGCGATCTCGCCGGTCTTGACGTGGCGCAGGCGGATGCCGGTCACCTTGCCCTGATTGACATCGAGGATGTCCTCCACCACGCTATCCCAGATGAAGCTGATCTTTTCATTCTTTGTCGCCCGGGCCTGCATGAACTTCGAGGCCCGCAGCGTGTCGCGTCGGTGGACCACGGTGACGTGACGGGCGAACTTGGTGAGGAAGAGCGCCTCTTCCAGGGCGGTGTCGCCCCCGCCGATCACCATCACGTCGAGGCCGCGGTAGAAGAAGCCGTCGCAGGTGGCGCAGGCCGACACCCCATGCCCCATCAGCTTGGTCTCGGCATCCAGGCCGAGGAGGCGCGCCGAGGCACCGGTGGCAATCACTAGCGTCTTGCAGAGGTAAAGGGTGTGATCCGCGGTCACCTGGAACGGCCGGCCGGTGATGTCCACGTCCGAGGCGCGCACGTCCACCAGCTCGGCGCCGAAGCGTTCCGCCTGGTGGCGCATGTCCTCCATGAGCTGCGGGCCCATGATCCCTTCCCGGGCGCCCGGCCAGTTCTCGACCTCGGTGGTGATGGTGAGCTGCCCGCCTGGCTGATCGCCGGTGAGGACCAGCGGGTGCAGGTCGGCCCGCGCCATGTAGATCGCCGCGGTCAGGCCGGCCGGCCCCGATCCCAGAATGATTGCGTCTCTGATCACATCCGCCATGGAGACCCTCCCATTCGCCCTCCAACCATGGAGCAGCACTGACACAGCACGCTGGCACCCGGCGGCATGCCGCCGCCCAACCGCCGAAGCCCGATGGCTCGGGCACTCCGGCCAGTTGCCCGGGAAAGCACCGGAGTGCCGCAGCAATGCGGCATCCCAGCCCGTGATAGCTCCGGTACTCTCCCCGGAGTGTAGCGGAGTGCCGCAGCAATGCGGCCACCAGGCCGGCGGTCACTTCCACCTTAAGTATACACGACCGCGCGTGTTTTGCCAACGGCGGTTGGGAGCGCGCTCTGGTGGCTGCCGCCTGGGCACGGCGGGGAGGCGTGGCCGGCGGCAGGACCAGGCGCGGCTGCTTACCAGCGAAGCGGGAGGCCGCGCCGTCACGGTTGGCGGCGCAGCTCGTTCCACAGCGCCCGGTAGTAGCGCATCAGCCGCTCCGGGTCGCTCGATTGCGGGATCTCGGCCAGGGTGAAGCGGTCGTAGCCGATGCCGTTTAGTTGGGCGAACAGCTCGCGCCAGGGGTATTGCTCGCGCCACAGTTCGGTGATGTGGACCGAGCGGATTTCGGGAGCTAGGAGGTGGAAGTACTCCCGGATGGAGCCGTCCTTGACGTCGGTGTCGTTGGAGTTCCAGCAAACGCCGACGGCGGGGTGGCCGCAGTAGTCCAGGATGGTGTGGATATAGGGCGGGTGCGACGTGCCCGGGCCGTGGACCTCCAGCCAGATCTCCACGCCGGCATCGGCCGCCGCGGCGCCGCATTGGCGCAGCGCCTTGCCGATCTGCGCCAGAGTCTGCTCCACCGGCACGCCCTGCGCCTCCTGGAGGCCGTTGGGGCGCACCTTCACGCCCCGCGCGCCGACATCGGCGGCCAGGGCCACGAAGGCGCGGCACATCTCCACGTTCTGCCGCACCACCTCTGGGTCGGTCGAGTGGAACTCGCAGACGCTTCCCAACCCCCAGAGGGTGACGCCGGAGTCGGCAAAGCGCTGCCGCACCTCCTGGCGCGCGCTGGAAGAGAGGCCCGGTTCCACGCCGTGGGCGTGGCTGGTTCGCAACTCCACGCCCTCAAAGCCGGTGCGCTGGCACCGCTCGATGATCGTGGGCAGATCCCAATCCGGGGCCAGGTTGTAGGTGACCAGTCCCAGTTTCATCCATTGCTCCTCTCGCGGCCCGGCGCGCGCCGCGTCACTTCCACGGGTTGCCGAAGACCAGCACGCGCATGCCGTTCAGCAGCTCCTGGTTCTGGAGGCGCACCCGGAGCTCGCCATCCACCAGGTCCACCTCCAGCCACGGCACCTGGCCCTCGTCCCAGTCTGCCAGGGGCAGCAACGGCACGCGCAGCGGGGCGCGCACCGGGTTGAGAGAGACCCGGCGCTCGATGCGGTCGACGCTGAGGCCGGCGGCAGCGGCGAACGCGCCGATGCTGGTGATGCCGCGCGGGTAGAAGGTGAGCGCCGGTCCACCGTAGGCGTCGCTGAAGCAGCCGCCGCGGCCCACCGTGTTCTCGTAGACCAGGAACGTCCAATAGCGCGAGGCCAGGTCGAGCTGATCGACGCCCAGGGAAGCGGCAACGAAATCGCGCCACAGGTTCTGCGAGATCCACACGCTGCTCCGGTCGACGCTGGTGTGGGTGCCGCCGTACTCGGTGAGCGTCTGGCGGGTGGCATTGACCACGTCGCGGCGGAAGCGCGCGTAGTCCACCTCCGGCCGGTAGCCGGTGAGCAGCGGGTAGAGGAGCCCGTTGGCGGTATGGATGGAGTAGGCATCCCAGCCACGCAGCGTGCCGCTGCCCAGCGGCTGGCCCGTCCAGGCGTCCACGAGGTCATCCATCTCCCGCTCGATGCAAACAGAGTAGTGGTCTCCCTGCCACGCCTCGGCATCGAGCGTCTGACGGATGCGGGCCACCCGCTCGCGGCAGCGCGTCGCGAGTTCGTCGTCGCCACAGCGGTCGGCCATCAGGGCGGTCACCGCCAGCGCTGACAGCGCCTTCACCGCCAGGTAGACCTGCGCGCGCGCGTACTGCGCCGTAGGCGCGGCGTCGTCGATCGGGTTTGCCACGCCGATGTTGGGCGTCCCATCGCCGGTAGTGTCCGCATCGATCAAGTAGGTCGCCAGGCGGCGGATCAGCCCGAAGTTCTCGCTGAGGAAGCGCTCGCTGCCGGTGAAGCGCCAGCAAGCATACGTCAGCAGCAGGAAGTTGCTGTTTTCCTCCACCTCCATCGGGTGTGGATACGTCTGCTGGCCGCCAACCGTCAGGCCGACGCCCATATCGTGCGCCAGGTAGCTGCCGTAGAGGCTTTTCTGCTCGTGGCGGGTCCACTCTTCCAGGGTGATCTCTAGCAACTCGGGCCACAGGGCCAGGTAGAAGAGGCCGACGTTGTACTCGACATCCACCGTCGAGTTGCGGAGGCGGTTGCCCTCCCACACGGAGAACCAGTCCTGCTCCTGCCGCGTCATCCAGAAGGTGTTGGCCAGGTAGGTCTGCAGGGCGTAGGCGATGAGCTGCTGCGTCTCGCGCGAAAGCGAGCTGTCGAGCACCAGAGAATCGAAGAGATCCATCTTGCGCTCGATCTCGGCCCGCTCGGAGGCCGCGTAGGAGAGCACTTCCTCGACCGAGGCGAAGAAGCTGGAGTACTTGAACCGGTAGCGCTCGCCCCACGCCTCGAAAAGCTCGGCGCCGCAATAGCCGGCCAACACGAACCGCTCGGTCACGCGCTCCTGGTCGGCCAAGAGGAACGCCCGCGAGACCCGCTGGTCGCCCAGTTCCGGCTCTGGGTCGAGGCTGCCGATGGCGAACTCGGCGGGCACCCCCGCCGCGAACTCCTCGGGAAGGCGCAGGTCGAGCCCTGGCTCGGCCGGCCGGAAGGTGCCGCTGAAGGCAAACCCGTTGTCTAGCTTGCGGGCGCTGAAGTGGGGCCCGGGCAGCACCGCCAGGAAGAAGTGGCCCGCAATCGGCGTGGGATCGGCCTCGTGCCCCGGCAGCCGGCTGACGCTAAGCGTGACGTAGCAAAACGGCGCGGTCGAGAGGATCACATCGCGCGGGTAGAAGGCGGCGCGGAAGGTGACCTCCACGGCGACCCCTAGCTCCGGATCCTGGCAGCGGAAGCGCACCCCGCTGGGAAGCACCTCCTGCTCCACCGAGGCAAAGCATTTGTAGCGGTCGGAGAACGGCAGAATGCGATAGTCTTCCCCGATCCGCAGGCCAACCGCCAGGTCAACCGGGGCATGCAGGTAGTAGCCCAGGGGAGAGAGGTAGAACTGACGTCGGTGCGGCAGCAGGTTTAGAGTGAAGCGGGAACCCAGATTCGATACTACCGTCTCGAAAAGCTGCATGATCGCGACCCTTTCGCCCGCCCGACGGCTGCGGGGGCAGCCGGCGCCGTCGGCCACTGAAGTAGGTGACGAAGCCGGTTGCGCGTCAGTTCGGCCGCCCCCAATGGGAGTCCTGCCGGAGTGCGCCCGCCGGGAGGAGTGCCCCCCGGCGCGGGCGAATGCAGGGGTGACGGGCACTTGTAGCCCGAGGGAGGCAACCATGCATATCGGCTGGGCATCGACGGACATCACCCCGGAGCGGCTGGTGAACCTGCGCGGCCAACATCACGCGCGCATCTCCACGCGCGTCAACGACCCCTTGCTGGCAACAGCACTGGCCATCAGTGCCGGCAACCAGCAGATGGTGATGGTTTCCTGCGACCGGGTCGGCATCCCCGACGCAATCCTGCAGCGGGTGCGCGAGGCGCTGGAGGGCCGGGCGCCCGGCCTCGATCCGCGCAACGTGTTCCTGAACGCCACGCACACGCACACCGCCCCGGAGATCCAGGATGGGATTTACCCGCCGCTTGGCCCCGAGGTGATGACGGCCGAGGAGTACGCCGACCTGTTCGTGACGCGGGTGGCCGACTGCATCGCCCGCGCCTGGGAAGCGCGCGCCTCCGGTGGCGTCAGTTGGGGGTTTGGGCACGCCGTCATCGGGCACAACCGCCGGGCAGCCTACTTCGACGGCACCTCGCGGATGTACGGCGCCACCAACGTGCCGGAGTTCGCGCACATCGAAGGGTATGAGGATCACAGCCTCGACCTTCTCTTTACCTGGGACGAGCAGCGGCGCCTCACCGGCCTGGTAGTGAACCTGGCCTGCCCCTCGCAGGTCACCGAGGGCGAGTACTACGTTTCGGCCGACTTCTGGCACGAGGTGCGTCAGGATCTGGCGAAGCGCCTGGGTGCCGAGGTGTTCGTGCTGCCCCAGTGCAGCGCCGCCGGCGACCAATCGCCCCACTTCCTGCTCTACGCGCGCGCCGAGGAGATGATGCGCCAGCGGCGCGGCCTTTCCGAGCGCGAGGAGATCGCCCGGCGCATCGGCCTCGCCGTGGAGGACGTGCTGGCCTACTCGCGCGACGAGATCCACACCGACGTGCCGTTCCGCCACGAGACGCGCCTGCTGAACCTGCCCGCCCGCAAGGTCACCGCCGCTGAGTATGAGGTGGCCCAGCAGCGTTTCAAGGAGTTCAGCGCGCAGCAGCCGGACCCGGCGGACCTGGCGGCCGTCTCCTTCCGCTTCGTGATGCTGCGGCGCAACGAGGCGGTGATGCGGCGTTATGAAAAGCAGGGCGAGCAGCCGGTATACCCGGTGGAAGTTCACCTGGCCCGCCTCGGCGACGTGGCGTTTGCCACCAATCCGTTTGAGCTGTTCCTCGACTTTGGCCTGCGCATCAAGGCCCGCTGCCAGGCACTGCAGACGTTCATCATCCAGTTGGCCGGCAACGGCACCTACCTGCCAACGGCGCGCGCCCTGGCCGCGACCGGCTACGGCGCCGAGGCGGCAGACAACCGGGTTGGCCCCGAGGGCGGTCAGGTGCTGGTAGAAGAGACGGTGGCCGGCCTGAACGCGATGTGGGAGAACGACTGAACGCAGGCCGCCGGGAGAGCGCCATGTTGATCAATAGACGGAACCTCCTCACGGCGGCGGCCGGGGCAGGAGCGTGGCTGTGCGGCCTGGCGCCAGAAGCGTCGGCCGCACAGCCGGCCGCCTCGCGCCAGCGCCGCTTCCACTACAGCGTCAGCGGGAGGCTGATCGACGCCGAGCCAGAGATGCTGCGCCTCGTGCGCGAGGCCGGCATCACCGACCTGTGGCTGGATTGGTGGGTTGGCCCTCCCCCGGCCGGCATCCCGGACGACGAGGCGATCCGCCGCTTCCGCGAGTGGGTGCGGCGCATCGAGGCCGAGGGGATGGCCGCTCACCTCATCACGGTCCCGCTGGGCCATCCCGGCGAGGGGCCGGCCACGCCAAAGTTCCCGGTGGAGGGGCACTGGGGCGTGGCACCCAACGGCTCTACCTACGCCGGCACCGCCTGTCACCCGGCGGTGGTCCAGGAGAACCTGACCACCCTCGAACGGCTCCGCCGCGTGCCGTTCCGCCGCTGCTTCCTGGACGACGACTTCCGGCTGGCCCAAACGCCGTTCAACATCGGCGGCTGCTTCTGCCCGCAGCACAAAGACGCCTTCTTGAAGCAGCACGGCTATTCCGAGGCGCAGTGGGCAGAGCTGGTGGAGGCAGTGAACACTCGCACCGTCACGCCGGTGCTGCGCGCCTGGTTGTCGTTCATCGGTGATGAGCTGACCGGCCTGTTTCGGCAGTTGCGCCGCGCGGTGGCCCCAGACATGGCCGTCGGCATCATGGTGATGTACCTGGGCAGCGAGAAGGCCGGCATCCGCCTGCCCGATTACCGCGACGTGCCGTTCCGCGTTGGCGAGTCGATGTTCGACGACGACGCCTTCGCGCCCCCGAAGGGGAAGACGGACGAGCTGTTCAGCGTGCTCTTCCACCGCCGCTTCGCCCGCCCCGAGCTGGCGTTCAGCGAGACGACCGCCTACCCGGCGGAACGCCTCTCGCCGCGCAACGGCCTCGCCAAGCTCTGCACCTCGACCATCGCCGACGTGCGCAACACGATGTTCATGTGCGCCAACCTGGCCGATTGGTCGCGCCGGGAGCCGGGTCGGTTGGCGGCGGCGATCAAGAAGCACACCGCGCTTCACCAGGTAGTTGCCGGCCACCGACCGCGTGGCCCGTTCAAGCACTTCTGGGGCGAGCACAGCCGCCTGGTGGGTGGCGATTGGCCCTACAGCCTCTTCCTCGCCACCGGGGTGCCGTTCGAGGTCACCGAGCGGCCCGCCACCGACGGCTGGACCTTCCTCTCCGACGCCGATGCCCGGGCCCTGGCCGAGGGCAAGCTCCGTTCCCGAGGCACCACCTTCATCTACCGGCCCAGCGCGGCGCAGACCTCCCAGGGGCGCCCCGTTGCCGACACGCTGGCGGATCTGTTCGCCTTGCGCCGCGAGATCCTGCCGAAGCTGCGCCAGGTGCCCTACGTCGCCGAGGAGCTGCCGGTGGTGTGCGCCTGGTATCCTACCGCCCGCGCCGTGCTCTTGTGGAACCTGCAGGAGCAGCCGGTGGACCTCACGCTGTGCGTCGGCACCACGCGCCGCGCCGTGCGCATCGAGGCCCTGGAGTTGGAGTTGGTGCGCGACGTGCGGGTGTAGCCGGCGGTGCGTGGAGGAGGCGTCCGACGCCGATGGGCCGGACCGCCGGCGTCCCGCCGGCCGGCGTAGGAGGCCGTCCGACGCCGGAGAGATGTGACTCCTCCAGGAGGGATTGCCGGAGCGCCCGAGCCATCGGGCTTCGGCGGTTTGGGAAGCCGCGTGTCCACGTCGAGGCGGGTCAACGCAACGCCGTAGGGGCGAAGCAACCGGCAGTCATACGGACGCGAGTGCACGAAAGTCAGGCATGCTGGTTGTTTCGCCCCTACAAACCCAGGCCCGGGTAACGGAGTGCCCGAGCAATCGGGCTTCGGTGGTTTGGGAAGCCGCATCGCTGCGGCACTCCGCTACTCTCCCAGGCAACTGGCCGGAGTGCCCGAGCCATCGGGCTTCGGTGGTTTGGGAAGCCGCATCGCTGCGGCACTCCGCTGCTCTACCCTGGAAACGGCTTTGTCATCCGCCTAACGCATGGATTGGCGACGGAGCCCCATTTTCATCCTCTTGGGAGCCCGTCGGGCATGGAGGGCTCCTACGCCGGGGCACGCGTGCTTCCGCGGCGGCCGGCGGGTATACTGATGAACAACTAAACGACTAAGAAGGAGGTTCTGTGCCGCAGACAGAGGACTACCGCGCCCTGGCGTATCCGGCGCCGCCGGCGATGGCGAACTTGCGGGTGATCTTGATGGAGCCGCTTTACCCCGGCAACATCGGCTCGGTGGCGCGGGCGCTGAAGACGGTAGCAATCGGGGACCTGGTGCTGGTGCGCCCTACCCCTTTCCGCGACTCGAATGAGGCCCGCTGCTTCGCCAGCGGGGCCGGCGACCTCCTAGACGCCGCGCGCGAGGTGTCGAGCCTGGAGGCGGCCACCGAAGGGCTGCACTGGTTGGTGGGCACCAGCAACCGCCGTCGCCGCGGAATGTTGGAGGCACCGCTCCCGGTGCGCCAGGCGGCACAGCGCATTGCCACCCTCGCCCAAACCCAGCGCGTGGGCATCCTCTTCGGGCGGGAGGATTTCGGTCTCTCCTCGGAGGACCTGGCGCGCTGCAACCTGTCGCTGGCGATCCCGGTGGCGGAGGGGATGCCGCCGCTGAACCTGTCGCACGCGGTGCAGGTCGTGGTTCACGAGATCTTCCTGGCCAGCGCGGAGGCGCCCCCTACCCCGCCCCGCCCGCGGGCCACCGTCGCCGAGGTGGAGTCTCTGCTGCGCCGTTTTGGCGACCTCTTCCGCCTCGTGCCCCCGGATACCCTCCGCCACCCGCCGGGGCAGTTCATCGACTCCCTGCGCCGGATCTTCAGCCGGGCTGAGCTGGAGCCGCGCGACGTGCGCACCCTTCACCAGATCGTCCGCGCCGTCATCCGCCGCCTTCAGCCGCCGAACCCGTAGCCGGTCGGCGAGCCACAGCGCCATAGGTGCGGCAGGGAGGCGTCGGCATCACCGCGCGATGGCGGGGAGCGCGAGGCAGAAGCAGGCACCGCCCCCTTCCGCCTCCTCCACCCACAGCCAGCCACCTTGCAGGCGGGCCAACTCGCGGCACAGGTAGAGGCTGATGCCGGGCGCCTTCCCGGCCGAGCGGCCGCCGCGCACCCGGCGGTGGCGGTCGAACACCAGTTCGCGTTCGGCCGGGGGGATGCCGGGCCCGTGGTCGCTCACCCGCCACACCGTTTGCCGCGCGCCGCCGGCCAGCGCCACCACCACCTCGCTGCCCGGGGGCGAGCACCGCAGCGCGTTTTCCACCAGCGCGACCAGAATCCGCTGCACGCAGGCGGGATCCCCCTGCGCCGCGGGCGTGCCAGCCGCCACCTGGAAGCGCACCGACGGCAACTGCGGTTGGTGCTCGAAGTCGCGGGCCAACGCCTCCAGCGTCTCCTCCGGCTCAATACGCTGTCGGGTGGGCCGCAGCGCCCCGGCATCCAGGCGGGCCAACTCCAGCAGATCCTGCGCGTAGCGGCCCACCTGCTCAGCGCCGCTGAGGATCGCCGCCAGGAACTCGCGGCGGGTCTCCTCGTCCCACTCAACATCATCGGCCATCAGGCTTTCCACCGCGGTGCGTAGGGTGGTCAGCGGCGTGCGCAGGTCGTGGGACAGTGAGGAGAAGAAGGCGGCCTCGCGGTCGTCGGCGCTACTGGCCTCGGCCACAGCGGGCGAAAGCACCGCCTGAACGCGCTCCACCAGCGCCTCCAGGCCGAACGGCCCCGGCCGAGCGTCCTCCGGCCAGGGCGCGCCCGGGTCGCCGTCGGGCGGCGGGAGGCCAGGGCAAACGAGGATCGGCACGTGGGTGCCGGTCTGGTGGCGGATCTGACGCGCCACCTCCCAGCCGCTGCCGTCCGGCAGGTTGGGGTCGAGCAGCAGCAGGTCGGGCCGAAAACGCGGCAGCCGCGCCACCGCCGTCGCGACGCTTCCGGCCGTCGCCACCTGGTAGCCGCAGCGGCCGAGCCGGCGGCGCACCCGGCGACGCCAGGTGTGGTCCTCTTTCACCAACAGGATCCGGGGTTTCTCCATGGCTTGGTCTGCCCGCGGCACGGTGGCCGCCGTGCGAGGGCCGGATAGCGACGGACCCTCGCGTGGTGGCGGCGGTGAGAGTACTTTCCGCGCCGCCAGCGACGGCTCCTCTCGCCGCCAGTCGGGAGGTGGATCCGGGCAGTCGGACGCCCTGCGGGCGGGTGTCTGCTCCCATAGAGGAACCGGCGTTCAGATACCGAACTCCTTGGTGTGTAGTTCCGCGGGAGCCTCCTGAGTAGTCACTGAATGCCCGCCCGGCGGGCACCGACGAGCAGGAAACGCCGCCAGACCGGCACGGAGGCTGGCCCCTACCGCTGCGTGTGACACGCGGCGGGGGCGCCTCTCGGTGGCCGCTTGCCCCGTTGTCGGGGGAGGCTGGCGTGAGTGGGCAGCGCCGAGGAGCGCGCGCAGGATCGGGCCGCGCGCGGCTAGCGACGGCAGAGCTGCCTGCTCACCGCTGCCATCTCCTGGGCGGGGCGATCCTCCCGGGAACGGCCGTGTCGCAGTGGGGGCACCCCTCCCGTGGCCGGTGCCCTGAGCGGAAACACGGGCGCTGCCTGGTCGGCATTGGGTTGACCGCCACGTGCCCCGACAACGGTACCACACCCCAGAAGGAAAGGAACGCGCGTCCATGAGTATGCCCCTGGATCTGGAGGCCGAGGCCCCCAGCGCAACGGAAGGGACCCGGGCCTCAGACCGCCCACAGGAGCGGTCACGGGCCGTGACACTCCGTGCGCTGTTGGTGGCTGTCCTCCTAACTTTCGTGGCCGGCTTCTGGATTCGGGAGTCGGAGATTGTGGCCCTGGGGGTCTACATCACCGAGAGCGTGCCGGCGATCCCGGCGGTGGCAGCCATCCTTCTGGTCCTCCTGGGCAACACCCTCGTCCTCCACACCCGCTGGGCCCGCCACGCCTTCTCCCGCGGCGAGATGCTGTTTGTCTTTCTCTTTGTCTGCGTGTCGACCACCGCCTTTAGCTGTGGCGTGGCCCGGTTCTTCCTCGCCTTGATGACGGCGCCCTTCTACTTCATGCAGACGGGGAATAAGCTCGGCGAGGCCCAGAAGTACATCCCGGATTGGGCGGCGGTGCATGACCCGGCGGTGGTGCGCCCGCTGTATGAGGCGCTGCGCCACGGCTCGATCCCCTGGGGAGTGTGGGCAACGCCGCTGCTGGCATGGCTTGGCTTCTTCCTGGCGCTGTGGCTGGCGATGATGTGCATGGTGATGCTGATGCACCGCCCCTGGATCGAGAAGGAGAAGCTCACCTTCCCGTTGGTACAGCTTCCCCTGGAGATCACCGAGACGAAGGCGCGCGGCGGGGTGCCGGCGTTCTTCCGCAACCCGGTGATGTGGGCGGGCTTTGGCCTTTCCTTCGCCTACAACATGGTGAACATCATCCATGCCTTCGTGCCATCCTTCCCGGGCTGGGGCAACGCCTTCAGCTTCGTGCCGTTTGGCACCCCGCCCTGGAACGCCTTCGGGGCGGTTACGCTCTACAACCGGCCAGAGCTGATCGGCTTGGGCTACCTGGTCTCAGCGGAGATCAGCTTCTCGATCTGGGCAACGTTCATCCTGGAGCGCCTCGTTGCCGTCATCGGCAGCGGCATGGGCTACCGGGAAGCGGGTTTCCCCTTCACCCAGGAGCAGAGCTTCGGTGCCTACATCGCCATGGCGCTGGTGCTGCTCTACCTGGGTCGGCATCACCTGGCGGCAATCGCGCGCGCGGCGGTTTCCTCCGCGGAGCCGGAGATGCGCGGCTACCGGGCAGCGTTCTGGGGGTTCTGGGCGAGCGTGGTAGCGCTGGTGGTCTTCTGCCGCCTGCTGGGAATGCAGTGGTGGGTGGCCTGGGTCTACCTGGGCATCTTCCTGGCGATTGCCCTCACCTACGCGCGCATTCGCGCCGAGACCGGAATTCCGCTGATCTGGATGTTCCCCTTCGGGATGCCGAAGACGATGCTCTTCTCAATCGTTGGCATCGCCCCCCTGGCGCCCGGTGGCGACCCCCGCACGCTGGCGGCGCTGGCGATGCTCAGCTTCACCTCGCGCGGCTTCCCCGTTGCCTTCGCCGGCTACCAGGTGGATGGTCTGCGCGCCGGCCACCAGGTGGGCGAGAAGCCCCGGCGCATGATCCTCGGCCTCACCGCCGCCCTGGTGATCGGGTTGTGCCTGGCGTTCTACTTCCACCTGACCGGCTACCACCGGGTGGGCGCGCAGCAGGTGAGTGGCGGCATTTGGGGCTGGAGCATGGCCACGGTGGAGTTTGACAACGCCATCAACCAGTCGGCCAGCCCGCTGCCCCGCGACATCCCGCGCATCATGGCCGGCTCCGCCGGCTTCCTGGTGGCGGTGGTGCTGCAGATGATCCGCACCCGCGTGGTCGGCTTCCCGCTGCACCCGCTGGGGTTTGCCGCCTCCAACGCCTACGGCAGCCTGATCTGGTGGCCGTTCTTCCTGGTGTGGCTGACGAAGCTGCTGGTGCTGCGCTTCGGGGGCATGCCCCTCTACCGCAAAACGCTGCCGGGCTTCCTCGGCTTCGCCTTGGGGCACTTCTTCACCGCGGGCATCATTTGGGGCCTGCTGGGGGCCACCGGCAAGAACCTCTACGAGGGCTACGCCGTCTGGTTCGGCTAATAACGTCGGCGGGGTCTCCGATCCCGCCCCCCCCGCCGTACGCGAATCGTAGGGGCGAAGCATTGGCGCCCGACCCGCCAATGCTTCGCCCCTACCACCAACACCACTCAGAGATCCATGAACGGCCCGCGGAAGGCACCTGGTCCAAGGTTAGGAGGGGGTGCGCCTCCTACGGCAGGGTGTTGGCCTGGAGGGCATCTAGGACCGCGTCGGCGCTCGTCAGGTGCATCAGGCGGTCGCGCAGGGCGGCGGCGCCGGGGAAACCTTTGAGGTAGTGCGCCAGGTGAGCGCGCATCTCGCGGACCACCACCGCCTCCTCCCCCTCGGCCAGCGCCAGACGGTAGTGGCGGGCTGCCATCGCCCGGCGCGCGGCGCCGTCCGGCTCCGGGCCGGGATCGCCCGTCTGCAGGTAGGAGAGGCAGCGGCGGAAGATCCAGGGGTTGCCCAGCGCCGCCCGGCCAATCATCACCCCGTCACAGCCGGTATGCTGAAACATGCGCAGGGCATCTTCCGGCTGCTTCACGTCGCCGTTACCCACCACCAAGATGGAAACGCTCTGCTTCAGGCGGGCGATGTAATCCCAGTCGGCGCTGCCTTCCAGACCGCGGGTGGCCGGGCGGGCGTGGATGGTGATCAGGCGGATCCCCGCCGCCTCCGCCAGGCGGGCGATGTCGATGCCGGTCAGGTGCTGCCCGGTCCACCCCATGCGGATCTTGACGGTGACGGGCACCGAGACGGCGTTGACCACCGCGCGCATCACCGCCGACGCCGACTCCGGCGAGCGTAGCAGCGCCGCCCCGGCACCAGTGCGCGACACCTTGGGCACCCAACACCCCATGTTGATGTCGATCAGGTCCACCCCGGTGTCTTCCAAGAGACGGGCGGCATCAGCCATCACGGCCGGGTCGGCGCCGAAGATCTGGGCGGAGACAGGGCGCTCGTCGTCCTGGACATCCACGATCACCCAGGTGTTCTTCATCCTCCGGGTGAGGCCGTGGCTGCTGACGAACTCGGTGCAGACGAGGCCGGCGCCCTGCTCGCGACAGAGGAGCCGGAACGGGTGGTTGGTGTAGCCGGCCATCGGCGCGAGGATTAGCGGCGGATCGATCACCACCGGGCCTACCGACAGCGGGCGCAGCAGGTCCCGCGACGCCGTGGGGGTCACGCTCACGCCTTCCTCAGACGGGCCGTGGCCGGGTCGAGCCGCCGGGTGCCCGCGTCGGCAAAGCGAACACTCACCTCGGCGCCGGGCCCCTCGCCGTGGACGGTCACCACCACGCCCTCGCCAAAGCGCGCGTGCGTCACCCGGTCGCCCCGGGCGAGCACCGGCACGGTGGCCTCCGCCGGTTCCTCCGGCGCGACCGCCTCCAGCGGGGCAAACTGCAGATGGAGGCGCTTGGTACCGTGCCCGGCGAAGTGGACCGTTGCCTCGGTGTCCGCGCCACTGCCGTGCAGGGCCAGCACCACGCCCTCGCCGAAGAGGGCGTGCCGCACCTTCTCCCCCCGGGTAAAGGCCGGCTCCGCCGGGCGGTGCCGCGCCAGGATGGCCGACACGTCCACCGCTGCGTCGTCAGCGGCGGCCGCCTGGCGCCGGACTTCTGGCTGCGAGGCGTTCCCCCGCGCCGCGCCGCCATCCCACTGTGCCGCAACCCGCCGGGGGCTGACCGGGGTCACGTCCGCCCGTTCATCCAGCGTCGCCGGCGGGAGCTCCCGCAGGAAGCGCGACGGGGGATTGTACTGCATGCTGCCCCAGGTGGTGCGCCGGCCGGCGTGCAGCAGGTAAACCTCATCCTGCGCCCGGGTGATGCCCACGTAGCAGAGACGCCGCTCCTCCTCCAGGCTGGCGTTGTCGCCCTGGCTGCGGCTGTGCGGGAAGAGGCCCTCTTCCATGCCCGCCAGGAAGACCACCGGGAACTCCAGGCCCTTGGCCGCGTGCAGCGTCATCAACACCACGCCTTCCTCATCCTCGCGCAGTGCGTCCACGTCAGAGGCCAGGGCCATCTCCTCGAGGAAGGCCGCCAGCGTCTTGTTGGTGGCGCGGTGAGTGAAGTCCGAGGCGATGCTGCCCAACTCCTGGACGTTTGCCCGGCGCATTAGCGTCTCCGTCGGCGTTTTCCCCTCCAGTGACGCCTCGAAGCCGGTCTGCGTGACGACCTGCCGCAGCAGTTCATCGACGGGCAGCACATCGGCCGCCTCCCGCAAGGCATCGAGGGTGGCGACGAAGCTCGCCACCCGGCGGCGGATCGCCGGGGTGATCTCGGCAATGTCGGCCGCCTGGCGCATTGCGGCGATGAGGGGAATGCCCCGGGCTGCGGCCAGGTCATTGAGGCGGGCAAGGGTGGCGGTGCCGATCCCGCGTGGGGGCACGTTCAGAATGCGGCGCAGCGAGACGGAGTCGGCCGGGTTGACGAGGATGCGCAGATAGGCGAGGAGGTCCTTCACCTCCTTGTGCTCGTAGAACCGCAGGCCACCCACCACGCGGTAGGGGATGCCGGTGCGCCGGAACTCATCCTCGAACGGGCGCGACTGCGAGTTGGTGCGGTAGAGCACCGCGTAGTCGCGGTAGTGGCGCGTGCCGGTGGCGATTCCGGCGGCCACCTGCATCGCGACGTAGGCCGCCTCCTCCTTCTCGTCCTCCAGCCGGCGGATAACGATCGGCGGCCCGCTGGGACGCTCGGTCCAAAGCTGCTTCGGCGCGCGTGACGAGTTGCGGCGCACCACCTCGTGCGCCGCGCGCAGGATATTCGCGGAGGAGCGGTAGTTCTGCTCCAGCTTCACCACGCGCGTGTTGGGGTGGTCCTTCTCGAACGCCAGGATGAAGCGCACGTCCGCGCCCCGCCAACTGTAGATCGACTGGTCGTCGTCACCGACAACGACGATGTTCCCATCGCTGCCGGCGAGGAGGCGGGTCCAGGTGTACTGCGACTGGTTGATATCCTGAAACTCATCCACCAGAATGTGGCGGAAGCGGTGGCGCAGCTCTTGCCGCACCTCCGGGCAGTCGCGCAGCAGTTGCACGGCGAAGGCGATCAGGTCATCAAAGTCCAGCGCGTGGTTGGCGCGCAGCTTGGTGGTGTAGAGCGGGTAGATCGTCGCCACCACGCGGTCGTGGGCGCCCTGGGCATCGGCGGCAAACTCGTCCGGGCCGATCAGCTTCTCCTTGGCCCGGCTGATGGCGCCGAGGATGCTGCGGGGCGTCCAGCGCTTGTCGTCGATCCCCTTTTCCCGCAGGCACTCCTTGACCACCGTCTCCTGGTCCTGCTCGTCGTAAATGACGAAGTCGCGGTCGAGGCCGATGTGGTGTCCATGGATGCGGAGCAGGCGTGCCGAGAGGGCGTGGAAGGTGCCGATCCACATGCTCTCCTGGAGCGGGCCGACGAGGTCGACGATGCGGGCCTTCATCTCGTTGGCCGCCTTGTTGGTGAAGGTGACGGCCAGGATCTGCGAGGGGTAAACGCCCTGCTCGCGGATGAGGTAGGCCACGCGGTAGGTGAGGACGCGCGTTTTGCCAGAGCCAGCGCCAGCGAAGATGAGCAGCGGCCCACCGGGGTGCGTCACCGCCTCCCGCTGCACCGCGTTCAGTTGTGCCAACAAATCCTGCATAGTGCTCCCAGGTTACTGCCAGCAGTGTACCATGCCGGATCAGCCCTGTCAAGCAAAGCCCTCTCGGCGTCAGGAGACCATCCTTAAGACCGCGGTCGGAGCGCCGCGACACCGAGCCAGGGGTGGCCCTGGCGCATCGGGAGGAGGCCGGCGGGACGCCGGCGATCCAACCCCTCGGCGCCGATGGGCCGGCCGAACGTGGGCTATCGGACCGGAGGCCGATTCCTGAGCTCCTGCCGGCAGCGGCAGATTGCGAAGGAGCCGGGCGCTTGCGGCGGGAATCTTAACATGTACGGCGCCCCGCACTGGCGAGCGAAACGCGGCGCTGGGGCGCGCCGTCGCGACGTGGCGGAGCGGTTGGAAGTCTTGGCCGGGGGTGGGGCAGCCCGCCACGCGGCGAATGGCGCCAGAATTGCCAGATCGGCCGCGAAGGAGAACGATGGAACTAGCCAACGGGGCGTTCACTTTCCTTTTGCACGTTGATGATCATCTTGCGCAGTTGCTGCAGCAGTACGGACCCTGGGTCTACGCGATCCTCTTTGTCATCATCTTCTGCGAGACAGGGCTTGTGGTCACCCCCTTCTTACCTGGCGACTCGCTTCTTTTCGCGGCGGGGTCGTTCGCAGCGTTGGGGCAGTTGAACATCTGGGCGATGCTGGCGGTGCTGGCCCTGGCCGCTATCGGCGGCGACACCGTGAACTACTGGATCGGCCACTACCTGGGCCCCAAGGTGTTCCAGTATCAGCGGTCGCGCTGGTTCAACCCGGAGCATCTGACGCGCGCCCACGCCTTTTACGAGAAGTATGGGGGCAAGACGATCATCATCGCCCGCTTCGTGCCGATTGTGCGCACCTTCGCGCCGTTCGTTGCCGGCGTCGGCGCGATGACCTACCCGAAGTTCATCTTCTACAACATCGCGGGCGGCCTCGGGTGGGTGGGGATCTGTGTGGGCTCGGGCTACCTGGTTGGCAACCTGCCGTGGGTGCGCCGGCACTTCGAGGCGGTGATCCTGATCATCATCACCATCTCCCTGCTGCCCATGGTGATCGAGTATCTGGGAAGCCGCCGCAAGGCGCGCGCCTCGGCATCAAAGTAGCCGGCGGCGCCACGCCTCAGCGGGCGTCGGGGGCGGCTTCCGCTTCCTGGCGACGGCGGATGGCCGGCCGATCCAGCACGCCGGTGACGTAGCCAGCCAGGTGCGCCAGGTCGAGGGTGAGCGCCACGGCCGGCGTGAGGGCAACGGCGGCCGGATCATGGGTGCGGCGATAGGTGCGCAGGCACTGCTTGCCGAGGTAGGCCGCGGCGGCGGTGCCCACCAGCCAGCGGGCGGCTGGCCAGCGCCGGCCCGCGGCCCAGGCGAGGGCCGCGGCGGCATAGGTATAGTTCTTCGCGTAATGGCCGAAGTAGAGGCCGGCCTGCGCGTCGCCCCGGGCATAGCGGTAGAACTGCCGGAAAAGGGTGCGCAGACGCCTGGAGGGCGACCAGTAGACCACCGCGTCGGGCACGAACACCATCCGGCAGCCGGCCTGGCGCAAGGCATGGGCAAAGATGGTGTCCTCGTTGTGATCGGCCCACTCCGGGTAGCCGCCAACGCGCGCCCACGCCGCCTTGCGCAAGGCGAAGGAGCGGCTGCTGGGCAGGAACGTCTCCGGCGCCACCCGTTCCACCGGCACGATGGTGGCGGCGGCGATCGCTTGCTGCAGCGGCGTCTCCGCCAGCGCCTCGTAGTAGCCCCCCACCAGATCGACGCTCGGGTCTTGCCGCAGCGGCGCGGTGATGCGCTCCAGCCAGTCGGGCGCGGCACGCGCGCCGGCGTCGGTCACGGCGATGATCTCGCCCCGCGCGGCATCGATAGCGGCGTTGCGGCCCACGGAGCGGTTGGCGCGCCCCAGCAGGATCGGGTGGATGACCGGGTGAGCTGCCGCCAGCCGGCGGAGGATCTCGTCCGTGCCATCGCTGGAGCCGCCGTCGGCGATGACGATCTCGTCGGCCGGGAGCGTCTGCGCCAGCAGCGCCGCCAGGAACGCCTCGAGGGAGGCCGCTTCGTTGAAAACCGTTGCCACGACGGTGATCATCGCCCCATCCCTTCCGACCACAGCGCCAAGTACTGCTCCGCCACGCGGCGCCACGTCTGCTCGGCCGCCAGCGCCCGGGCGGCAGCGGCTCGGGCACGCATCTCCTCGGGGTGCGCCATGAGCCACGCCAGCCGGTCGGCGCCCTCCGCGGGCGACCCGCGCACCTCCACCAGCGGCCCCGCCTCGCCGCCGGCACGCGCCGGCGGAAACGCTTCCAGGTAGTCGCGCTTCAACGGGTTGTCGTAAAGCGCCAGCACCAGCGCGCCGCAGGCCATCGCCTCCCACATCGCCAGGTATCCGGAAACAAGGGCGAAGCGGGCGCCGAGCAGAAAGCGCGTCGGGTCCTCCACTCCCCCGTGCATCCGGAGAGACAGCCCCGCCGCAGTCGCCACTCGCCGCACCTCCGCGCGCAGGCTGCCATCACCGCAGACATCCAGGGGAAGCTCCAGGCCGTGCGTTTGCCGGGCAAGGGCCAGCAGGCACAGGTAATCGAGGATGCCGGTGTCCGGCTCCAGGCGGCCGACGAAGACGGCGCGCGCTTCCGGCTCCTCCGGGGGCGGGGCCGACGGCAGATCGACGCCGCCATAGGTGACCGCGTCGCAGGCAGTGCCGTACCAGCGCGGGATGAAGCCGCCGGCACAGAGCGCCCCGGCGCAGGCGCGGCGCACCCAGCGGCGCACCCGGAGCGCCTCGCGGGGGATCGGCCACCCCTCGTAGCCGTGGAAGGTGACGTACGCCCGCGGCAGGCGAAGGAGCGGCCGCAGCGGCGCGTGCCAGT
>JAAZEB010000054.1 GCA_012512505.1 Armatimonadota bacterium | reverse complement strand
GCATTGGGGGTCGGGGGGGCCTGCCAGCGCACTAGCTCCCCCCAGCATTGGGGGGTCGGGGGGGCCTGCCAGCGCACTAGCTCCCCCCAGCTTTGGGGGGCTGGGGGGGCCTTCCGCGTGCCACTCCCCCCGAATTCGGGGGGCTGGGGGGGCCTGCATTCGGGGCTGCCCCACGGTGAGGGGAGGTCAAGATGTCGGGCATGATGCTGTTGGTGACCGCCTGCCTGATTCTTGGGGCCGGCCCCGTGCTGGCGGCGACGAACCTGCTGCCGGATGGTGGCTTCGAGGAGGGCCGGTGGACGCTCACTACCTGGGATCACGGCCAGGCCCGGCACGAGGTGACCACGGAGGCCCGCACCGGGGCCAAAGCGGTGAAGCTGACCGGCATCAAGGCGGAACCCGCGGCCATCAACGTTCTTGCCCTGAGCCCGGCGGTAGACATTGCCGCGGAGGAAGAGTACGTCCTTTCCCTCTGGTATCGCACCCAGGGCAACCCCGGGGCGTCGGTCTCAGTGATCACCGTGAAAGAACCGTTCGCCAAGGGGCTGCAGCAGGCGCAGCAAACCGCCTATGTTACCCAGGCGCTGCCGCCGTCTGAGGGCTGGCGCCCCTGGAGCTGGCGCTTCCGCACCGCGCCCAATTCGGTGCAGCTTGTCGCCGCGGTGCGCTGCGGCGCTCCTGGCTCGGTGTGGTACGACGACGTGGCGCTCCTTCGCGCGACGGAGGCTTCACTGCGCCTGGTGGAAGCCGGCACGATCACCCGGCTGCCGCACTCCCGGCGCTTGCGTGCCGCCCTCACCGTTGGTGACAGCCCCTGGCGGCTGCACCTCTTCGACCGGGAGACGGCCCGCGTGCTGGGAACGCAGCAGGGCCGGGGCGACCAGAAGGAGGTGCGCCTGAGCTACGCCGCGCCGGCGGAGCAGCCGCTGCGCCTGGTGCTGGAGGAAGCGACGACGGGTGCCGTGCTGGCGGTGGAGGAGCTGGAAGCGCCGCCGCTCTTGCAGCTCAAGGTGACCTCTCCCCGCTACCGCAACACCCTCTATCTCTCGCGGCGCCCCAAGGCGGTTCGGGGGCAGTTGATCTGCGCCGCCGATGCCCGCGTTCGGGAGACGATGCGCTACGCGGTGGAGCCGGCAAAAGGGGAGGCGCCGCGCTGGCGGCCGCTGCGCGCGGTCAATGCCGTGGCTGTGGCCGTTCCGCCCGCGTTCGCCGGCCGCGCGCTGACGCTTGCCGTGCGCCTCCAAGGCGTGCCCGGCCGCACGCGCCTCGCGCACGAGGTGAAGGTGGTTCCGCCGGCGCCGGCCGGCACCGAGGTGCTGATCGGCGACCACGGCGAGACGCTGGTGAATGGTCGGCCGTTCTTCCCCGCCGGCTTCTACGGTGTGCCGGATAGCGACGAGGCCCGGCCGATCCCCCAGGCCGGCTACAACGTGGCCCTCACCTACATGACCGACGTTGAAAGCTGCCGCAAATGGCTGGACCGCTGCCGGCAGCTTGGCCTGCTGGGAATCGTCTCCGTGCCGAACCCGTTCGTGGCCGCGTTCGATGAGGCCGCGCTGCGCCGCGCTATCCGCGCCGTGAAGGAGCACCCGGCGCTGCTGGCCTATTACCTCTTCGACGAGCCGTACCCCAGCACGCCCGGCGCCACGCCGGCCGAACTGAAGCGCGCCTACGACGTGGTGGCGGACGAGGATCCCTACCATCCCATCGGCGTGTGCCTCAACGTTCCGGACTTCACCGACGACTACATCGACTGCTATGATGTCGTGCTGCCCGACCCTTATCCGCTGGTGAAACGGGTGCAGCCGCTGACGCTGGTCTCCGACAACCTGGCCGAGACGCGCCGGGCGCTGGCCGGCACCAAGCCGATCTGGGTCGTTCCTCAGGCGTTTGGCTCGGACGTCGTGGAGGGGATCGGCGACCCGGAACAGTATCGCACTCCCACCCCCGACCAGGAGCGCTGCATGACCTACCTGGCGCTGACCCAAGGCGTGCAAGGGGTGGTCTACTACTGCTACCACGTCTATACCCGCTACGATGCCGCCAAGGCGAAGGCAGGAGAGTGGCCCTACGTGCTGGGCGGCCACCTGCCGGACCAGCAGCCAAAGCTGTGGGGGGCCCTGGTGGGCCTGGGGGCGGAGATGAAGCACCTGGGCCCGGCGCTCCTCCGGCCGGGCGCCGAATCCGGCCGGACGAAACAGGTTCACTGGCGCCGCCTGCCGGGAGCGCAGCGGGGGGCCGCCTGGCTGCTGGCGGTCAACCCGGAGCCGGACGCAGCCGTGGTGACGCTGCCGGTGCGCGCGAAAGCCGCAGTAGCGCGCTTCGGCAACGGCACCGTGACGGCGGCGCGGGATGGCCTGCGGGTAACCCTACCGCCGTTGGGAACCCTCGCCGCCGAACTGACCGCGCCGTAAGGCCCCTCAACAAGCAGCAGGGGCGCACGGCGGTGCGCCCCCGCTCCAGACCGTGAGCCGTGTTCGGCGGTGGCCCCTCGTGGCCGGGCCACCGTGTTGCTAGGGTGCCACGACGAGCGCCTCGCCCTGCCAGACGACGATCACACGCTCGCCCAGGGCGAAGTAGCGCGCCAGCTTCGGCTCCTTCGCTAGAAGAGCGAAGTAGTCGTCCGAGGCGAACGACACGGCGCGCCGGGGCATCTCCGGTCGGTAGGCGGTGTCGGTCCACACGCCGTCACTGAGGCGGAACGTCTTTCCCTCGACGTGACGCACCGATTGGTAGCCGCCATCGGCGCGCGCGGCCTCCTTCGCGGCACGCACTTGCCGGGCCGCCGAGACCGCCGCCGGACCGCTCGCCGCGGGCGCCGCGCCGCCGTGCCCGCCAAACGAGCCCCCCTGCGGCAGTGCCGCCGCCAGATCCTGCACCGCCTCCCGGGCGCCCGGGCGCGTCTCCTCCTCCACCAGGGAAGAGGTGTAGGGCGTGACGATCCCGTACTCCATCCCCAGGCGCGTGATCTCGTCCACCAGTTCCTTGTTCTCGCCGTGGAGGCGCAGCTCGTCGAGCAGGAAGCCGACCTTGCGCGTGGCCCAGAGGCGCGGCACGAAGGTGGTGCCGGAGTCTTCGCCGGCAAAGTCGGCGGGGTAGGTGAACCGGCGCGTATCGCCTCCCACGGCGCCCCGCAGCGTCACGGTGAAGCGCCCGCGGTGCCGATAGCGCCCCAGCACCAGGAGTTGCGAGCCGGCGAAAAGATCCGGGAGCCGCTTCGGATAGACATCGTAGGCGTCGGCGCCGCCAAAGTCCAGCTCCAGGTTGGCCAGCACCGGGGTGGCGATCTTGGTGTAGAAGGAGGAGACCTTCACCTCCAGGTCCTCGTCGGGGCGCACGTACTCGGAGGTGCCCCCGTAGTCGCCCGAGACGCGGTCGAGCAGGTGGGTGTGCACGTCATCGCCCACGCCGAAGACGAAGAGGCGCGTCTCGCCCACGCGCGCCTTGACGACGTTCGCCAGGATCTGCTTCACCTCGGTGATGCCAACCGTCGGCAGGCCATCGGTGAGGAAGACGAGCATCGCCGGGATGCCGGGGCGGGGGCGCTGCAGCTTCAGCCCCTCCAGCAGCGCGTCGTTGATGTTGGTGCCGCCGCGCGCCTGCCGCTCCTCCACGAACTTGCGGGCCGCGGCCACCGCCTCCGGGGTCGCCGGCACCATCTCCGGGCGGAAGCGTTCCACGTCGCCGCTGAAGGTGAGCAGGGCAAAGCGGTCGCCCGGGTTCAGGTTGTCCAGGGCGAAGTTGAGCGCCTTTTTGGCCTGTTCGATCTTTGGGCCACTCATGCTGCCGGAGGTGTCGAACACAAAGGTGATGTCCTTTGGAAGCCGCCGTGATTCTGCCAGCCCCGTCTTCGGCGCCAGCAGCAGCAGGAAGAAGCCGTCCTTATCCGGCCGGCCTCCCTTCTCCATCGCCGGCGGCACGTGCGTCAGCAGGTTCAGGCCGAAGTCTGCCTCGGAGACGGTGAAGTAGAGCTGGAAGTCTTTGTCCGGGCGCACCTGCTTTTGCTCGTAGGAGACGGTCGCCCGCTGCTCGCCCTGGCGCTGCACGTCAATCTCGTGCGAGGGGGAGTAGATCGCCTTCAGCGGCTTCGGCGAGTCGAGGCGCACGCGCACCGCCACTTCCTGAAGCGGTCGGGCCGAGAAGCGCTCGGTGTCCAGCGGATAGCGGTAGGCATAGACCCCGGCATCGAACGGCACCACCTGCGAATACTGCAGCGCGATCCGCCGCTCGCCCTTGGCCGGGATCGGGAAGACGCGCGCCCGGAACAGGTCGCGGTCCACATATTCCAGCAGCGCCGGGTCTACCTTGCGGCGGAGGTACGACTCGTAGAGGCGCCGTGCCTCCTCCTTCGCCAACACGCGCCCGGTAAGCGGCTTGCCATCCACCCACAGCGTGAAGTCGGAAACCGCCGCGTCGCCGGGGAGGGGGAACAGGTAGGTGCCCTCCAGGTCGCGGTGGAACTCGTTGAGGAACACCTGATCCACGTGGGTGGTGGCCACACCGTTGCGCACCTCCACATCTACGTGGTGATACTTCACGGTGAGGTTGGGCGGCCGCGGCACGCCCGGGAGCGGCTCGGGGATGATAAACCCGTCGGCACAGGCCGCGCCGGCGCCAGCTAGCGCCAGCAGGAGCGCGCCGATCAGACTGCGAATGCTGGACCCCATCGGAATGCACCTCCATTCCGTTAGATGATGCCGCCGCCTGAAACCTTCACCCGGCGTGTGGGGGTGTGGGGGTATGGGAGTATGGGAGGGGGCCTCGTCCTCGTCCTCGGTCTGTGGCGCCACGGGCGACAGCCGGCCGCCGGGACGCCGGATGAGTGAAGGTGCGGGCAGGCGGAGGGGTCCAATGACAGGCGGTCGTCCACGGGGGCTTCACGCGAAACAAGGGGGCGAGGAACGCGCGCGCGATGGCGTCCGTCCGACGTCTGGGCCTGGGGTCTGCGGCGCGCGCAGGGCCGGTGGGCGCCGCCGAGCCGGAAGCCGCCATTTGGGAGCTGACCGGGATCGCGGTGAAGCGGATGCCGCGGGAGATCCGCCTAGCGGCCAGCGTGGCGTCCACGGCTGGCCGGCTGAAATTCGATGGATTCCTCACCACCAGCCGCCTGATGGGGCCGGCCTACGCCGTGACTGACCCGACGGCGCGGGCGGTGGGCACCTACCCGGGCGGGGCTACCCCGCCGTGGCCGCCGCGACCTCGGCGCCTGGGAGCCCGTCTTCTTCGGCCCCATCGGCATGAACGACACCTTCGTGAACGCTCCGGTAGGCAACCCTACCGCCGGCAGCGGAGGTGGAGGAAGTAAGCGGTGACGCGGGTGTCGGCGACGGCGGGGCAGCGGCGCGCGGTTTCTTCGTCCGCGTACGGCTCTTCGACGCGTTCGAGGGTGAAGCCCGCCTCAATGATCGCGTTCAACCACCAGCTCAGCGTGCGGTGAAAGTAGGGCACCCGGAAGGGGCGCAGGCCCTGCTTCGCTTCGGGCGGGGCCGCCGAGAAGAGCCACTCGTCCACGCGCTCGACGCTCGCGAAGTAGTCGGCCACCTCCACGCAGCGAGGGTTCCCTTCGGCGTTGCGCACCAGCCGGCGGTACGGCGTGTTGAAGCAGGGGTGCAGGATGGAGAACTGGAGGAAGCCGCCCGGCCGCACCACCCGGTGCGCCTCCCGGAGCGCGGCTGCCGGCTGCGGGAGATCCATCAGGCTCATCGTCGCCATGGCGAAGTCGAAAGTGCCGGCGGGGAAGGGGAGCGCCTGGGCGCTGGCGGCCAGGTAGCGAATGCCGTGCGGCTCCGGCGCCTCCGCCTGGCGGGCGAGCGCCGCGAAGCGAGGCGAGATGTCCACCGCCGTCATGCGAGCGCCGCGCGCAGCGACCCGGCGCGTGTTGTGGCCCTCGCCGCAGCCGAGGTCCAGGCCCTCCAGGCCGGCCACATCCGGCAGCATCGCCAGGAATGCCGGCGTGTTGATCCAGTCGCGGTCGACGTCGTAGCCGGCGCGCGCCAGGCGCGTCCAGACCGGCGCGTTCTCGTCCCACAGCCGGCCGACCTCAGTGTCCGTCATTGATCCCTCATACTGCGTTGCGTAGTGCGTATGCCTGTCTTCGAAGGTGCCCCGCGTGCGCCCAACGCTGGAATATCGCGCAGGCACCGTGCAGCAAGCTGACGCATCACGCATTACGTTCAGAAATCCCAGTCCGGCTTTGGATCGGGTAAGCAGAACGCCCGGTCCAGCGCCTGAAGCAGTTCCGGCGGGCCGGCCAGGTCGTCGGTCACTGCCAGGCCGGTGGCCGGCCGCACCCCCAGCCAGAGGCGGGTGAAAGCGTTCACCGTGGCGGAGAGCGTCGGGAGCGCGGGGTCACTGCCAGCCCTCGCGCTGGACGCCTCGCCAAGGGTGACCACATACTCCCCGCCGATGCCGCGCCACGCCGCGTCAGCGTCCAGCAGGCGGGTGATTGGGTCGCTCAGCGACAGGTTGAAGCGCAGCTCAGGGCCGGTAAGGTGGGTGTGTGCCAGGCAGCCGGGCAGATCGCAGATGCGCATCTGCCAGTAGGCGCGGGCGTGCATGTCACTCTCGAAGCGCCCCTTCTCGCTGGCGGCGCGGCGTTGGAACGGCCGGTCAATCAGATCCTGAAGCTGAATTCCCTGCGGCTCGCGCAGCCGCACCAGGCGCACCTGATCCGCCAGGCTGTGCAACAGCGCCAGTAACTCCAGCAGTTGCGGCCCGGTCTGGTAGACCATCCACGGCACCTGGTATGGGCCAGACTCCACCCCGTGGGGGTGTAGCCACACGTAGTGGGTGAGCTCGCCGCCGGGGCCATCGTAGTAGCCAAGGCCGAAGGCGTTGTCCTCATACATCTCGCCGCGCGTGTGCTCGGCCGGCAACAGGTTACAGCCGCCGTGGCCCCGCAGGCGCGCCAGGCGCGCGGCATGGGCCTGCTCCCAGTCTTCCAGGGTGAGGCGCCGGGGCGCACGTGGCGTGGTGGACACCTTCAGGTGCGCCGGGTCGAAGCTAATCCAGTGCTCGTAGCCGCCGGTGCCGAAGCCAAGCCGGTTGTAGAACCCCTGCTCGAACATCCCCAACCCGGAGACCAGGGCGCCCTCCCGCGCATCGACCGCGACGGCCAGGGCGGTCAGTCGCCCGGCAAAGCCCTGCTTGCGGGCCACCCGGCTGGTGGTCACCCCGGTGACACAAGAGAAGGGGAGGTCCTCCTCCAGGTAGCGCAGTGTGCCGGGCGCGGTGAGGACCAGACACTCCGCTTCGCCCTCCATCTCGGCCACCAGAGCGCGGCCGGAGGTGACGTAGCGGTCCATCCACTCCTCTTTGCCCTTCTCCAGCCAGCCAACCTCGCGCCAGATGCGGTGCGCGGCCTCGCGGTCCTTCTCCGGGTCGTAGGGGCGGAACGGTGGGGGCAGGTTCACGCGGTGTCTCCCTTCTTGGCTTCCAGGCGGGCGCGCAGCTCCCGGTGCGCCACGGCATGCACGGTGATGCCCGGCCCGGTGCCGGCAACACTTTCGCAACGCTCTTCGCGAACGGGCAGGCGGCAGAGGAACTGAAGCGGGAGCGCGCGTGTCGCCAGCATCTCTTCGCCCGGGGCCATCCGGGAGCCAGGATGCTGGCGCAGGTCCACTTCCGGGTCTGCCACCCTCACCTGATAGAGGTAGCCGTCCCGCTCGCCATCGTGCTCGATGCACACTTGGCGCGACGCGTCCGTCACATGCACGGTGATGGAAACGAGGGTCGGCTTGTGCGAAAACGCCTGCGCCAACTGGCGGATGGGGGTGACGGTGGAACCGGCGGTCAACACCTCCAGGCGCAGCGGGCTGCCGTGGTACCAGGTCGTGTGGCGCTCGAGCGAGATCGGTTCTGCGCGCTCGCGATGCTCCATCCGCATGCCCTCAATGCCGGCGCAGGCTTGGCCCGGCACCGCCCTCCGTTGGAAGGTTCCTCTAAGCGGCGCGTGATTCCTACCCCGATGGGTCGGATCGCCGGCGTCCCACCGGCCGCCGTAGGAGGCATCCCCCGCCACAGGAGGCGTTT
>JAAZEB010000001.1 GCA_012512505.1 Armatimonadota bacterium | reverse complement strand
TTGGCCCCCCCGGCCCCCCAAGGTTGGGGGGAGTCGGCAGATCGGTTGGCCCCCCAAGGGTGGGGGGTGTTGGATCGGCCGGCTGGACCGGGCTGCTGGTGGGCGTGCGTTCGATCACGTACTGGAAGATCTCGCCCAGGCCGGTGGAGACCGGGCCCATCTCCGGCTCGCCCAGCCCGGCGGGGATCTGCACCTTGGCCTGCTCCAGACGCTCGAAGACCAACTGGCGGGCAAAGTAGATGTCTACGTGGTCGCGGAAGACCACCGTCACCTGCGAGAGCCCGAACTTGGAGAGGGAGCGGATCTCGGTGGTGTCCGGCAGGCCGCTCATCGCCACCTCAATCGGGAAGGTGATTAGCTTCTCCACCTCCACCGGCGCCAGCGTCGGCGCGTTGGTGTTGATCTGCACCTGCACGTTGGTGATGTCTGGCACCGCGTCAACTGGCAGCCTCACCAGGGCGATGCCGCCCCCCACCACCAGGCCGATCCCCAGCAGGATCACCAGGAAGCGCTGCTGCAGGGCGAAGTCCGTGATCTTCTGAACCATAGCGTCCTCAGGATCAGTGGGCGCAGCCTTCGCTGAGCTGGTCTTTCATCAGTTCCGACTTGAGCAGGAAGGCGTTGCGGGTGGCGACACGCTCGCCCTGCCGAACGCCGCCGAGCACCTCCACCAACGTGCCGGTACGAGCGCCGACCCGCACCGGCCGGCGGGTGAACTCGCCGTCGTGGCCGGCGACGAACACCACGTACTCCTCCCCCATCTGCTGCACCGCGGTCACGGGCACCGCCAGGGCCTGGCGCTTCTCGCGAAGCTGCAGGGCGACGGAGACGAACATCCCGGGGCGCAAAACTCCGTTGGGGTTCGGCAGGTCGATGCGCACGCGCGTGCTGCGCGTCTTCTCGTCGGAGATTACCCCGACGTAGCCCACCTGCCCATTCCACTCGTGGCCGGGGTGAACAGGGCAGCTCACCCGCGCCGGTTGGCCGGGGCGCACGTGGGGCAGGTCCTTCTCGTAGACGCTCGCCCACACCCAGACACTCTCGTTCCCTACCACGGTGAAAAGGTCGGTGGAAGCCTCGATAGCCTGGCCGAGGGTGGCGGTGCGCTCGGTGACGATGCCGTTGATCGGGCTGGTAACCGGGATGCTGGCCGCGCCGGCGCCGCGGGCGCTACCGGCGGCGCGGATCGCCTGGAGGGCGTTTTGGGCCGCCTGCACGTCGGCTCGCGCCCGGGCAAGGGCCGCCTCCGCTTCCTGCACCTCCTTGCGCGCCAGCAGGCTCTGCCCAGCCACCTTCCGCTCGCGGGCCAGCACGGCGGCCGCCACCTGCAGGTGCCCGCGCGCACGCGTCACCTCCGCCTGGCGGTCTTCCACTTCCTTTTCGGCCTGACGCAGCGCCGCCTCCGCCGCCTGCACCTCGCCGGTGGTGTGCAGGTTCTGCCGCGCCACTTCCTCCTCGCGCGCCAGCGCCTGCCGGGCTACCGTCAGGTGCGTGCGCGCCTCGCGCTCCTGAGCCTTCGCCTGAGCCAGCTCCGCCTCGGCACTCTCCACCTCCCGGCGGGCAGCCACACCGGCGCTAAACAGACGCTGGCTGCGGTCAAAAGCCGCCTGCCTCGCCTTCACGGCGGCCTGGGCCGTCTCCAACTCCGCCTGCGCCTCGGCAACCTCGCCGCGCGCCTCCTCCACCGGGCGGGCACTGAACGCGCCAGCGGCCGCCAGCTTCCGCGTGCGCGCCAGGTCTGCCTGGGCCAGGTCTCGTGCCGATTGGGCACGCGCCAGCGCCGCCTCGGCGCGCTTTACGTCGGCCAGCGCCGCCGTGTGGGCGTTCTGCGCCTCCTCCAGCGGCCGACGGGTCAGCGCCCCGGTGGCGGCAAGGGCGCGCACATTCTGCAGCCGAGCGCGGGCCGCCTGCTCCTCCGCCCGAGCACGCGCCAGGGCCGCCTGCGTCTCGGCCACGTCGCGGCTGCTCACCACCGCCAGCACCTGGCCGCGGCGCACCCGGTCTCCCACCCGCGCCTTCAGCGCCACGAGGCGGCCGGCCACCGGCGACCCCACCCGCGCCGTGCGGTCGCCATCGGCCTGCACCTCGCCGTTCAACGCCAGTGAAGCCGCCACCGGCGCCAGGGCCACCACGCCGGTCTCGATTGCCGATGCCTGCATCTGGGCGGCGTTCAGATGCACCACCCCGTCGGCATGGGCATGCGCGTCGCCATCGGCATGGGCGTGCGCGTCGCCTTCGGCATGGGCATGCGCGTCGCCGTCGGCATGCGCCGCGCCTTCCTCGGCGCAGCCGTCTCCCTCCGTGCAGGCCTCTCCCTCATGGGCGTGGTCTGCCTCCGCGTGCGCCGCCGTTGCCGTCACCGGAGGCAGCACCGCGTTCCGCGCGCTCCGCCGGCCGGCGGCGAAGGCGGCCAGCGCCACGAGCAGGACCACCGCCGGCAGCCCGTAACGCGTGATCCGTTGGGTCATCTTCACACCTCACTTCTCGGCAAGGGGCGCGGCCACGGCCCAGTCGAGGGCCGCGCGCGCGCTGGCATAGGCGGCCCGGGCCTGAATGGCGCCACGCCGGGTCTCCGTCAGTGCCCGCTGGGCATCGAGCACCTCCAGGTAGGAGAGGGCGCCCTCCTGGTAACCGGTGCGGGTCATCTCAGCCAACTGCCCGGCGTCGGCCAGCAGGCTCTCCTCGAAGCTGCGCAGCGTGCTCGCCGCCGTTCGCAGGCGAACCAGCGCCTGTTCCACTTCCAGCGCCACGGTGTTCCGCCGCTGCGCCAGGCGTGCCCGCGACGCATCCACCGCGGCCGTCGCCTCCCGCACCGCCGCGCGCCGACGGCCCCAATCGAGGAATGGCAGGGTGATGCCGACACCCAGGCTGCCGCCCCCCTCGGTCAAGCTCTCGCGCTCGGCGGAAAGAAGCAGATCGGGGCGCCTCTCCGCCCGCGCCAGGCCCACCAACGCCTCCCGCGCGCGCACGTCTGCCTCGGCGGCGGCCAGATCCGGACGCTGCTGCAGCGCCGTCTCCCGCAGCCGCGCGGCGTCCGGCTCGCCCTCCGGCCGGGGCAGCTCCCCCTGGGGGCGCACTGGCGTCTCGGCCGGACGGCCCATCGCCGTGTTCAGCGCCGCCCGCCGCGCCGCCACCTCGCCCTCCGCGCGCTGCAGCTCCTGCTGGGCGCGCGTCCATTCGAGGCGGGTCCGCACGACGTGCGTCTGCGGCGCGTTGCCCAACGCGAACGACTGCTGCGCCGCCTGGTGGATCTGTTCCAGGATGCCTACTGTCTCAGCGACCGCGTCGCGCTCCTCCTGGGCAGCCAGCACCTCGTAGAAGGCGACGCGCACCCGGAACACCACCTCATTCCGCAGCGCGCGGCGCTCCCATTCGCTGGCCTCCAGGCGGGCGCGCGCCGCCCGAACACCAGCCGCCCGCTCGCCGTTGAGCGCTAGCGGCTGGGTGACCGAGAGCTGGGCATCCTCCACACGGCCAAGGGGCGCCACCACCACCTCCGGCGAGGGGAGCGCCCCGGCGCCCCGCACGGCGGCCTGCGCCGCGGCTACGTCGTGAGCCGCCGCCGCCAGCTCCGGGTGAGCCTCCAGCGCCGTCCGCAGCGCCGCCTCCAGCGTCAGAGGCGGTGCCTCCGCCCCCCAAAGAGGAACGCTGGCGCCTGCCAACGCCGCGAAAACCAGAGTCAAGAACCGCAACTGCTTCTCCTTGCATCCGCCCTCGGCCACGCCGGGCACCAGGTGTTAGGTGTCAGGTGTCAGGTGTCAGGTATCAGGTGCCAGGCGCCGGGTGCCGCGTTTGCCGGGGCGCCGGTACCGGGTGCCGTCAACGAAGCCCCTGGCCCATGGGACAAGCGCCCTGAAGGACGCTCCGGAGCCGGCTTTCGGCCGATACGGGGGCGCGTTGTGCCCACAACCGCATCCCGGAACCGGCTTCCAGCTGGCTTGTCCCTTGAACAGGGTAGTCGTTTACGGCTACCCGTCTATGGGCTATGAGCTGCCCGTCCCCGGGCTACCCTACCAACAGGCTGCCCTGCCAACGGGCGATCCGCCCAGGGCTAAAGTCATGGGATGAAACCATGGGAATGGAATCAGACGAGCGGTGGGGCGCGCCGGCCGGGAAGCCGGCCACGGGGGGAAGAGAGGGGGAAGGGTGCGGGGAGGCTGCCGCCCACCGCGGTGAGGAGCGGCGGCGTGGGCGCCGCGAGCGGGGCCACGGGAAGGCCGATCGCCAGCGCGAACCGCAGGGCCACCGTCGGCCCGAGGGCCCGGGTAGCACGGGGGCTGGCGACGAACTCGCAGGCGCACGCCTGGCTAACCGGAAGGTGCGAAGCGGGCTCTGCCGCGGTAGGGCACGGCGACTGCGCGCTAAAGCACGCCACCGCGCGATTGCAGCAGCGGCCAGCCTGGTCGGTGTGCCCGAGGGTGGGCTGACACCCCGGGCTGGCGCAGCGCCAGAAGCCACTGCCGTGGGGCACCAGCCCCGACAGCAGCAGCAGCACCGCCGCCAGCTTGATTGGAGAGCACCTCATCGCTTGCTTAGGGTAGACAGCCAAACCAGGCTAACGGTTCCGAGTTTCGCGGCGTGCCTGCCGATTCCTGCCAGTAAGCACGCGGCATCACCTTCAGGTGGAAGCCGTGGCGTCCATCGCCTGAATCTCCTGAATGAAGTCCAGGCTGCGGAGGGGGCGCTCCAGGCGGTACTGCAGGTGCGCCCGCAGCACCTTGTCCAGCTCGCGACACACGGTGGGAAGCGCGTGCTCGGCCAGCGTCTGCAGGGCCGCGGCATCAGTAGGAGGGATGCGGAGGAGCATCCGCGCCAAGGCCAGGGTGTCCAGCCGCACCGGGATCACGTCGGCGTGCCGTCGGCGGTGAGCCGCGCAAAGCACTCCGCCCAGTGATGGACTGAACGCCGCCGGCTCCGCGTCCACCGCCTGGTGGCAAGTAACGCAGTCCTCCAGGTGCGGGCGGTAGCCGAGGTTGGCCAGCAGGCGCAGCGCGAAGAGCTGGGCCACCAGACCGGGGGAAGGAGTGCGCTCCAGGACGCTCAGAGTTTCCACCAGCAGGTCGAAGACCGCCGCGTGGGGATCCCGCTCGGCGGTGAACCGCTCCACCAACTCGGTGAGGAAGGAGGCGTAGGCAATGCGCGTCAGGTCGCCGCGGATACGCTGGAACGGGTGCGCAATCTCCGCCTGGGTGATGACGTCGAGGCTGCGTCCAACGGCAAGCTGCATGCGGCTGTGGGTGAACAGCTCCGTCGCTCCGGCCAGCTTGCTGATCGGCTTGCGGGACCCCTTCGCCACGGCGCTCAGTTTGCCGCGCTCCCGGGTAAAGAGCGTGAGGATCTTGTCGTTCTCGCCCAGGTTGATCCGGTGCAGGACGACAGCCGGTGTGGTGTAAACGCGCAGCGACAAACCCTAGCTCCGTCTCGCGCCCGCGGGTTGCGGCTCCATCATGGCGAGGAACTCCTGCATGATCTGAACTCCCCAGGCAGTGCCGATGCGGGTGGCGCCCGCGTTCAACAGTTCGAGGGCGAACTCCGCGGTGCGGATCCCCCCCACCGCCTTCACCCCCATGTTGGCCCCCACCGTCCGCCGAATCAGCCGCACGTCATCGGTGCTAGCGCCCCCGGCGGCATAGCCGGTGGATGTCACCAGGAACTCCCCTCCCACCTCGCGCACCAGCTCCGAGACCGCCTGAATCTCGTGCTCCGTCAGGTAGTGCGTCTCCAGGACGAACTGCGTCAGCGTCTCCTGGGCTTCCTGGGTGAGACCGGCGATGTGCGACGCGTAGAGCACCTCCTCCAGGTCCCGGCGCACGCGGGTCATCTCGCCCGACTTCAGGGCACTGATGTTGATCACCACCTGGACCTCTTGCGCGCCGTTGGCCACGGCAACCTGCGTCTCAAATGCCTTCACCCGGGTGCTGCTGGCACCGAGGGGAAAGCCAACCACCGTGCCCACCTTCACCTCGCTGCCGGTCAGACGGCGCGCGGCGTGGGGCACCCAACACGGAAGGACAACCACCGAGGCGAAGTGGTTCTCTATTGCTTCATCACACGCCTGCAGCGCATCCGCCAACGTCGATTCTGGCCGCAGCACGGTGTGGTCAATCGCCTTGAGCAGGTCATGACGGTTCAACATGCCAGCCGTTCACCTCCTGCTCGGTGGTTCCCCGGGGCCGGCGGACCTACACTCCTTTCGCCGGCGCCGCCGCTCAGCCGAGCGCCACCACCAGCCAGAGGTAGGCCGCCAGCGCCACCACGCTGGCGACCGCCGCCGCCACGGAGACCGGGATCGCGGCGGGATCGCGGTGAGTGGCGCGCGCCAACAGCGGGGAGGCGCTGCCGATCAGCGCGGCGATCAGCGCCGCCAGCAGCACGGCGAGCCCCAGCGTGATCCCGGTCTGCGTCAGTTGCTGCCAATGCCCCAGCAACAGCGCCAGCAAGCCGCCACCCACCGCCGCCACCAGCAGCGTCACTAAGACCTCGCGGCCGATAGTCCGCGCCAGCCGCCCCGGGGCATCGTGCCGCAACGCCTCGCGCACCGCCGCCATCACCTGACCGCTCACCACCTCGCAGACGGTGATCACCAGCGGCATGAAGAGCAGGTAGGCGAGGCGCACCGTGAACACCTCCCGGAACAGGGCCACCACCGCGGCGCCGGCGAATCCGGCCAGCACCGCCGCCGTCGCCCGTGAGACGCGGGTAGGCACCGGTGAGGCCGCCGCCTCGGGGGCCGGCTCTGCCCCGGAGGAGAGGTGCAGAATCGCCTCCGTCGCCTGCTCCTCTAGCACGGTCAGCACGTCATCCACGGTGATCACGCCGACAACGCGCTCCTGCGCGTCGACCACCGGCACCGCCAGCAGATCGTAGCGCGCCACCAGCTCCGCGGCTTCCTCCTGGCTGGCGTCGGCACGCACGCGCACCACCTCGCGCGTCATGATCTCCGCCACCCGCGCCTCGGGGTTGGCGACCACCAGATCCCGTAGGGAAACAACGCCGGCCAGGCGTCCCTGAGGGTCACAAACGTACAGGTAGTAGGCCGTCTCCGGCGACGGGGGGTTCGCCCGCAGGTCGGCGATCACCTGAGACACCGTCGCGCTCTCGGGCACGGTGACGAACTCCCCCACCATGCGGCCGCCAGCGCTATTCTCCGGGTACTCCAGCAGTTCACGCACCTGCTGGGCATCGGCGGCGGTCATCTCGGCCAACAGCGCGTCGGCCGCCTCATCCGAGAGGTCTTGCAGCACGTCGGCGGCGTCGTCCGGCCGCATTTCCTCAAGGATGTCCGCCGCGCGCTCTGCCGGCAGGCCGCGCACCACCGTCGCCGCCACCGCCTCGTCCAACTCCGGCATCACAGCGCTGGCCACCTCATCCGCCAGCAGCGCGAAAACGGCCTGGCGCTCCGCGGGTTCAAGGTGCTCCACCACGTCCGCCAGGTCTGCCGGCCGCAGCGCCCGCAGCCGCTCGTGCAAGAGCGCCTCGTCGCCAGACGCCAGCGCGTCGCGCACCGCTGCCAGAAGCTGGTAATCCATCCTCACCCCTGTATGGGAACAAGCGGGCCCCTCGGCCGGGCGCCGCCCGACGGCAGGACGCGGCCCGTTCGCTCTTCCCCACCGCCCGCCCATTATACCGGCGGGGGCGGCCGCAAGTCAACGGCGGCGTCGAGATCGCGTTCCCCCCTGACGGTAGGAGGAGTCGCCCTGGGGATCCAGAATAGGCGTGCTATCCCTCCCGGGCGTTAAGCCACGCGGATGCGCTACAAGCGGGCGCGGGCAGGTTCGGGGGAGTGCCGGGCGGCGTCCGTCGCCCGCGCGAAGGAGGTTTCGTTGATGAAGCAAGCGCAGTACCAACGTGCACTCTTCCTATCATTGGTCGGCTGGACGGTCCTGGCGGGATTGTGCTTCGCGGCCGACACCGCGGTCGCGGGGATGGACAAGCTCCCCTCCGGTATCACTATCGCCCGGCTGGGGGGAATCTTGTTTGGCATTCTGGCAATTGCCAACCTCTTTGCCCTCGGTAACTACTGGCTGCTCACCTACCGCAAACGCCCGGCCGTCGAAGGGGTGATGGTGGGGCGCATCTACCGGATGGTGGCGGTCTTCGCGATCATCGGCGCCGTCGCCTACGGCTTCGGTAAGCTGGCGAACTTCGGCACCCTCTTCGGCATGTTCGGCGGCATGCTCCTTGGCTGGTCGCTGCAGGCGCCGGTCAGTGGTTTCGCCGCCTGGGTGCTCGTTTCTTTGAAGCGGCCGATCCGCCCCGGCGACCGGGTGCAGTTCCCCAGCCTCGGTCTCACCGGCGACGTGAAGGAGATCGGCCCGATGTACACCATGCTCGACCAGGTGGGCGGCACCGTAGGCAGTGAGGAGGCGGTCGGGCGCTTCATCCTGGTGCCCAACGCCATGCTCTTCAGCCAAGTGGTGATCAACTACACGGTCACCCAGGAAGCTGCCTACATGCTGGACGAGCAGATCATCCGCATCACCTTCGACTCTGACTGGGAGGTGGCGGAGCGGATCCTGCTCGATGCCGCCACTGAGGTGACACGCGACATCATCAAGGCCACCAACGTCGCGCCGTACATTCGCTCAGACTTGTACGATTATGGAGTCTACTTGCGCCTGCGCTACCAGACGGACGTGAAGGAACGGACCCAGATCGCCTACGAGATCACCAAGCGGATCTTCAAGGGGATCCAGCAGACGCGCAAGGTGGACCTGGCGATTCCTTATGTCTACTCCTACCGCGCGGGAGTGGAGCGCAAGGAGTTTGAGAATGCCGGCAAAGACCGGGACGCCAAGCAGGTGCAGGAGATCGAGATCGAACGGATCAATCCGGGGCCGCGCGTGGTAGACCCGTACGACGTGGAGCAGGTGGAGCGCAGCATCGCCACTCAGGGCCTGCTGCAACCGATCGTGGTGGTGAAGACGCCCGACGGGAAAAGCTACGACCTGCTGGCCGGCGACATCCGGCTGGAGGCCTGCAAGCGGCTGGGATGGCAGCAGATCTCGGCGGTGGTGCTGGACAAGCGCCCGGAGGAGACCAACTGACCGATCCAGTCGCGGGCAGGAGAAGGGGGTGCGGCGTGAAGGCAAAGTGGGTGGCACTGGTGGTGGTGGTGTTCGGCGTGGCGGCCGGCCTGGGCGCGCGGCAGTGGGGCCGCGCCTCCCTGCCCGGCAGCGTCGCGCAGCACCAGGTGTTGGCAGCCCGGCTGTGCCTGATGTGCGGCGCGGACCCCGACCAGGGCCAGATCTTGGGCGCGCCGCTGATCTACCACGCCGCCGAGCAGGGGCACGCCGACATGGCACGCCTGCTCCTGCGCCGAGGCTGCCGGGTGGATGCCGAACGAGAGGGCCATTGGACGCCGCTGCACGCGGCCGCGTCTCGGGGCCACACGGAGGTGGTACGGCTGCTGCTGGATAGCGGGGCCAAAGTGGACGCGCGCACCTTAAGCCAGCGGACGCCGTTGCACCTGGCCGCGCGCAACGGTCACGCCGAGACGGCAACCCTGCTCCTGGAGGCGGGGGCACCCATCAATGCCCCCGATGTCGGCGGGCTGACACCGGTCATGGTGGCGGCAAACCACGGGCAGCCGGCGCTGGTGAAGCTGCTGCGCGCGCGCGGCGGCCACCGCTCACCCTGAGGGAGCACGCAGCGGCAGCTTTATGAAGAAGGTGGTGCCCTTGCCCAGTTCGCTGGTCACGCGGATCTGCCCCTGGTGCGCGTCCACCACGTTCTTGACGATCCGGGTGCCCAGGCCGGTGCCGCCGGGCTTGGTGCTCACCGCGTTCTCCGTGAAGAGGCGGGCGCGCACATCCTCCGGCATCCCCCGCCCGGTGTCGGTCACCTCGATCATCACGTAGCCACCCTCGGGGAATGCCCCGGGCGGCCCATCGTAAGCCCGCACGGTGACGCTGCCGCCCGCCGGCGTCTCCGGGATGGCGTTGTTCACCAGGTTGTAGATGGCGTTGTAGAGCTGCTTCTGGTCGATGAGGGTGGGAGAGACCGGGCCGCGCGCGTGCTGCAGGTTCACGCCGTGCCGCTCCGCCACCAGCGCCAGCGGCTTTAGCGCCCGCTCGATCACCACGTTCGCGTCCACCAGGTCGAACTTCGGCTCGGCGACGATCCCCTTCACGCAATCGGCGATCTCGCGCACACGCTCCTGAACGTCGTTGGCCCCGTCGCACAGCATCTCGATCGCCTCTGGGTAGAAGGAGCGCAGGAAGGAGACCGCCTGCGTCACCTCGGCCAGCACCTCGTCATTGCGCCCGCCCCGGCGCTGCACCAGCGCGTCGAGCTCGCTGTACATCTCCTGGAAGAGGGCCTCCAGCGTCTGCGCGCAGGTGAGCACCGGGGTGATCATGTTCTTGATGTCGTGGCTGATGTCGCCCATGCGCTTGACGACCTCAGCGAGTCGGGCTTCCTCGTGCAGGCGATGGCTTTCAATAGCGGTCGCCGCCTGCTGGCCCAGGATCGAGAGCACCTCCAGGTCCTGCTTGCTGAAGAGGCCGTGCGCCTTGTTCAGCACCTGCATCACGCCGATCGGCTCGCCCGCCGCCGCCTTCAGCGGCACCGTGACCATGTTCCGCGTCACGTAGCCGGTCTGCCGGTCCACGTTCCGGTCGTGCTTCTGGTCCTTCTCTACCTCGTCCACGATCCGGGGCACGCCCGTCTGGAAGACCTCGCCGACGATCCCGGTGTTGGGGTCGATCTCGCGGCCGGTGAGAAGCGGTGCCGCCTCGCCGATGACGTAGTCGAAGACTAGCTTCTGTTTCTCGGGGTAGTAGCGGTAGATGGAGCCGGCGTTGGCGCCGACGGTGTCGAGCGAGACCTGCAGCGTCTCGCGTAAGAGGTCACCCAGGCGCGTCTTGGTACACAGCGCCTGAGAGATGCGATGAACGGCGTCAATCTGCCGCTGGCGCTCCGCCAGCGCCGCCCGCAACCGCTCGATCTCGTCCAGCTGGGGTGGCTGGCCGTCAAACTTCATGGCGTACACCTGCCGCCTCCGGTGGGCGGTTTCCGATGGTCTGGCTGCCGCCGACCAACCGGCCCGCAAAATGATAGCACGCCCCCCGGCATCCGTCAACCCGCGCCCGGACCGAGCGGCCGGGGGGCAGCCGCGGGCCACTCAACCGCCTACCCACCCTCGCCGGCAAGGCGGATCACCTCCAGCGCCAACTGGGCCGAGGTCACCAGATCCCCCAGCGCCATATACTCGTCGCTGGAGTGAACGTTGTCGTAGCCAAGGCCGATCACCACCGTCTCGATCCCCTGGGTGTTCAGGATGTTGGCGTCGCTGCCGCCGCCGCCCGGCCGCACCACCGGCTCGCTGATGCCAGCGCGGCGCCCGGCGGCAACGGCGCGGCGCACCAGGGGATGGTCGTCGGCCAGGGAGAAGTGCGAGTAGATCCGCGTCACGTCCACCTCGGCCCGACCGCCGGCTGCCTCCGCGGCCGCCTGGAAGGCATCCACCATCGCCTGCGACTGTCGCCGCAGTTTCTCCTCGTTGTGGCTGCGCGCCTCGCCGCGGCACTCCACGCGGTCGGGCACCACGTTGGTGGCCTCGCCGCCGCGGATGACCCCGATGTTGGCGGTGGTCTCGGCGTCGATCCGGCCCAGCGGCATGCGCGTGAGGGCATTCGCGGCGATGAGGATGGCGCTGATCCCCTTCTCCGGCGCCGCCCCAGCGTGGGAGGCGATCCCGTAGAGGGTGGCGGTGATGTTGTCTTGCGAGGGTGCCGCCTGGACAATGCTGCCAACCGGCCGGCCGCCGTCAAAGGCGTAGGCCTGCCGCGCCGTCAGGGAAGAGTGGTCGAGGTGCTTGGCACCGCGCAGGCCAGTCTCCTCGCAGATCGTGAAGGCGATCTCCAGGGAGGGCCGGGGCAGCCCTACCGCCACCGCGGCGCGAACCCCTTCCAGGATCGCGGTGAGGCCCGCCTTGTCGTCGGCGCCGAGGATGGTGGTGCCGGAGGAGCGGAAGATGCCGCCCTCCTCGCGAATCACCAGTCCCTCGGTGGGAGCCACGGTATCCATGTGGGCGTTCAGCAGCAGCGGCGGCAGGCCCGGCACGGTTCCCTCCAGGCGGGCCAACAGGTTGCCGGTCTCGCCGCCCAGGGCGGTGCCGGCCCCGTCACGCCAGGTGGTGAAGCCGATCTGCTGCAGCTCGGCCTCCAGGAAATCGGCCGCGGCCCCCTCGCGACCGGAAGGGGTGTTCATCTCCAGCAGGCGAACGAAGGTCGCGCGCACGCGTGCGGTGTCAACCATGGGCTCCTCCATTCTCCGCTCAGGCGGTGTGGCGCGTGGCGGTCACCACGCGCGTCAGGCCGGCCAGGTCGGGCAGCACCGCCACCTCCTGCCAGCCGCCGGCCGCTTCCAGTTGGGCCACGAGCCGGCCGGCCTGGTCTGCCTCGGGACCGATCTCCAGGAAGAGGCGGCCGCCAGGGCACAGGTAGTCTGGCGCCTGTTCCAGCAGGCGCGCCACCACCTCCAGGCCGCCAGGCCCGCCCAGCAGCGCCAGGGACGGCTCCCAATCGCGCACCTCCGGGGCCAGGGCCGCGCGGTTCTCGGTCGGGATGTAGGGCAGGTTGGCGCAGATCACGGTGGCGCGCCGCGAGGGCGGCACCCCCGGGCCACACTCGGCGGCCAGCGGCGCCAGCAAGTCCCCCGAAAAAACGGTCACTCGCTCCGCGACGCCCAGGGCGGCGGCATTGCGGCGGGCCACGGCGCACGCCTCGACGGAGAGGTCGGTCGCCAGCACCCGCGCCTGCGGCACGAAGTGCGCCAGGCTCACGGCGATGGCGCCGCTGCCGGTGCCCACGTCCACGGCAAGCAGGTGAGCAGCATCGGGGGTGCCCGCCGCCGCCTCATGGCGCGTTCGCAGCGCCGCGATCGCGGCCTCCACCAACACCTCGGTCTCGGGGCGAGGGATGAGAACGTCCGGGTTCACCTCGAAGCGCAGGCCCATGAACTCGCGCTCGCCGGTGAGGTATGGCAGGGGGAACCGCTGCGCGCGGCGGCGCACCAGCGCCTCGAAGCTCTCCGCCTCCGCGGCGGTGAGTTCGCGTTCTGGGTGGGCCAACAGGCCAAGGCGTTTCATCCCCAGCCGGTGGGCCAGGAGAAGCTCCGCCTCCACGCGCGCGCGCTCGATCCCGGCCCGCTGCAGCGTGGCCGCGGCCTGCCTTAGCGCCGTCTCGACGTTACCCCCCATTGCCCTCCTCATCGAAGCGCGCCAGGCGCTCTGCCTGGTCGGCCTCGATCAGCCGGTCCAGGAGGCGATCAATGTCGCCATCGAGCACCTGCTCCATCCCGTGCAGCGTGCCCTGCGAGCCGCCCAGGCGATGGTCGGTGACGCGGTTCTGGGGGAAGTTGTAAGTGCGCACCTTATCGCCACGCTCGCCGGTGCCCACCTGGCTGCGGCGGGTCTGGCGCACCTCAGCCTCCTGCTCATCCTTCAGGCGCTGGTAGAGGTGCGCGCGCAGCATCTGCATCGCCTTTTCTTTGTTCTGATACTGCGAGCGCTCGTCCTGGCAAGAAGAGACGATGCCGGTCGGCTTGTGGATGATGCGCACCGCCGTTTCGTTCTTCTGCACGTTCTGGCCACCAGCGGAGGAGGAGCGGAAGGTGTCGATCTCGAGGTCGGCCGGATCGATGTGCACTTCCACCTCTTCCACCTCGGGCATCACCGCCACCGTGGCGGAGGAGGTGTGGATGCGGCCGCCCGACTCCGTCACCGGCACCCGCTGCACGCGGTGGCCGCCGCTCTCGAACTTGAGGCGCGAGTAGGCGCCGTGCCCCTTGATCTGGAGCACGACCTCCTTGTAGC
>JAAZEB010000053.1 GCA_012512505.1 Armatimonadota bacterium | reverse complement strand
GTGCAGAAGCCGGCATCCTACCCGCGCGCGGAGAAGATGCGGCTGAAGGATCTCCTGCACCTGGCCGGCGGACTGCTGCCCCAGCATCATGATGAGGTGGAGATCGCCCACGCCTGGCAGCCCGAGGGCACCCCGGTAACCAGGGTGAGTGCCGCCGCCGCCCTTCGAGATGACCCGCAGGCGAACGTCGCGATTGCTGATGGCGACGTAGTCACCGTCCATGCGCGGGCAGACTTTGTGGAGAAGCCGGCAACGGTGGTCGTCCGCGGCGAGGTGAAGTACCCCGGCCCCTACGCCCTGACGGGTAACGAACGCCTAAGTGACGTGCTGAAGCGTGCCGGTGGACCGACCGATCGCGGCTTCCTGGATGGCGCCGTGCTGGCCCGCAAGCCGGAACTACTGGCTACGCAAGAGCAGATTGGCCTCACCCAGCAGGTCAAGGAGATCCTCGAGATCGTGGCGCGGGAGGAGTATTCCCGCGCCGCCGCCCGCGCCGAGGTGGAGCGTCTCCGCCTGGCGGCCACTCCCACCGACCCGGCCCCGGTGAAGTCGGCGAGCGTGCTGGGGGTGCTGCAGGCACAGGCACAAGACCCCGAGACCCGCACCCTGAGCCCAGAAGAAGCCAATGCCATGCTGCGGCACAACTCGGTAAGCGCCGCGCGCCCGCTGCGTGACGAGGATTTGCGGCCCCTGGGCAACCTACAGGTGGACTTCGTCAAAGCGATGCGGGCGCCTGGCGGACGAGACGACCTACTGCTAGTCGATGGCGACATCATCACGGTACCGGAGAAGCCGTCTACCGTGAGCGTGGTGGGCGCGGTGGCGATGCCCGCGGCGGCGCCTTACGTGCCGGGCCGCTCCGCCAGCACCTACATCCGCCAGGCGGGCGGCTTCCTGAACGATGCCGCGCGCGACCGGGTGCTGATCATCCGCAGCGTCGGCCGGGTGGAGCCACTGCGTTCCGGCACGAAGATCGCGGCCGGCGACATCATCCTGGTGCCAACAAAGGTGATGGCGACCCAACTGCAGGGCATCCGGCCGGCGCTGGATACCATCTTCAAGTATACGACCAACGGCCTGCTAACCTTCGCCGTGATCCGCGCGTTCACGAAGTAGCCTCGTTGGGCGTCCTGGCCCGTTAGGAGAAGCACCGCCCTTCGGAACCCGAACTCGTGGTCTGGTGGCGCGCATCCGATCGTGGCTGGCGCCAGATCCCGCGGTGGACGCCGGCACGGAGGGGGTGGAGTTGCTCGCGGTGCTGCGGCGGCACCGCCGGCAGTTGGCGCTGGGCGGCATCCTGGGCGCACTCCTTCTGGGAGTGCCTCGCTTTCTGAGGCCACGCACCTACACCTGCCGGGCCGTGCTGCTTTTCCCCGCCGCCCCCCGAGCTGGCGCCCTCCGCGCGCTGACCGGGGGTGGGGCCACCGACATGCCCTCTCTGCCTCTGATGGAGGGCCTGCTGAGCATCCCCCAACCCGGCAGCAGCCCCGAGACTGCGAAACTGATCCTGGGGAGCCAGCGCGCCACGATGGCGCTGGTGCGTCGGCTGGGGT
>JAAZEB010000052.1 GCA_012512505.1 Armatimonadota bacterium | reverse complement strand
GGGAAGAGCGGCAGCGTACACTCTGCCATATCCGCCGCCTCCAGGCGCTCGACGATCTCCTCGTACTTCGCCGCGAGCACGTCCTTCTGCCACTGGCGCCGCGGATAGTGCCCCCAGCCCGGGACCACCTCGAACGCCTCGAACAGCTCCCCGAGGGGGGCGTGCGCCGCGCCAAAGACGTGCGCGCAGAACTCGCGCGATACCTGGTCCGGGTCGGCATCCGGGTTGTGGAAGAAGCGGCCGGCGGCGTACAGGCTCAGCAGGTTCAGCTTCGGGCTCATCGTGTAGGACATCCCGCCGATGTAGGGGGCGGCGGATCGCTCTTCGCGACGGCGGGCGCTCATGCGCGGCAGGCGCCAATGCGGGTGGCAGACCAGCTCCCCCTCGGCCAGCGAGTAGTCCCAGGTGGTGATCGGCCGGATCTCTGCGATGGCCCGCGCGTAGGGACGGGCGTCGCCGCCCAGCACGGCGTGGCCGTCCGAGTCGAAACCGAGGTTGATGGCGACGCGCGTCTCCTCCGGGAACTGGGGCAGCCGCTTCAGGAGATACTCCATCGCGGCGCGGGCGCGCGCTGGCTTTCCGTTCCAGATGTGGCAGGGCGTCTCCGGCGTGGCGTGCTTCTCATCGATGAGGGCGGCCCAGGAGCCATCCCACCCGGGGATCTCGCGCAGGTCGGAGCCCCATCCCGAGAAGGGCGTGCCCCACGTGCCGATCTCGATGCAGGCGGAGGGGTTGGCCCGCTTCGTCACCTCCGTCAGCTCCAGCGCCAGGTCGATGAAAGTCTCGTGCGTGCAGCCGTTGCGGTTGCACCCGCCCGGGTCGCCGGGGAAGATGCCGATGATGTCGGTGCCGGCCAGCGTCTCCATCCAGTGCCGCCACAGGCTGACGATCAGGCGCTTCCCCTCGGGCTCGTTCGGGCAGGCGAAGTACCACTCGGGGCCGATGGTGTTTGGCGGGGCGATGAGCTTCGTCTTCAGCCCCAGCGAGTGCGCCGTGTCGTTCACCGCCCGCATGGTGGCCGCGAACTGCGCCGCCACCTCGCCGCCCTCCAGGGCCGGCCGGTCGTAGAGCGTCGGCACCAGCCAGTACTCAAAGCAGTTAAACCCGAACGCCCGGATCATCGTCAGGAACCCCCGCCAGTCGTCCGGCGTCCAGCGGTTGGGGGCCCCCGGGTAGAGCAGGTTCACGTTCCAGTGGTTCTGAAGGTGCTCCGCGAAGTTCACGTAGCACGCCCTGTGGCTGAAGTAGGGAGCCTCACTCTGCGACATACTGCCCCTCCGCTCTGGTAGCTCGCCCCGGGCATCCTGCACCCCGCCCCATCTCGGAACCTGTGTGCGAAGTAGGTGCGCCCAACGCGGAGCTACGGCGGCGAACCGAAAGCGCCGAGGTCTGGAGCCGATCCTCGTACCTCGCTCCGCGTCCTCTGGCTACCTCAGCGCCTCGGCGTTCGCCGGGGCCCGGCCGCGCTCTACTTCGCGCGCATGCTCTCAGGAATGCCGGATGCAGTCCAGCAGAGCTGGCACGTCCGCGAAGCTCTCGACCCAGACGACCCGGATCCCGAGATCCTCCAGGGCATCCTCCTGGATGTCGCGGAAGGTGCGGACGAACGCGGCGGCACGCGCGTCCTCTCTCCCTTCGCCGCCGGTGGGGGCGATCTCCTCCAAGGAAGGGCTGCGCAGGATGGCGTAGTGGGCGCGGCCGCTGCGATGGCGGTGGGCCACGTCGAGGAGGCGGCGCAGGTTCGGGTCGGTCATCGAGGAGCCAACGAACAGCCCGGTGTGCTCGCGCAGGAGGTTGAGCTGAGTGATGTTTGCCCAGCCGTACGGATCGAGGAACTGGGTGTGGTAGGCATCCTCGGCAAAGACGAGTTCGCTGCGGTTGTCGAGGCTGCCATCGCGCGGCAGGTAACCGTGAACGTGGTAGATCGGCAACTCGCTTGGGCGGGGAGAATCCCCCTCGCCGGCGATGCTGCGGAAGCGGATGCCGTGCCGCTGCAGGTGGACTTCCAGGAGGTCATCGTAGTTGTAGGAGACCACGGCGCGGATGCCGCCGGATCCGCGCTCCGGCAGGCAGAGGCGGGTGATCGCCTGCAGCAGCACGGAGGTTGGATCGGGCTGGCTGTAGATAATGGCGCGGACGCGCTCCTGGAAGCCGTCGCCGAGGGCCTTGCGGATGTAGCGCCCGGAGATGATCGGGAAGCCGCCGAACACCTGGCTGAAAAGCCGGGCGAACGCCTCGGCGTCTTGGGCGGCCGACGGCTCGCCCAGCCGGCTCTCCCACATCTCAACGGTGAGGTGGTGCAGCAGCGCCTCCCAGCCGGGCAGACCGGCCGAAAGCGATACTCCCGCGCCGAGGAACAGCACCAGGTCGGCGCCGGCATAGCGACGGCGCAGCTCGGCCACGCTGTCGTCGGGTGGCGTGGCGCATTCACTGGCCGCCGGGGATCGGTTATCCGTCATCCCGACCCTCACCCATTCGGTGGTGGGGCCGCGTCGGTGCGCGGCGCCGGCCTACTCGGTTGGCGGCTCCTGGTCGTGACGGTGCCACGCTTTCCGCAGCGCCGCACGGTAGTCCGCCGCCTGCTTCTGGGCGCGGGGTGCGGGTGCGGGCTCCTTGAGGGCTACCGTCTCACTGCGCGGCTTGCGGTGGCGGGCGCCGGCCGACCAGATGGCATCGGCGGCGGGAGCGGCCGCGTCGGGAAGGATGCGCTCGTGCGGGGAGCTAGCACCGTTGGCCGGCACCGCGGCCGGCGGCACCCGCTCCAGCATCGTCCAGATGGAAACATCGAGCGTGCGTGCCAGGCGCGCCATCTTCTCCGGGGCGACCTCCAGGGGGGAGAGGCCGCCTTTCTCCAGGTCGCGGAGGAGCCCTTCGCTGAGACCGGCGTGCTCGCTCACCTCGTGGAGGGAGCGGCCCTGGCGCTGGCGCGCCCAGGCGATCAGTTCGCCAAGGGTGGCCTGTCGTGCCAGAGAAGCCTCAAAGCGAGAGAACTCGCGCTCTTGATAGCCCCAACGGATGGCTTGCCGCAAGCGATCCTCCAGTTGGACGGGAGGATCGAGGGGTGCGGGGTCTTGGGGATGCGGCGGCGGGGTCTCGGCTTGGAGGGGGCATCCGGAGGCAAAGCGGATCAGCTCTGCCATCCAGCGGTCGGCGACGCGGGGTCGCCCCGGTATCGTGTTGGCCCGTTGGGTCGCCGGCGCACCGGCGGGTTTCGCCGCGTCGCAGGCATTGGTCATCGAAACAGCAGCCTGTCCCCTGTTGCGGGTCATCATCGTCACTCCTCCCTCTCGCGCACCACGCGGCAGTACGCCGCCCACCGCTGGTGCACGCCAGCGGGCATCGCTGCCGGGCGGCATACCCCCTAGGTGATGGGTACGCCCGGCCCCTGCCCGCTAGACACCCACACGTACGCACACCGGCCCGAAGCGTGCCGCCGCTCCCGCCCGTCCCCAATGGGACCAGGCGGGTGGAGCCTGACGGCGGCCGCTCCGGGCCGGCTCGTGCCCAAGTACGATCTCCCCCTGTGCCGCCCGCGGAAGGCATCGCGCCGGCGCTACCTGCCAGCGCGGGTAGCCATCATTGCCAACCGCGGGCCGCGTCCGTCTGTTTCGCACCGCATCCATTACCATGGCTAACGCCAACCGGTTCGCCGTCCACGGGCGGCGAAAGGCCCGGCCAAAGTGCGCCCTCATGCTCTTGCCAGGGCTGCTCCCTGGCGGAGGACCGGCTCGTGCTTCGCTCCCTCCGGCAGGGTCTCGGCCCGCGCCAGCCAGGCGGACAGCACTGGATGCTCGCTGGCGAGCTGGCGGAAGCGTCCGCTAGCCCGATTCAGCAGCACCCGCAGGTGGTCGCGGGTGATCCCCAGCAGGTGGGCGATCTCCTCGCGCGCCAGGTCGGTGTGCGCGAGCTGCAGCACCTCGACGTAGCGCGCCGGCATGCGCGCGAACACCTCCTGCACCGCCTGGGTCAGTGCCGACTCCGTCTCCTCCGCGTCCTCCTCCAGCAGGTAGCGCCACGGTTCGCTGTGGCCGGTCCCCTCGTCGGATGCCGCCAGCAGGTCATCGGCCGGCAGGCTGACGCCGTAGCAGCCGCCCCAGCCGCGGTAGAAGTCGGCGCGGCAGGTATGGGCCACGTGGTAGAGCCAGTTCTTAAACGACCCCCGCGTGACATCGTAGGTGTGGACGGCGGCCACCACCTTCTGGAAGATCATCGACAGGATATCGACGGCGTCCTCCTCACAAAAGCAGCGCCGGCGGAGGTAGTGGTACAGCGGCGCGGAGTAGACGTCGATGAGCTGCTGAGCCGCCGCATCGTCGCCGCGGCGCAGGCCCTGCACTATCGCGGTATCGAGCCCCTCGTACTGCACCTGAATCCCTCCTTCAGCGTTGCGATGGCGCCAGACGCCGGGCGCGCGTCCGGCAGCATCCTATCCGCATACGCGGCGGCGTTACACTCGTTCTCTTCCCAGACATTGCTTACGGCGCAGCGTTACACCGCGGCGGGTGCCCACGCCGCAAACTGCTGGCGCACAGAGGGTCAGAGGCCCGGCGGGCGGCGAATGTTCCCCGGGACCGCGTCCTTGCGCCGCGGGAGAGGATGCGGTAGAATAGCGGGGCCGGCCTTGCCGCGCGCACGGCTGGCGCCACTGCTGCGGAGGGAGACGGAGAACGTGAAGCTCGGAGGGATCTACCCGGCGCTGCTCACCCCGTTCGATACCGACGGCCGACTGAACGAGGCGGCGGTGCCGCCACTGATCGAGCACCTGCTCGAGGCGGGCGTGGATGGGTTCTACGTGGGAGGCTCTACCGGCGAGGGCCTCCTGATGCACCTGGAGGAGCGCCGCCGGCTGACGGAGGCGGTCGTGGATGCGGCACGGGGCGCCGCCCGGGTGATCGTCCACGTGGGGGCCCCCGCCACCGCCGATGCCGTGGCCCTGGCCGAGCACGCGGCCCGGGCCGGCGCCGACGCGGTGAGCACGCTGCCGCCGCTCTTCTTCCGCGTCGGCGAGGACGCGGTGGTCGAGCACTACCGGCGCGTGGCCGCCGCCGGCCTGCCCCTGCTGGCCTACCACATCCCGGCGCTCACCGGCCAGCGCGTCACCCCGGAGCTGATGCGCCGCCTGGCCGAGGTGCCCGGCTTCGCCGGCCTGAAGTTCACCGACAACGACTTCTACACAATGCGCCACTTGATCGACGATACGGCCGGCCGCTGGACAATCTTCAACGGCTCGGACGAGATCCTCCTTTGCGGGCTGGTGATGGGCGCCGACGGCGGGATCGGCTCCACCTACAACCTGATGCCACAGGCGTTCGTGAGCCTTTTCCGGGCGTTCCGCGCCGGCGATCTGGCCACGGCGCAGGAGATGCAGTTCCGCATCACGCGCGCCGTGCGGGCGATTATTGCCCTCCCGGGGATTGGAGCGCTGAAGGCGGCCATGGCTGCCCGCGGCCTGGATCTGGGCACGCCACGGCTGCCGCTGCCCGCCGTGCCACTGGAGACCGGCCGCCAGTTGGCCGCCACGGTCGAGCGCCTCCTCAACGAGGACTGAACTCCGCCGCCGGCCGAACGGTGACCACCACGGTGTGGAACTGGCCGCGGAGCGGCTCGGTGACGACGGACACGGAGGCTTCCAGAAACCCATCGCGCTGGCGGAAGGCGCGGGCCATGTTGCTCGGTGGGTCTGGCAGCGGCTCCGTGGCGGAGGCCGGCGCCGGCGCGGCGACCGGCGCCGGCGCGGCGACCGGCAGGAAGCCGCTGCTCGCCAGGTACTCGGCATAGTAGGCATGAACCCCATTCACGGTGACGCGGCCGGGCAGCCGGAACGAAAGCGAGTGGGTGCCAGAGGCGTCGTCGCGAAAGTGGCGAACGCGTGTTCCGGCGAGCATCACCGGGAGCGGGAAGCCGAGGCTGGCCCGCCGCAAGGCGTCCCCGTCGCGCCGCAAGATATGCGGTTGCGCGCTCTCGCGATGCAGCTTCAGGCTGCCCCAGATGGCGGCACCCGCCCAGGCCAGGGTGAGCCCCCGCCACAGCCAGCGCCCGGGTCGATCCGCTTCCTTTGCTCTGCCTGCCACCACCCTCACCTTTCCTGACGCGCACGCCCGCGTGGCGTTCCCGTCGCTTCCGGTCGCGCCCCCGGGGCCTGCCCGCTACCGCGCCTCGGCCGGAGCCTGGCGCCACCGGCTCAGGTAGGCCAGGCCCGCCTCCCGCGAGGGCTCGCAGCGCAGCACCTGCCGCAACCCCAGCAGCTCCAAGACCCGCCGCGGCTGGCGCTGCAGCCCGACGACGACCACCTGCCCGCCTAATGCCTCCGCCTCACCCCGCGCCCGCAGCAGCATCCGCACTCCGGAGCTATCCAGGTAGCGCACCTGAGACAGATCGACCAGCAGCAGGCGGCGTCCGTCGCGAACCACGCGCGTCATCGCGTCCTCTACCTCCGCGGCCGCCTCCGTATCACATTCGGGCGGGCACGCGATCTCCGCGATCTCGCCATTCAGCACCACCCGCACCCCCATTGGCCCCACCCGCCCCCTCCTTGCTCCTTGAGACTGTACTACGCCCTCCAGGGC
>JAAZEB010000051.1 GCA_012512505.1 Armatimonadota bacterium | reverse complement strand
GCGAACGGCTTTTCGTTGTGGGCCAGTGCCTCACGGTCCACCACGGCCAGGCGCGCGGCGGCCGGGCCAGCGTTGATCCAGAAGCGGAAGAGCCGCTCGCCCTGGTCGATGCGCGGGGTGTAGCGATCCTGCGGCACCACCGGTCGGTCGCCAATCGGGTGGCCGGAATAAGCGGGCGAGCGCAGCAGCGTCAGCCGCAGCCGCCCCTGGTGGTAGTCAGAGCCGTAGACGCCATCGTTGATGCAGGTGAGCGCCAGGTCGCGCTGCCGGCAGACGCAGGCCACCCATTTCTGTGCCACCGCTTCGTCCCCGTTGGCGGGCAGTGCATCGGTGCCGTAGGCCACTTGGCCCAGGTAGGCGCCCTCGGCGAAGGGCGTCGGGATCACCAGCTTCAGCAGGCGGTCCTTCTCGTTCCAGTGGACGCGCGTCTCCACCTCGATCTCGGTGCCCTCCTTCGGCAGCTTGTAGCGCTGGCAGATGAAGGAGTTTCCATAGCGCAGCACCGCCTCCACTACGCTGCGTACCGCGCCGTCCTCCACCACCCGCACCGAGGGAAGCGTGCCGGCGGTCACCCCGGAGAAGCGGGTGCTCTCCTCGGGAGACATCAGCGTGAACGCGCCCTCCACCTGGTCGAAGCGGCGCACGCGCATCCCCCAGGGATCCTCGTCGTCGCGCAGCACCACCGGCGCAAACGCCCCGGGCTCCACGCAGTCGACGCCCCGCACGCGGTAGCGGTCCACCAGCCCCGTGTGGGTGTTGATGACCACCTCCAGGTCGTTGGTCACGAAGCGGATCGCGCCGTCGGCCTCGGTGAGGGTCACCGCGGGCTTCGCCGGCCGTGTTTCCAGGCGGCAGTCGAAGCGGCTCATCTGAGACGGCGCCAGCTCCGCGGCAAAGACGACGCGCTTGCGCCAGTCGAGCGCGACGTTGCTCTGCTCCCGCTCCACCTGGCAGGGCAGTGGCTGCCCGTGCTGGTAGACGGTCGGGAGGGTGAAGGTGTCTGTCCAGTTCTGGTCCTGAAGCTGGAACTCACACTCGATGGTCGTGCGCACCGGGTAGGGGTGCGGGTTGTAGACGAGGATCGGGATCTCGCCCTCGGCGGCCTTGGGCTGGCCGGCGGAAAGCGCGAAGAAGGCCCGCGCCTTCAGCCGCGAGAGGATCTCCAGGGCGTGGTCCATCAGGCGCAGCGAGCTCTCTTCCACCGGTTGGATGGAGGTGCCGGGCAGGATGTCGTGAAACTCGCTGGTCAGCAGGTCGCGCAGCGCCGCGTTCAGATCGGCTCGCGGGTAGGGCATCAACCCTTGGATGGCGGCGGTGGTGGCCATCTTCTCCAGGGCGTACAGCTCGTTCTCCAGCAGGCGGTGGCGCTGCTTGAGGTGCACCTGGGAGGTATAGCACCCGACCGCCCAGGGGTTCAGATCGCCAGCGTGGCGGGGCAGGGTGGCCGCCTGCGCCTTCAGTTCGGCGAAGTAGGCCTCCGGGGTGGAGTGGACCACGCGGTAGGTGGTGCATTCAGCCATGAAGGCGCGCAGGCGCTGCAGGTCGGTGCGCGAGGGGCCGCCGCCGTGATTGCCCACGCCCCACAGCACGGTGGCCACGGGCCGCCCCGGGTTGGCCTGGATCCAGGCTTCTACCTTCTCGCGCGCCCGGCCGAGCGGCGAGTTGTAGCCCACCGGCACCCGGGTGCAGAGGATCTCCGAGCCATCGTAACCCACCCAGACGAACTCATCGGCGGGGAGGGCGCAATCGTGCTGCGCCGGCCGGCAGAAGAGGTAGGAGTCGTAGCCGCACTTGGCCAGGATCTGCACCAGGCCGCGGGTATGCCCGAACGGGTCCAGGTTGATCGCGGTGGTGGGCTCCACCCCCAGTTTCTCCCGGAAGTAGCGCCGCCCGGTGAGCGCCTGGCGAACGAACGACTCGCCGCTGGGCATGTTGCAGTCCGGCTGCAGGTGCCAGCCGCCCATGACATGCCACTTGCCGGCGCGCACCAGCCGCTGGATGCGTTGGAACAGCTCCGGCTCGTACTCTTCCACCCACTGGTAGAGGAGCGCCTCGTTGTGGTTGAAGACGAAGCCGTCGAACTCCTCGCACAGGTCGGCGGCGGTGCGGAAGGTGGAGATCGCCGCGGCGGCGCCCTCTTCCCATTCCCACAGCCAGACCGGATCCAGGTGCGCGTTGCAGATCAGGTGCAGTGTTGGTGTTGCCATCCTCCCTCGTCCTCTCCCGCGGGCGCTACTGCAAGGCGGGGCCGGCAATGCGCTCGCCGCGCTGCTGGCGGGCCTGGTCCTCCGGGTCGAACGTGCCGTAGAAAAGGGCAATATCCATCCAGGTGGCCAGGCGGCGCAGTTCGGCGTCGCTCAGCTTCACGTTGTTGTGGCCCTCCAGCAGTTGCTTCATCACCGGGCTGCCGTAGGCGCCAAAGCGGCCTGGGCGGCTCACCGCGTCGCCGTTGTCCAGGTCAGAGAACGGCACGCGCGCCGAGAGAGCGTTGTAGGACGCGGTGTAGCGCCCCTCCGGCCGCCCGGTGAGCTCCACGCCGCCGGCCGGCTCCTCGCCGCTGTGGCAAGAGACGCAGTGCTTGTCCAGCACCGGTTGGACCAGGATCGGATAGCTGAACGGCTTCGAGCCGTCTGGCCCGGGCTCAATCACTGAGGGCGGGCGCGCCGTCGCCATCAGGCGGGTGCGCTGGGGCACCGAGGTGCGGGGTTCGTGGCAGCCAACGCAGGTGGCGCGCTCGCCCGGCTGCAGGTAGGTGCCGCTGCGCATCACCTGCACCGCCATGCCGCGCTCGTCCAGCGCCTGGAAGGCGACCTCAATCCCGGCCGGCACGCGGAAGTGTGCCGAGCCGTCTGGCTCCACCGGCACTGTGCCCAGCACCTGCTTACCAGGAGCGCCGCGCGGCCGGCCCACCGGCGGGTTGTCGATGCCGGGGGTCGACTTGGGGAGCACCTGCACCACGCGCAGCGCCTTCACCGTGCCGCGCGGGATCGCCGGGTCACTGGCATACACGTTCTGGACGACGAAGGTGCCCTCGTTTCCCAGGCTCGGGTCAAGTTGGGAGGGGATGACGGGGGGCCGCCGGCGCGCCTGGATCGGCACCGGCCATAGGCTGGCGATGTTTGGGTCGCGATAGAGCAGCTCCTTGTTGCCGAACGCGTCCATCCAGTAGATTCCGAACATGTTGGCCGGGTTGCCGTGTGGCTCGCCGATCAACCCCTGGAAGCTGTAGGCGGCCAGGAAGTAGTTGTCGGAAAACGGGTGGGGGGTGCGGTAGCAGTGGCCCGGCCAGCGCCGCGACTCCGCCGTCTCAAACGGCTTCACGTCCGGCTTCGGGTTGAACCAGCCGCCAACGGGCGTCTCGCTTTCGGGGAACGGCGCGTCGGGCGTCAGGCGGATGAGGCACTGCAGCCCATCCACGCCGTTGCCCACGTCCACCAGGACAATCGAGCCAGCGGTCATCGCGTGGTGTGCCGCCGCCGTCGCCATCACCCGGTGAGAGTTCGGCACCGGCTTCGGCTCCCAGATCCCCACCGGGTTGAACGTGTTGTTCCCAAAGAAGACCGAGGGTCGGGTGCCATCCGGGAAGGTGAACCAGAGATGCTCGTAGAAGACCGGGTGCCGGTCCACGTAATCCCAGCGGGTATAGATGATCCGGCCGTCGTGCAGCACGGCGGGGTCCCACTCCTGCGTCTCGTGGTACGAGATCGGGCGGGGCATGCTGCCGTCGCGCGCCATCACCGCCAGGGTGTAGTTCTCGCAGCCGGGCGAGCCGCAGCGATGCCAGCCGCCCCGCCGGGTGGAAATGCAGAGGATCCGGCCGTCCGGCAGGTAGCGCGGCGAGAAGTCGTCGTAGGGGCCGTCGGTGAGGCGTGTCAGGCCGGTGCCGTCCACCTTCATCTCGTAGAGATGGTAGTAGCGGCCAGGCTGCCCCTGGATGGTGTCTTGCGGGGTGCTGTCGGTCTGGCAGTAGGCGAAGAGGAGGCGATCCCCCTCGAAGGAGATCTCCGGGTAGGCGTAGCTGCCGAGCGGGAGCGCGCCGGGGGCTAGCGGCCGGGCAACCATCGAGGCGCCTGGCTTGTCGAGCACGAAGAGGCCGCCGCCCGGGCGGGCGTAGCGCCCGTACACCTGGGTGAGCTGGTGGCTGAACGCCCCTGGCACCTGCTTGACGAACAGGATGGGCACCTTCGGGAACAGCGGGTTGCGCAGGGCGATCTCCCGGCGCAGGGAGTGCACGCGCAGGTAGAGCGCCTCCCAGGCGTCGGCGTCCTCGCTGTTGCTGGCGGCCAGGTCGGCGTACTCCTGCTTCAGGGCGGCCCAGCGCGCCGGGCGGTCTCCCAGGCGGGCGGTGTGCCCGTGCGCGCGCAGGTCATCAATCAGGCGCTGCCCGCGCTCCAGCACCTGGGCAAGGGCGTCCTGGTAGCTGCTGGGGTTGCGCTCGGTGCCGATGCCATCCTGCATCTTCCAATCCCACTCCAGGAGGGCACGCCGCAGCGGCGCCCGCAGCTCTGGCGTGGTCGGCGGCGCCCCGCGGCCGTAGTCGGGCGCCTGCACCGCCAGCGGCAGCCGCCGTGTGCGTTGGCCCACCACTAGGCGCACGTTGCGCCACTCCACCGCCGCCTCATCCGTATCGGCTTGCGTTTCCAGCGTGATCGCGGTGCCGTCCGCCGGACGCCCCAGCGGTGCCGACAGGGCCACCTTGCCCGGGCCGGTCAGCGTCCGCCGCAGGCGCTCCTCGCCCGCCGACACCTGCACCACCGCCGTCCGGCCAGATTTGAGGACCACGTCGGCGCACAGCGTCAGCGGCTCCGCCACCGAGTGGACCGGGATCTCTAGCGTCGCGTTCTCCCCTGGGCGCACGCAAGCCAGCAGGCCCGCCGGACGGTCATACACCGCCACCTGCGGCCCCGAGTCCGCCGCTACGAAAGAGAGGCCGCAGACCGGGGCGGTCGCCGGGGTCGGGCGGCCGTTCAGCCGGACCTGCGAGGCGCCAAAGCCAAGGTGCCCTGCCGCCAGGATCTCCACCTCGGTGAGACCGCAGGTCTGGAACGGGTTGTAGGAGGAGAGCACCACCACCCGCAGCCAGCGCGTGCGCAGGTTCACGTCCAGGACCGCCTTCGCCTCGTTGTCATCGGCCAGCTCGCCGGTTGCCACGCGCGTCCACGTTTTGCCGTCCGCGGAGGTCTCCAGGGCGAACTCCTTGGTGTGGTACATGTTGCCGTTCCAGCGCGCCTGGTGCAGCACCACCTGCCGGATCTCCTCCTCGCCGTCCAGGGTAAAGGTGAGCGCGCAGGGGAGCTGGGTCCAATCCTGTGAGTACCAGCAACCTTCCCCCGGCTCCAGACGCCCGTCCACGGCGTTGGCGGCGGAGTGCTTCTCGCTAAACTGCGTGTCGGCCACCACGCGGGTGCCGTAGGCCGGCCCGGCGATGTTGGTGAGTGGCGCCGGGGCGGTCTGGCTGCGCCCGCCCGCGAGCAGCGAACAGAGCACAAACACCCCGACGATCGTGATGCGTTTGGTGATCATCCTGCAGCTACCTCCAGAGACCCACGCGAGCGGGAGCGCCGTGGGACACGGAACCTCATCCACCGTGAGTCTACCAGGGCCTGGGCCGCCTGTCAACGGCGGGCCGGCAGCACGCGCAGCAGTTTGGTATCGCCCTGCTGCAGGGCGAACGGATAGCTCTGCGCCGGGCCGAGCACCTCACCGGTGACGGCGTCCTGAACGGCCGCGGCGCAAGGCAGGCGCAGGGTGTGCGTTCCTGTCGTCGAGGCGTGCAGCGCCACCCAGCCGCTGCCGGCCATCACCACGTTGTTCTGCTCGTTGTAGAGGTGTACGCCCGCGCGCCGGGCAAACTCACGCAGCAGCGCGGCGGGAAGCTGCAGCACCCCCGAGTAGACGCTCGTGCTCTCGCCCACGCGCTTGGCGGCCACGGCCACCGCGCCCCCTTCGGCATAGCGGGCGACCACCGTCACCGCCGCGTCGTCAACGGCAAAGGTGGGGGAGAGCGCCTCGTAGTCACCGGCGAACGTCTCGCCATCCACCGTGACGATGCGGCCTGGGCACGGCGTCACCTCCCGCACGGCAATGCCGGTCACCGCGCGCAGATGCTCCGGCGACAGCGTGTCGCCGCGCACGTAGCCCGGCGCGTAGATCCAGAGGGCCACGCGGCCCGGGCGCCCGGTGTGCCGGCGGATCGCCCGGAGTTGCGACTCCTCCAGCCGGAAGGCGTTCAGGAAGATGTACAGCTTTGCCGGGGGCACCTTGCCGGCCACCAGGTCATCGAGCAGGTAGATGCCGGTGGGAGCGCCGATGCGGTACCACTGAGCGCGGAAGCGGTAGAGCAGGGGAGCCGTCACCTGTGGGTTCGGCGCGCCGTAGAGGGGGCTGCGCTCGTCGTAAATCACCGCAATCTCCGGACGGTAGGGCGTGCGGTCGGCCAGCGAGGTGGCATACGCCTGGTGCAGGCGGGAGAGGTACTCCCAGATCTCGTCGCCGGCAAACCACCCTTCGCCCGGCAGATCCATCCACCAGATGGCGGTGCCACGGGAGAGGACGTGCCCGAAGTTGCGTGCCAGCACCCCGCGCGTGCCGCGGAAGTCGCTGGTGCGACCGTAGCCGGAATCGGGGGGTGACAGGTGGGTGCGGGTGTCATCCTCCACCAGCCACAGCTTCCCGTGTTGGAGGACGGAGTCGACCGGCGCCATGAAGTAGCCGCCCCCGCCAATCCCCCGGTCCAGGTAACTCACCGGCGAGCAGAGGACATCCACGTATGGCGACTGCAAGACGCGCCGCAGCGCCAGGTGGCCGGTTGCCTGCAGGCCCGGCCGCACCGGCGCCAGTTCGAAGGGATAGCCGAAAAAGGTGACACACAGCTTCCTCGGCGCCACCTGCTTCACCGTCCGGCAGAGGTGGAGCACCGCGTCCGCCATGTCGTGATTGCGAAACTCATCGAAGTCGATCACCGGGCGCTCGGCGGCGGGATCGCGGAAAGCGCCGCGGCGGGCCTGTCGGCGCTTCTCCACCGCGGGCGGTTCCGCCGTGGCCAGGGTGACGGTGGGGTCGCGCCAGGCGCGCCGCAGCGCCGCGTCGGTACGGTACTTCGCCTTCAGGAAGCGGCGGAAGCTGTCGCGCGCCGGCGGTTCCAGGCTCGCGAGGCAGCCCTCCAGCACCCGGTCGTAGAACCACTCGCCGCTGGTCTGGCCGCTGGGATGGTAGCCCAGGATGTGGTCGCTGTATTTCACCTCCAGGTGCGCCACCAACTCCCCGAGGTGCCGCGCCGCGTCGCGCCGCCACACCGCCGAGTGGATGCTGGGGATGCCCGGCTTCCCATCGTCATACCACATCCGCTCGTCCGGGTGCTCCTGGTACCACCAGTCGGGAGGGTAGGTGAGGGCGATGCGCGGGATCAGCAGCGCCTTCGGATTCGCCTGCAGTGCCGCCTCCACCGTGTGATCAACCAGCCGGGTGTAGTCGGGCGTTTCCCCCGCGCGCGGCCACGGCGTGCCGATAGTCAGCGAGACCAGATGCACTCCCTGGCGACCAGCGGCCGCCACCTCACCCAACTGCACCGGTGTGCGGACCGGGTCCGCCGCGTCGTACAAGTTGACGAAGAGCACCGTCGGCGGCGTTGCCTGGCCGTTGAGGAACAGCTTCGGCCCGGCCGGCGTCTGCCGCACCTCGGCCGTCAGCGCGGCGATGGCACTCTCTCCCATGCTCCCTCCCAACAGCATCGTGAGGGCGAGCAGCAGGCGAACGCTTTCCCTCGGCGTCATCGGTCCTCTTCTCCCCTGCTGGCGTCGGGCTGCCCGGGGTGTCGGCGGCAGCCTGCCACGCGGCCAGCAAGCGAATGCCCCGGGATGCTGCTGATCTGCGGCGTGGGCTTCCCGCTGCTGGCTACGCGCCCGGCTCGCGGAGTTCCACCGCTCCCTCCGCGGCCATCAGCCGCAGATACTCCACAATCGAAGCCAGCGGCACCACGCCCCCATGGCACAGCCGCTCGCCGATCTGCCGCGCCGTTCGCCGGCCGTTCACCCAGGCCCAGATGCGGGCGAGGTCGATCTCGCCCTCGCCCGACCGGCTCAGGACGGCCAGGCGCTCGCGGGTGGCAGGGGAGAGTGCCTCGGGCGGCGGTGGCGTCCAGCGGAGCCTGCGGGCCACCAGTTCGGCGCCGGGCACCGCGGCCGCTGGTGGGGGCGAAAGCTCCGGCCGGCTCTGGCCGGGGTGCAGCACGGCCGCCAGGCGTTGGGCCTCCCCTTCGGCGAACGCGCGCACCTCTTGGGCGATGGCGGCCAACTCGGCCTCCACCGGGGCGTGGTCCGGGGCGAACCGCGCCGCCTGGGTCACGGCGTCCTGCCCCTGCAGCCCCAGGTGGTAAACGTGCGACGCCGCCCGCGCCGCTGCTTCTGGCTCGGGCGCATTGGCCAGGGCGTCGGTGAGGTGATTCTCCACCGCGTGCAAAATCCGACGCTTCCAGTCGCTCGCGGCCAGGCGGCCCAGCCAGCGTGCCTCTCGCTCGCCGGCGGTTGCCAACAGGTAGAGGTAGGTGCCGGTGACTGCCCCGACGCGGCCCAGGGTCACGTCGCTCATCTGGTCGGGGGTGTCTTGCGAGCTGTGGTAGAAGCGGTCGGGCCAGCCGCTCAACTGCGGGGCCGGCACGTCGAAGAAGCCGTCCGACACAAAGGCGTCGTTGCCCCAGAAGCGCTCGCAGCGCCAGGGCAGCATGGTATAACGCTCGTTGCCGAACCGTTCGGCCGGTTCGGCGGCCGCCGCGGTCAGCAGCTTCTCCATCAGCGCGTCCACGAAGGAGGGGTTCTCCTCCGGCGCGCGGAAGAGGAGCAGCTCCCCGCCACAGAGAGCGAAATCCTGCCCCACCGAGTCGAGGCACAGCCCGGCCAGCACCTGGGGAAGGCGGGCGCTGTTCTCCTCCAGGTAGGGCAGGAAGCCACTCACTTCGGTGGCGTGCAAGAAGCGAAGGGTGCGGCGCAGCGGCGGAAGCACGCCCCGGGTGGTGAGTGTCGCCAGCGTGCGCGCCAGTTCCACGCTCAGGCAGCACCCGGAGGCGTTGTCGCGGGCGCCCGGCTCGGAGAGGTGCGCCAGCACCCAGAGCTCCTCCGCGGCGCGGTCGGTGCCGGGCAGTACCGCCTGCACCAGGTCGGAGCTGCCCTCAACTAGCTCCGCGTCCACCACCGCCTTCAGCAACACCGGCTCGTCGGCCTCGGCGATCAACCGACGCAGGCGCCGGCCCTGGCGAGGCGACAGGTTGAAGCCGAAGAGTGGCGCCTGATCCCGCCGGCCGCTGAAGATCGTCCACATCACCAGATCGGGTGCGTCTTCCGGCTCGCGCACCGGCGGGTACTGCACCAGCCAGGGCGGGCTGACGCAGTCGGAGATGACGCCTACCGCCCCCGCCTTGCGTGCCGCGGCCTCCACCATGCCGGGCGGCTGGTCACTGAAAAGGAGCTTGCCGGCCCACTCTCCCGGAGCCACGTCGGCTTCTCCCAGCGGACCGCAACGCAGCACGAGCGGGGCAGTCACCCCCCCAGGCGGGGTGCCGGTGCTGTTGCTCACCAGGCAGAGCGGCTCGTCGCCGTAGCGGCAGATCACCCCGGCGGCCTTCTGGGGGCTGGCGACGGCCAACGAGGCGTCGCGGGGCCGCCACTCCAGCGGGTTGCGGTGCCCGCCGAGGAACTCGGTGCGGTCATCCGCCGGGTAAGCGAGCAGTTCGGCGGCGGCGCCGCTCTCCCGGTAGCGGCGCACCAGGATCTCCCCGGCCCGGCGCATCCCCGGGCCAGGCACGGTACAGCGGCAGGCCCAGTGGTTGGCGATGTCACGCCGGACCAACCCCACGTTCAACTCCTCGATCACGGCGGCAAACACGCGCTGGAACACTCGCGCTCTCTCCCTCCAGAACTTGGCTGGACCAGCGGCGTGCCGGTCCAGCCCAAACGCCCGATTTTACTCCCACGCGATGGCGACCGGCGTGGTGAGGCGGCGGTAGTCGGCCGTGGCGAAGGACGCATCGGCGGCCCCGGGGTGGATCACGTAGCTCATGCGGATGCCGGCGGTGCGGTTGGTGACAAAGCCGATGGCGCCCAGAGGACCGCCGTCCCAGTAGGCCAGGTGCTCGAACGGCGTCAGCGCCACGCAGGAGTGCGCCCACTCGGGGGTGTAGACGGCATACCACTTTGGGTCGGTGCTCTTCCCGTAGACATCCTCACCGTCCCCCTTGCCGTCCACCTGCGCCTCGGCACCACCGCTGTCGGTGTAGCGGCACGGTTCAGTGTAGTGGGCGCGCGAGTAGAGGCCGCCCGCCGGCTTGTTCACCGCGATCTCCAGATCGAACCGGTCGGCGTAGAAGGTGTACCGCTTCTCGTAGACCACATCGGCCTTCAATGCCTTGCGAACGGAGAGCACGGTACGCGCCGGGCCGGCGTGCTCCACGCGCATCGCCTGCACCTCGCCCGGCTCCTCCGCCCAGCCGGTCGCCGCGGAGGAGAGGATCAGGCTTTTCAGGAAGTTTCGGCCCGTCACGCCGCGCTGCCGGGGTGCGAGGAACACCAGCGTGCCCTCGGCGAAGCGCGCCTCGTAGCGAGGCGTCACCACCGCCTGGCGGTCGTCATGCCAGAAGGAGCCACCCGGTGGCAGCAGGCGGCTGCCGGCGTCGTTCCAGAGGACCGCCAGCCGCCGCGTTTCGCCGGCCGCCAGGGTGTCTGGCAGGACGAAGCAAAGCTCCCCGCCGTCGAGCTGGGCGGGCACGGCCCGGTCGGGGGCTCCCGAGGCGTCGAGGGTGGCAACGCGCACCGAGGCGGGGTCCGCTCCTGCCGGCAGCGCGAAGGGAACCACCACCGTCTCTCGCTCGCGGTCCAGGGCGCCCGCGTCGAGGCGCAGCACCCGCTGCCGCGCCCAGTGCTGCCAGTCGGGAGTGATCGTCAGCGACTGCTCGCGGCGGTTGTTCTGCTCCGACAGCTCCGCCACGCGGTTGGCCGGATCGATCACCACCTGGAGACGGCGCGGGCCATCGACACGGCGGGTATCGAGGGTGGCCACCACCTGCTTGCGCGCCCCGGGGAGCACGTCCAGGGCAGTGCGGTGGACCACCGTGCCGTCCAGCAGGAAGTGGACACGCACCCCCCGGGCGACGGCGCCGCCCACGTTGGTGAGGGCAACGGTCGCCCTCAGCGGCGTGCCTTGCCGTGGGCTGCCGGGCGTGCAGGTCAGCCGGCCGGCCTGCAGATCGGGTCGGCGCGCCTCCTTGCCCCACAGTAGCTGCAGCGAGCCGGGCTGGGCCGGCACCCGGAAGCTCCCATCCGCGGCACGACGGAGGGTCAGCAGGTCGATACGCTCGCCCCTGGCGTCCAGCCGGTAGAGGCGGGCCTCGGCGGCGGTGGCCGATTGCCAGGAACGATCGGCGTGAGAGGGGTGGATGGTGACCGTCGGCTTGGGAGCGGCCGCCTTCTCCACGACGATGCGCAGGCGGCCAGGGGCCTCAGCGCGGAGGGTGACCGGCACCCCACCGCGGTCGCAGAAGGTGTAGCCGGGCGCGCGGATGGTGGTCACTGGCCGGCCTTGTTCCAGGGCCAGTGACTGGGTAATGCGAGGGCCGTTCACCGCCCATCCGTTCTGCGGCAGGAGGTAGCTCTTGCCGCCAACGGTGACGCGGTAGGGCTTGGCGCCGAAGTTCACCACGCAGGTGGTGCCGTCGCTGAAGCGGGTGCGCTGCACGGCGTGGTCGGAGGTGAGGAACTCGTGCGAGCGCATCGCGGCGGTGGCGATCACCTCGTGCAGCTTGCAGGTGTTGCGGTAGGTGCGCAGGAAGACGGCGCGGTCCTTATGCCAGGAGCCGCCGGCATCGGCCCAGAGGAGCGGGATGGTGCCGTGCAGGATGTTGAAGGCGTCCTTCTTCGCGGTCACCTCCGGCGCGGCATCGAGGAGGAAGTCGCTGGCGTCACCCCAGTACCAGGTGGAGACGATGCAGTCATGAAACACGAGCTGCCACAGGGGGGCGCGCCATTGGTGACCGATGCCCCAGGTTGCGTAGCTCTCCCAGTCCGGGAGCGTGCCGCCCCAGGGGGTCTCAAACTGCTCCGTCTTGCTCTTTGGATGGATGAGGTGGCCGGCGGGCCAGAAGTAGCTGCCGCCGCTTTGCATCCCCTCGATGTAATCGAGCACGGGCACGGCCCACCAGATGCCGTGCTCGCCGCCCATCACCAGGTTGCGCTCGCGGAAGGTGCGGATCAGCGCCGGCCCACAGGCGCGCTTCTCCCGTTTGGTGAGCGGATGTGCGGGATCGTGGCACTCGTAGAGCGACTCGGCGGTGGTCACGTCGATGAACCGGGCCAGGAACGGCCACTCGGAAAGGACCTGGTCGGCCACTTGCCGGGCGGTGGGCACCCAGAGGGCAGGGCAGCGCTTCATGAACTGGGTCTTGCCATCGAAGGTGAGCCAGGCGCCCATCCGCTTGCCGTCGGCCTGGAGCACGGCGTGGTCGGGCAGGGGGGCATGCTGCGCGTCGATCTTTCCGTCCTCCGCCTGGAGGATATCGGTGTAGTTGTCGTACTCGCTGGTGAGGTAGCCGAGCTCGTTGATGGCGCGCATGTCGGCTGGCGAGCCAGGGCGGCCGTTGATCAGCATCTTCTCCACGCCGAGGGCGCGCGCCTCGCGGGCGAAGGCCAGGGAGGCGTCTCCCCACACGTCGGGTGCCCCGAAGAGGCGCGTCAGGTGCGGCGTCTTCTTCAGCTTCTCGGTGAAGGGCACGACCAGGCCCTGTGCTTTGGCGTAGGCGCGATAGCGCTGGCAGAGGGAGACGTAGCCACCTCGCGCGGCGAAGTGGTAGAGCAGCGAGCGCGGGTAGCCGAAGGCGCCCTTCTCCGGCTGCCAATGCACCACCGGGGCGACCAGCCGCCGTCCTCCTTTGCCGGCGACCGGTTGCATGGCAACGGCGGCATCATCGCTCGTCTCCAGCAGCAGGAGGTAGCCGCGGCCGGAGTCGAGGTCGCACATCCCCACCCAGGGCATGTCCAGGCGGTCGCCGCTGAACCAGCCGGCTGGGAACGGCTGCCGGTCCAGCGGGTAGAGGTGGCCGTCACAGTAGTCGGCGACGGCGAGCACGCCGCGCGGGGCATCGAGCAGAAATGGCTCGAGGAAGCGGATTGAACCGGCGAGGGCGGGCGACCCGGCGGCCGGACGGGCCTCCACGCGCAGGTCGGCTCCATCCGGCGTGGGCAGCGAGAAGCGCAGGCGCAGCGGCAGCGGGTCGGCGCCAGCGGTGAAGGTGCGTTCCAACTCCACCGAGCGGCCGGCGGCAGGGCGAACCACGCGGTAGACCGGTGCCGCGTGGCGCGCGGACGCGGGCGCGGCTCCCCGGGCATCGCCCAGCGTGGCCTCGGCGAAGGTATCCGGCTGCGAGTGCCGCCACCCGCGCGGCCAGTAGAGTTGGCCCTCACGGTTCGCCTGGTCGGCGTCGTTGATGCCGACCGCCAGGCGCAGGGTGGTACCGACGGCAGGGCGGGGCACCGTGGGCGCCCAGGCCCAGGGAAGGGCGGCCTCCACGCGGTAACCGTCTGGCGTGGGCTGCAGCTCAATGCGTCCGCCCTCCAGACGCTGCGTGCCCCGGGCGAAGGCGGCCGACCCCTGGGGCGATAGCGCCAGCAGCACCTGCTGGGTGTCGATCCACACCTCCAGCGAGTCGCGCTCCCATACCGGCTGCTCGGAGGGGCCGAAGGCGCGCGCGTCGTCGGTGATGTCGGCGGCGAGGTAGAGGTGCGTGTCGTCCCACGAAAGCCAGACCCGCCCGGAGCAGTCGCGGTCCCCGTCCACGGAGCGAGCATCGGCTACCATGGCGGCGCTGAGGCGGATCGCCGGTCCCTGGCGCTGGGGGGCGCTTGCCCGGCGCAGCACTGTCCGCGCGGCCACGGGAGGCGCGGCTGGTTGCTCCCAAACGTGGCCGCCGCGCTTCTCGCGCACGCGGATACGGCCGCTATCCGGCGCGATCTCGACGCGCAGGGCACTATTCTCCAGCACCACCGGCGCCGCCAGGGCGGGGGCGCCCGTCAGCAGGCCCAGGGCAAGAGGCAGCAGGCGAAGGGGGAGCGGCCAAAGGCGGCAGGCAGACTGCGGACTGCGCATCGCTGGATCCTCCAGTGGGAATGTGGCTCGCCGGGCAGGGGCGCTCTCCCTGGCGCAGCCCCCGCCCGGCAGACCGCGCTACGCCTCCAGGTCGGGCACGGCCCAGTTGGCATACCAGCAGGAATCTGCCGGCACCTCGGCCTCCGGGCCGTCCGACCAGCGGAGCTGCATCGTGCGGAACTCCTTCAGCGCCGGGCGAACCACATGCTCCCAAACGCGCTCGACATCGGCGAAGGTACGGAAGGTGTGGGCTGGCTTCAGTCGCGCGTACTCCGCCCGCAGCTCCCGGGCTTTCGCGCCCAGCCAGCGTACTTCATCGGCCACCATGCGCTCGCCCACGCGGCGGTCCGATTGGTAGGCGTTGGGGCCCATGGCAAAGTGCTCGCCCGGCGTGCCCGGTGCCGGCAGGCGCGAGAGGTCGACGCACTCTGGCGCCAGCGCCATAAGCAGGGAGGTTTCCACCTTGCCGGCATGGTCGCCGCCGCTGTGGCCGTCGCCGTCGAAACCGGGTTGGTTCGCCTCGAAGTCGGGGAGGCCGTAGAGGCGGGTGCCAACGTGCGGCTGCAGCAGGGCGAGGAGGGTGTTCAGGTCTTCCCAGTTGGGGCCGTAGTGCCCGGTGAGGAAGATGGCGGCCTCAAACTGGTGGGCGTCGGCGGTGCGCACGTGGTAGCAGACGTTACGAAAGTGCTGCCAGGGGGGCATCGCGGTGAGCCAGGTGCGCTCCACCTGACCAACCGCCCGGTGCGACCAGGCGGCGTAGCCGCTCAGTTCGTGAATGTGCCAGTAGTCGGGGGGCGCCACGATGCCGCCGTGGGCGCGGGCCGCCGCGCAGGCGATGCCGTGGGCCTTCAGGGCATCCAGGCCCAGCGTGTTGTGCGGGCCGTGCGGCTCGCACAGTCCGTAGGGAAAGTAGACCACCGGGCACTCCGCGAAGGCCCGCTCCAGTTGATCCGGGAACATGCGCTCCCAGCGCACTTCACGCATGAGGATCACTCCTCTCTCACCCCTTGCCTGCTGGCCAGGTGTCAGGTGTCAGGTGCCAGGTGCCAGGGTGCTCCGAAGCCACGTGCCGGGTGCCCGACGAGGCCTTGCAGGACGCTGTGGAGCCGGCTTTAGTCGGCTTGTCCCTTGGGCAGGGTAGTCGTTGACGACTACCCTGCCCTATGCGGCCGGTGGGGGCGCTACGGTTTGTTGGCGTAGGCGCGCACGCCCAGGATGGCGCAGGTGCCCACCGCGCTGGCCTGGCCGGCATCCATCGGCTTGCCGGTGCTGGCCATCTTCCCTACGCGCAGCGCCACCGGGTCGCCTGGGAAGGCGCTGCGCGGCAGAGTGTGGACCGTCTCCCACCACTCGCCGTCGGTGGAGACCTCCGCCAGCACCTGATCCGCCTCCAGACGCAGGCGCAGGCGGCACTCCATGTCCGGCCCCACGAAGCAGGGCAGCAGCCACTGCTCCTTGCCGTTATCCACGCCCACCCGACCCTCGGTAGGCCGGACGTTGATGCGCAGGAAGTGGTCTGGCCACATCAGGGCGATCCCCGGGCCCCAGGTCATCCCCTGGTCATTGCCGGTGTGCAGACGGCACTGGGCCAGGGTGACGCCGGCCGGCAGGGGCAGCTCCGCGTAGGCGTAGACGTGCCCCTCGCCATGGATCAGCAGGCGGTCATCCTTCACCTCCAGGCGGGTGCCTGGGGTCGGCGAGAGGAATGGGCGCCACTCCGGGTCGAGGCGGTCGCCGGTGAAGTGCCGCTCCAGCAGCAGGCGCCGCGAGTCGTAGGCCTGGTCTCTGGGCGCCACGTAGGGCGGGGCGTCGTGCGGCTCGTGGTCCACGATCAGCACCCAGCCGCGCCGGGGCATCACCGGGATCTCGTCGTCCGGCTTGAAGAGCGCCGCGTCCTGAAAGTCCTTGATCGCCGGGGCGTAGAGGTGCGCGCGCTTCGGGTCCAGGCCAAGCGCTTTCCAGTCGATCTGCAGGCGGCACTTGACCGGGGTACGCGCCCAGCTTGCCACGGAGAGGAGCGTTTTGCCCTTGCGGACGTAGGCGGTGGCGAGCACCTCCTCATGGTTGGTGCGCACCGGGCAGTCTGGCTCCCAATAGCCGATCATCTTCGCCCGGTCGATGCCGAACGCATCCCATACCTTCCACATGCCGCTGGGGTCGCCGGACCAGGGCATGCGCGAGACCATGCCGTAGAGCATTCCGCGCCAGGGGTTGCCGCCGTTCTGGAGCATCTCGCCCATCAGCCCGTAGGGGATGCCGGAGATCTCGGTCAGCCAGTAGTCGGGCGGGTCGTCGTAGTTGAAGCTCTCGCCAAACCAGAGGCTGTCGATGAAGGGGAAGAACTCCATGTACTGATTGGCGGGGCCGTGCGAGAAGGCGGTGTTGGAGTGGAGATCGATCAGGCACCCGGGGCGGCCGCGGTCGAGGATCTTGCGCACTCGCTTCATGATCCGCCGGTCGTAGGAGACATCGTCGTTGTAGAGGCCGTCGATCTCGGCGTGCTTGACCAGCCAGGCGAGCCCCTCCAGGTAGTAGTTGTACCAGCGCGAGGCGCCGCTGTTGACGATCGCCGCGCAGGCGTCGCCGTCCGGCTGTGGCTGGAACCAGGCGGGGCTGTAATCCTCGCCGAGGTGCTCGCGCAGCCAGGGGTAACCGCCGCCGCTGCCCGGCGCCAGCACCTCGTGCCCGAGGCTGCGCAGCGCCCACATCTCCGCGACGTGGTTGGTGATCTCGCGCATGGTGTAGTAGATCTTCACCTTCATGTCGCGGCGGTGCGCGTCGCGAATGTAGGCGGAGAGCTTGTCCAGGGTGAGGAACGGGTAGTTGATGTAGGGGTTCAGCTCGTTGGCATGGTGGATGTTCACCACGTTGGCGCCGGTCGGCTCGATCTCATCGAGCGGCTTGTAGTCGTGGTAGTAGCGGGTGCGGAAATGCTTCGCCGTGTCCAGCGGCTTCACCGGCGTGATCAGGAGAGCGAACTCGAAGCGGATCTCCTCGCCTGCCTTCAACGTGCGCGCGCCGCTGTAGGCGCGCGCCAGCACCTGGCCCCCCTCGGCGTCGGCGACGGTGCAGCCGCCCTTCCCCTCGTTGTGCCACGATGCCGGCGGCTCTAGCTGCTTCAGGTTCCAGTAGAGGTTCACCATCGGGCCGCAGTAGCTGGCGCCGCGCAGCTCGCACTGCAAGCCGGCGTGCACGTCGCCCATCCAGAAGCTGTCGTAGTAAACCGGCCCGCCCCACTTCCAGGCATGCTCCTTCGGGCGCAGCCCTCCCTTGCGCCCAATCCCCATCAGGTAAGTGGCCGTCTCCCGGCGGAACGGCAGCTCCAGCGCCACGTCTTTCAGCGCCACCGTCTCGTTCGCCTTGAGCGTCACCTCAAAGAGGACGTGCCCATCAAACTCCATCCGCGCCTGGCCGCTCTGCTCCAGCCCGGCCGCGGTGGCGTTCCATTCCCAGGCCACCACGCCCGGCGACTGCTTGGTGATCCGGGGCGGCTGGCCAGTCCATCCTACCCGGCCGGCGTCCGTTTCCACCGCCAGCGTCATGGGGGCGGCGAGGATCTCCTGCCGGCCGGCGCGGATGCGCTCTGGCAGGCCGGTGGCGCCGAAGCGCAGGGCGCGCCCCAGGCAGGCAATCGAGCGCCCGCTCACCTTCAGCGGGGTGTAGGGGCGCACCAGTTCGTCGTCAATGGCGATGGTCGAATCGAGCCAGCGCAGGCGCGAGTGGCGCCACAGCTCGTTGTCACCGTGCTCCACGGCCACCTGCGGCAGCACCGTCAGCGAGAGGGGCACCCGCCGCGCCTCGGCGTTGCGCGGGCGGATGGTAACCTGGCCGGTGTAGGTGCCGGGCGTGGCGTTGCGCGGGATCGCCACCCCACACCAGAGTGCCTGCACCTTCCCTTGCGCCACGGAAATGCGCTTCACCAGCGGCTCGCCGGTCCAGTCGATGCCGCCCAGATTGAAGCAGCGGAACGCCGACGCCGGGATCGCCTTGCCCTCGCCCGCTGGCTGCAGGTCACTAAACTCCACCGCCAGGTCATCCAGCGCCTGCCGGGCGGCGTAGACTCCGATCTGGAAGCAGTAGAACTCGTCGCGCTCGGCCTCACCTTGGAAGGTGCCGCCTGGCCCGCGCTCGATCCAGCGCAGTGGCAGCTCGTCCGGCATGCGGATCGGGTAGCGACGGTCTTCAGGGAAAAGGAGGTACGGATCCGGGTGCGCTTCCAGGAGCTGCCGCAGCTCCGCGGCGGTGGCGATCACCTCCATCGGGTCGCTGCGGCTGAACTCGGTGCGGGCCTCGATTCCCAGCAGCTCGGCGCTGGGGAGGTCGCGCCACCGCTCTTCGGCCAGCCGGTCGGCCACCAGACCGTGGCGCTCCCGCCAGGCGGCATCGGCGGTCTCCTCCGGCGGGAGATAGTCACCGCCGTACCAACCCCAGTTGTCTTGGGGGCGATACGGCAGGTAGTAGACGTAGTACTCGCCCGGGCCGGCCTCCGGCTGGAAGACCAGGTCGCCAGACTCGCGCTCGACGCGCACCGGCACCACGTTGCGCACCACGCGCCCATCGGCGGCGTGAACGATAATGCGCTTGCGCTGTGGGTCGCGGTCACGCCGGCGCCAGGGCAGGTGCAGCCGCACGGCCTCGGCGGGCGCTTCCACCCGTACCCGGGCGCGATGGCTGCCCAGACCCTCCTCCCAGGCTTGCGGGGCAACGCGGTAGGGAACACTCTGGGCACTCACGCGGGAACCTCCATCGGCAAACACAGCCGCCACCGCGGCGGCGACGAAGAGCGTGCGGAATCGCATGGCGGATACCTCTCGGCAGTGCAGTCGGGCACCGGTTCGCCCGAGCCGTTTCCTTCGTGGTTCGGTGGGCGGCGGTCGATTTTCCTGGCGGGCGGCGCCAGGGCACGCCTCGCTGCCTCACTGTTCCCCGGTGGGCGGGGGTTCCCCTGCCACGGCCCGCTGGATGGGCAGGAATCCGGGGTGCGATGGGCCAACTGAGGGCCGAGTGCCCGCCACCAGATGGCGGGCGATAGCGCCATGGGCACCGGCGGACCGGGGGCGTGGAGGACCGGATGGGGGAGTGCGCGGCCGAGGGAACCGCGCCCTTTCCCGGCGAGCGGCAGTCCGCGATCCGCGATGCCGGAGGGAGCGATTGATGAGCAGCGAAGTGAAGATAGCGTTTGTGGGTGCCGGGGGCAACGCCTCGGGGCACATGCAGGCGGTGGCGGCGCTGGAAGGCACGCGCATTACCGCCGTGTGCGACCTATCCGCCGAGCGCGCCGAGGCGGCCGCCCGGCAGTATGGGGCGCGCGCCTACACCGACTACCGAGACCTGATCAACGAAGCGGAGATGGACGCCCTCTACGTGAGCGTGCCCCCCTTCGCGCACTACGACGCCGAGATCCTGGCCGCTGAGCGCGGCGTCCACCTCTTCATCGAGAAGCCGGTGGCGCTCACCCTGGAGAAGGGCCTGGAGGTGTGGGAAGCGATCGAGCGCGCCGGCGTGCTCTCTTGCGTTGGCTACCAGCTCCGCTACACCCCTTACACCGACCCGATCCGCGAGTTTCTGGCCGACAAGAACCTGCTGATGGTCACCGCGCGCCGCTGGGGCGCCCTGGTGGGCGGGCCCTGGTGGCAGAAGCTCGAACTCTCCGGCGGGCAGTTGGTGGAGCAGGCGACCCACGAGGTGGACCTGATCCGCTACTGGGCAGGCGAGGTGCGCAGCGTCTACGCCACCTACGCGCGCAAGGTGCATGGAAACGTGCCCGGGATCACCATCCCCGACCTGCAGGCGATCCAGTTGGAGTTCGCCAACGGCGCCATTGGGCAGTTCGTCACCAGTTGCACCGGCTGCCCCGGCGGCCGCGGCTTCGAGTTCTACCTCGAAGGAATGAAGCTGACCACCGACGGCGGCGCCCCCACGCTCACTCCAGAGGATGCTGCCCCGCTCGATAAGGAGCCGCGTCCGGCGGAGTCGATTGATGCCGTCTTCGTGGAGGCGGTGCGCACCGGCGACGGCTCGCGCATCAAGTCGCCCTACCTCGACGCCCTGAAGACCCTCGACGTTACCCTGGCGGCCAACCTGTCGGCCAAGGAGCGCCGGCCAGTCGAAACCTACTTCTCCTGGTAACCTCAAGGGGCAGGCACGGCCGCGTGGCAAGCGTGCCTGCCCCGCTCTCCTGGGGGCCATCCGGCCGCGCGGGTGGTCCTTGACGGTTCGTCCGCTATCCGTGTACAATATGTTCGGCGAGCCGTGGGATACCAACTGCTTGCCCCCCCCGGCGTTGGCGCCCCATGGTCCTGCCTGTAGCAACCCCTCCGTACCTATAGCACCAGACCGGAAAGGAGCAGTGCAATGCTGTCCCGAACGCTTTGCCTCCTGGTCCTGGGAGCTACCCTGGTGCCGAGCGCCGCCGCGCGCGGCAACCCCGACGCCCCTTCCGTGGGATAACACCCTCTCGATGGGTGTCTCCCACAGCGGTCTCTGGTTCAACCATACCACGCAAGAGGAGCGGGTCGCGGAGATCGAGGACGCGCTGGCGGCCTACCAGCCCGGCGAGACCATGGTGGACACCGCGGCCGATTTCGGTGCCCACCAGATCAACGACCCGGTGCCGCCCGCCGGATGGACGTTCTACGAGCCGGCCAACCCGGACAATCCCATGCGACTGCACGTCATCGTGCGGGATACGCGGAACCGGCTTGGCAGCGTGGTCGTCACCAACGCGGAGACGGGAGCCCGGATCGGCACGATCAAGGCCAACCAGCAGGGGAGCGAGATCAAGGGAGCCGTGAAGGTGGCGACCGCGGTAGTGCAAGTGAACCTGAACGTCATGGATGCCGGGGGAACGACTCTCGTCCAGGCCGCAGCCATCGACCCCACTACTGATACCGCGGTCGCCGCGATCGCCTCACTCACCTGGATCCCCAACCATGGTCTTCAGCACGCCTGTCCGTACGTGCCCCCCTGTTCGTGCAAGCAGCATCCCGACGATCTCCCCTACGGCAACCCCACCGTGTGGGACGGCCACCCGGCGACGACTGGCCCAACGGTGCATCTCGTTTGCTATGGCCCCCGCGCCTTCGAGAACGATTCGCCGACCGTTGGGCCGTTCACGCCGGTCTACCCAGTGGTGAACAAGCACCTCTGCCGTGACATGCCCGGCGTCGCGGCCATCCTCCCCCTGGCTGCTCGGCACGCCGTCCACGCGAAGATCGACGAAGCGCGGGCCCCGTTCCGGGATGGCACTGGCGTCCTCGCGGACTACCAGGCGCCCCCTTCAGTAAAGGTACCGCGCACTGGCCAATGAGGTTGTTCCCGGAGTGCAAGGCCGTCGTGTACTTCCCTTACAGGGGGAAGCAATCCTGGGTCGCGGCGGTGAGTGACCTCTTGAACGCCTTTGCGCAGGCACACCGTGGCGCGGGCGAAGGATCGGCCAACCCGTCGGTGCCTGTGGCTGCTGCTGCCCAGGCGGCCAACGATCAGGTCAGAAAGCGCGCCCAGGTCACCGCCTGCCTGCCCGCGGGACAGGTGTGGGGCCTGCGCGTAGAGCCGATCGCGCCGCCCTCGGCAGTGGCCCTGCAGAACCTCACGGCCGAGGTTACCGTGAACCTGCGGGGCAACATTGCCCCACCGCCCCCGGGTGCGGAGGGCCCGCTGCCCGGCAATGGCCGCGCGGTCCGGGGGGAGGCGCTCACGGATCCGGCACCTCCTGTGCCGGTCGGCCTGGAGCAGTGGACGTTCCCCGGCAATGGCACCGCCATCGTGAACCTGGGCAAAGGATGGAAGTGGACCATCAGTGGCACACCTACCCCGATGGGGTATATGGCGCCCGCCCCGGTAGTGGCTGAGGTTCCCAACCATTCGACGGTCACCCTGCGGAGTACCCTGGCGGGGCTTCTGAATCTCAAGGTGACCACCGGGACGACTCCCGCTCACTGTCAGAGGGAGCAGTTGGTGGGAGGTAACTGGGTCTTTGTGGCGGAAGGGGACACCTCACCGGTCGATGGCGTCGAAACGTGGAGCAGCGGCATGCCGATCGCCCCGGGCCACTACCGCGTGCGAGCACGGCGGAGGATGGGCCCGCCGCCGCTAACGTACAGCGACTGGGTGACGTTTGAAGTCACGCCTGCCCTGGAGAAGGTCGTTCCCGTGGCGGCCCCGTAGTTCCCGCCGGCCGGACGCGAGTTGGGGGTGGGCTAGGGTCCGGCCGACAACGACACGCAGCGTCAGGCAGTGGACGCGGCGCCTGGCACCGCGCCCGCTGCCTTAGTCCACGTTGGCCGTTCGCTCAGAAGCTGGGCGGGGGCGGGGGCGCGTCGTTCGCCTCCGCGGTCACCGTAAGCGGGCCGCTCACGGCGGTGTTGTTGGCGGCGTCGCGCGCGGAGATGCGCACCGTGTAGACCGCGCTGGAGGTGCCCGCGGCGTTGGAGGGCACGGTCCAGGTGACCTGGTAGGTGGGCGCGGTTGTCAGGGCGAGGTTCACGCGCACCGGGGCGCCGCCAGCCTTGGTGATGTCGGCCCACACCGCGGCGACGCTTTGGTTGTCAGTCACCCGCGCGCTAATGGTGACGCTGCCCCCGTAGAAGCCCACCGTGGCCGGGTTGACCGACGCGCTGGTGATCGTGGGGGCCGTGGTGTCTCCGCCGCCGCTGCCTCCGCCTCCGGGGCCGGGGGTGTCTCCGCCGCCGCCACCGCAGCCGGCCAGGAAGAGCGCCAGCGCCAACGCGGCGGCCGCGCCAAGCTCTGATCCGATCCGCAGTCTCATCCGTTGCTCCTATCCGCGTGCTGCACGCACGACGTTTCAGCGGGCCACCACTCCCGGCGCGAGGGCCTGGAAGACGCGGCCGTCCTCGGTGGTGGCAGTGACGCGCACCAGGTAGATGCCTGGACGCACCGCTCCCATCCAGATCACTTGATTCGTTCCGGCGGTCATCGCCCGCCCCTGGGCCAGCACCGCCAGCACGCGGCCCGTGGGGGTCAGCACCGCCACGTCCACCGCTGCGGGGCTGGAGAGGACGAACCGCAGCGCCCGCGCGCCAGAGCGGAGTGTCACCACCTGCAGGTGGGTGATCCGCACGGGAGCGGTCACCTGGGGCTCGGCTATCAGCCGGAAGCGCCTCACCGCCGCCGCGGCCTGGAAGGTGTAGCCGGGCGTGTTCCGCAGCAAGCGCCGTCGCCCCGTCGCCGTGTCCTCCAGAGTAAGGGTGATCTCCGCGGGCACGGCGCGCAGATCGGGCCAGGTGAGGGTGACCGTGTCGGCTGGATCCGCGGTGCTCACCCGCAGACCCCACTCCCAGCGGCCGGCGCCGCCCGCGCGCACGTCTACCCCCAGCGGCATCCCGGCACGCTCCAGCCCCACCGAGAGGCGGCCATGGCTGGCCGGCGGCTCCGGCGGCGGTGGCACGGCCAGGCCTTGGCTGCTGAGGGCACCAATCACCACCGACCGCGAAGCGTGCCGGTCCTGGGCCTGGATGCGGAGGCTCCAGCCGCGCGCGGTGCCCCGGCGTGCCCTGGAGACGGCGTTTCGACCCGGTACGGGGAGAATCAGCGAGCAGGCGCTCTTTGCTTTCACCCAATAGCCTTCCCACGGGGCCAGTTCGTGGGCAACCCCGGGGAGAACAGCGCTGTCGTAGATTAAGACGTAGCTTCCCTGCCGGAAGTTCGCCTCGTCCTGCCGCCAGCCCCAGGCATAGCTGTGGATCAGCGCCCCAGCCTGCCCCAGTGGACGGGGCGCCTGCCCGGCCGGCTGCACCTGAATCTGATCCAGGTCCCACGCTACCGGCTGGAGGAAGGGCGAGCTGATCAGGTTCCAGCCTGGCTGCAGGGCGATCCGCGCCGCATCCCCCTGGGCCCGCCCGGAGACGCCCGCCGCGGTGGCGGTCTCCGCCAGCGCCCAGTAGCCCTCGCCGGGCGTCAGGGTGTCGGCCGCCTCGGCGTACGTCTGCGTGGCGGCATCCCAACGCTTCATTGGCACTTGCGCCAGCCCCAGCGCCCGTCGGCTGACCGGAGCGCGGAGGCTCACCGCGAAAGTGCCCAGCCCACGCAGCGTCACCGGGGTGCTCACGTCACGGTCACCCACCAGGAAGCGCACCGCCTCGCGGGCGTTCACCAGACCCACGCCGTAGTCGTTGTCGGTGCCGGGCGCGCCCAGGTCGGTGGCGGTGCGCTTCAGGGCGGTGGCAATCTGGTCCACGGTGGGGCGCAGGCCGACGGCGCGGGCAGCGGCGAGGATCAGCGCGGCGGTGCCGGTGACGTGCGGGCAGGCGTGGGAGCTGCCGGTGCCGAGGACGTAGCCACCCGGGCCGGCGGTGAGGACCTGCTCGCCGGGCGCCGACACGTCCGGCTTGGCGATATCGCCCCATCCGCTCCAGGTGGTCGGCCCGCGGCTGCTCATGCTCGCCACCACGTCAGCGCGATCCACGGCGCCGACGCTGAAGGCGTTCGGGTAGTCGCCGGGGGAGTAGGTGCTGCGGGGCGCGGGGCCGTTGTTGCCTACGGCGAACGCGGCGAAGATGCCGGCGGCGCGCCAGGCGTCAATAGCGTCGCGGAAGCCGGCGTTCATCACCGGGGAGTTGGACGGCCCACCCCAGGAGCAGTTGACGACCTCGGCGCCATCGTCGGTGTTCGGATCTCCATCGGGGTCCATCACCCACTGCATTGCCGCCAGGGTCTCGGCGGTGCCGCCGTTGCCGGCAACGTCCAGCATCCGGGCAACAATCAGGTGGGCGTCCGGGGCCACCCCGATCGCGGTTCCGCCGGCGTTGCCGCCGACCAGGGTGCCGCACACCATCGTGCCGTGCCCGTGTGGGTCCAGCGGCGTGGTGTTGGTGGGATCCACGAAGTCGTTCCAGGCGACCACCTTGCCGCCCGCCAGGGCGGGATGGGTGGGATCCACGCCGGTATCGAGCACGCCGATGCGGATGCCATCGCCGCGGGTGCCGTACTCGGTCCAGACCAACGGCGCGGCGATGCGGCGGAGGTTCCAGGCATGCGTGTCGGCCAGTGCGGCGACGCGGGTGCGCCGGGTGGGAGCCACCCGCACCGGGAGTGAGGGGGTTACTGCCGCCACGGCGGGATGCTGGCGTAGGGCACGCAGCACGTCGTCGTCAGCCCGCACGCTGATCGCGTTGATAATCCAGAGGGGCTGGTAGGCCCGCACCTTCCCAGCGCGCCGCCAGTGTTCCAGCCGGGCCAGAAGCGGTGCCTGAGCGCGGCGGGCGGTGGCAAGGAGCGCGCGCTTTGCCGCCGGCGGGTTGCCCTGCGCGGTGCCCAGGGGGGCGCGCTCGCGGAGCCGGACGAGGTAGGTCTCGTCAGCGGCCCTGGCGGGCCCCGGCCGGGCCCCCCCCAGGGCCGCGAGGACTGCCACCACGCCCAGCAGTGCCCGCCAGCGTTTGCTCATCGGCCCGTTCCTTTCCTCCCCGCCGTCCGGAGAGGGTGAGGCACCCTCCGGCGAACGCGGGGCTTTCTCTCTCAGTTCACCCCCGGCGGCGCCGATCCCTGGGGCGCTCCTCACGCCGGTGCGCCGTTTCCGGCAGGAGGGCGCGCCCTCGCGGCGGAATAGCGCACCAAGTGCGGTTGCCTGCTGAAGGGAGAAGGATGCCATGCCGCTGGTCTTTGTTGGCACGTACACGCAGAGAGGGTCGGAAGGAATCTACGCCTTCCGCTTTGATCCGGAGACAGGGGCGCTGCGCGCTACCGGGCACACGGCGTGGGTGGAGAACCCCTCCTACCTGGCGCTGCATCCCGAGGGGCGCCTCCTCTACGCCACTAACGAGGTGGCCCAGTTTGCCGGCCAGCCCGGGGGAGGGATCAGCGCCTTCACCCTCGATCCCGACACCGGCGCGCTCTCGCTGCTGAACCAGCAACCCTCGCGCGGCGCTGCCCCTTGCTATGTCAGCGTGGACCCAAGCGGGCGCTATGTGCTGGCGGCCAACTACACTTCCGGCAGCGTCACCGTGCTCCCCATCGAGGACGACGGCCGGCTGGCGCCTCCCAGTCACGTCGTCCAACACGAGGGCCAGGGTGGCGACCCCAGCCGGCAGGAAGGGCCGCACGCCCACTGCGTTACCTTTGATGGCGCCGGCCGCTTCGTCTTCGCGGTGGACCTCGGGCTGGACAAAGTGCTGGTCTACACGCTCGACGCAGCCTCGGGCACGCTCCATCCGGCGCCGCGACCGTGGGCGCAGACGCACCCGGGCGCCGGTCCGCGCCACATCGCCTTTCACCCGAACGGCCGCTACGCCTACGCCATCAACGAGCTCGATTCGACCCTGACCCCCTTCGCCTACGACGGGGCTACCGGCACCCTGACGCCACTAGAGGCCGTTCCTACCCTCCCCGAAGGTTTCAGCGGCACCAACTACCCCGCCGATGTCCACGTCCATCCCTCGGGACGGTTCCTCTACGGCTCCAACCGCGGGCACGACAGCATCGCCCTCTACGCCATTGCCGAGGAGCCGGGCCGGCCGCGCCCGCTCGGCCATCAGCCCACCGGCGGGAAGAATCCCCGCGGCTTCGTGATTGACCCCAGCGGCACCTTCCTGCTGGTGGCAAACCAGGACACCGACAACATCGTCACCTTCCGCATCGACCCGGACACCGGGGCCCTGACGCCCACCGGCCAGGTCGTCTCGGTGCCGATGCCGGTCTGCCTGAAGTTCGCCGGCTGGTAGGGTAGGTGGCAGGTGATAGGTGACAGGTGATAGGTGACAGGTGTTAGGTGTCAGGTGGCAGGTGTCAGGCGCGAGTTTCGGGCGCCGTGAACGACACGCCAGCCGCGTGTCGGCGCCGTGTGTGGGGTGCCGGTTCGGGACGCCGTCAACGATGCCCCTGACCCAAGGGACAAGCGCCTTGTAGGATGCTTCGGAGCCGGCGCGGGCCGAGGTGAGCCGGCTTGTCCCCTAGACAGGGTAGTCCTTTTAGGGCTACCTGTTCTGTGGGGCCAGCGGCAGGCGGCCAGGCGGCAGGCGTATTGACAGCGGGGCGGGCCGATGGTACACTACGTTTAGGCGATTCCCTTTCGGCTGCCGCCGCTTCCTTGCCCAGTGGCCTTGCGGCCTCGCGGGCGTACCACCCCGGAAGCAGCCACCGAACGGCAAAGCGCCGCTTGCCTGCATAGATTGGGTTGGGGTAGTGATCCAGGAGATGACGGCGGCAGTCCTGCACGGCCGCGAGGATGTGCGTGTCGAGCGCGTGCCGGTGCCGCGCCTCGGTGAAGGAGAGTTGCTCGTCCGCGTCCGGACGGCGCTGACGTGTGGTACCGACTTGAAGGTGTGGCGGCGCGGCTACCACGCGCGCATGATCGTGCCCCCCTCGGTGTTTGGGCACGAGTTCGCGGGCACTGTGGCCGCGGTTGGCCCTGGGGTGACCGCTTTCCAGCCCGGCATGCGGGTGGTGGCGGCGAACTCGGCGCCGTGCGGTGAGTGCTTCTACTGCCGGCGCGGCGCGGAGACGGTGTGCGAAGACCTCCTCTTCCTCAACGGCGCCTACGCGGAGTACGTGCGCGTGCCGGCGCGCATCGTCGCCAAGAACGTCCTGGAGATCCCCTCCCACCTCTCGTTCCACGAGGCGGCCCTCGTCGAGCCGCTGGCGTGCGTGGTGCGCGGCTTTGATGAGACAGACATTCACCCCGGCGATACGGTGGCCGTGCTGGGCGCCGGGCCGATCGGCTTGATGTTCATCCAGTTGGCGCGCTGGCACGGCGCCCGCGTGATCGTCGCCGGCCGCCGGGCGAATCGCCTGGAGGCAGCCGCCCGCCTCGGTGCCGACTACGTGGTGGATGCCTCCCAGGACGACCCGGTGGCCGCCGTGCGCGCCCTCACCGAAGGGGGCCGCGGGGCCGACCGGGTGATCGAGTGCGTGGGCCAGCCGGAGGCGTGGGAGATGGCGGTAGCGATGGCCCGCAAGGCGGGCATCGTCCAGCTCTTCGGCGGTTGCCCGGCCAATACCAAGGCGAAGCTGGACACGCACCTGCTGCACTACTGCGAGATCTCCCTTCGTTCCAGCTTCCACCACACCCCGCGCCACGTGCGCCAGGCGCTCGACCTCATCTCCCAGGGCGCTATCGCCGTGGAGGCGCTGGTGCGCGGCGAGGAGCCGCTGGAACGGTTGCCGGCAGTCCTCGAACGGATGGCCTCCCGTGACGGTCTGATGAAGACCGTCATCGTGCCGTGAGGCGGGCAGGATGCGGCGAGGACGCGCACCCGTGACCGGGGCGGCTTCGGGCCCTGGCTGGTTCGATCCCTCGCCGCTCGCCACGCCGCCAGCCCCGCTCAGTGTGGCCGAGGCGCGCCGCTGGTGCGAGCGGCTGGCCCGCGCGCACTACGAGAACTTCACCGTTCTCTCCTGGCTGCTGCCGCGCTACTTGCGCCCGCACGTCGCCACCCTCTACGCCTACTGCCGCTGCGCCGACGACCTGGCCGACGAGACGGGCGACCCGGCGGAAGCCTTGCGGCGGCTAGACCACTGGGAGCGGGAGCTAGAGCGCTGCTACGCTGGCGATGCCGAGCACCCGGTCTTTGTGGCCCTGCGCGAGACGATTGCCACGTTCGCTATCCCCAGCGAGCCGTTCCACGACCTGCTGGTGGCGTTCCGACAGGACCAGCGGGTGACCCGCTACGACACCTACGAGGCGCTGCTTGGCTACTGCCGCTACTCGGCCAACCCGGTGGGGCGGCTGGTGCTCCTCCTCTGCGGCTACCGCGACCCGGAGCGCCAGCACCTCTCCGACTGCGTCTGCACGGCGCTGCAGCTCACCAACTTCTGGCAGGACGTGGCCCGCGACGCGGAGAAAGGGAGGATATACCTGCCGCGGGAGGATCGGGAGCGGTTTGGCTGCACCGAGGAGCAGATCGCGCGGCGCCACTTCACGCCCCAGTTTGGCGCGCTGATCCGCTTCGAGGTGGAGCGCACCTGGGCTTTGTTCCAGCAAGGAGCCTTGCTGGAACACCGGCTGGACGGATGGGCGCGCGTCTACGTTGGGCTGCTGGCCCGCGGCGGCCAGGAAGTGCTGCGCGCCATCGAACGGCAGGGCTGCGATGTGCTGACGCGCCGGCCCGCGCTGTCGCGCCTGCGCAAGGCGATGCTCGCCGGCGGCGGCCTGCTAGGCTGCCTGGTCTCTCGTCGGGGATGAGGGCGGCGGTGCGCGGCAGCCCGACGTGCCGCCCGCCGAGAGACAAGCCGCCAGCCGATCATGCTGAACTCAACCGCGCTGCTATTGGAAGACTCGTACCGTTACTGCGCGTACGTGACGCGCACCCGCGCGCGCAACTTCCACTATGGCCTGCGCCTGCTGCCGCCCGAGAAGCGCCGTGCCCTCTACGCCATCTACACCTTCATGCGCGGCTGTGACGATTTGGCCGACGAGGCGCCCCTGGAGCGCCGCGCCGAGGGGCTGTGGATCCTCCGCCGCCACCTGGAAGATGCCCTGCAAGGGATTACCACCGCCGCCCCGGTGCTTCCCGCCTTCCACGATGCTGTGACCCGCTACCGCATCCCCGGCGAGTACCTGCACGCGGTGATCGATGGGGCAGAGATGGACCTGCGCACCACCCGCTACCCTACTTTCGCGGCGCTGCGCGAGTACTGCTACCGGGTGGCCTCCGCGGTGGGCTTGGTGTGCATCCATGTCTGGGGCTTCCAGGGAGAGGCCGCCTGCCGCCAGGCCGAGGCCTGCGGCATCGCCTTCCAGCTCACTAATATCCTGCGCGACGTGCGCGAGGACGCCGACCGCGGCCGCGTCTACCTGCCCCAGGAAGACCTGGAGCGCTTCGGCTGCAGCGAGGCCGACCTCCTTGACGGCCGGCACAACGAGCGCCGGCTGGCACTGATGCGCTTTGAGGCGGCGCGCGCGCGCGACTACTACCACCAGGCCCGGGGCCTCCTCTCACTCATCTCGCCGGACAGTCGTCCCTGCCTGGCCGCCATGGCTGGCATCTACGAGGGCCTTCTCGACCACCTGGAGCGCGCCCGCTTTCCGGTGCAAGGCAGTCGCGCTCGCCTGTCCACCGGCCGCAAGCTGGCAATCGCCCTTAGGGCCTGGTGGCGCTATCGCGACCGTGGGGGAGAGCCGCCATCCGCTCCGTAGTCATTATCGGTGGCGGTCTGGCCGGCCTCTCTGCCGCCTGTGCCCTGGCCGACAGCGGCTTCGCGGTGACCCTTTGCGAGTGCCGGCGCCTCCTGGGCGGGCGTGCCTCCTCGCTGCTGCTCCGGGGGATCGAGGAGCCGGTGGATCTCTGCCCGCACGTCCTCCTGCGCTGCTGCACCCACCTCCTCGACTTCTACCGACGCCTCGGCATCACCGATCGCGTCCGCTTCCTGTCCCGAGTGGGGTTCCTCGACCGCCAGGGCCGCCTCTCCTGGTTGGGTGCCGGCCGGCTGCCAGCGCCGCTGCACCTGCTGCCCGCCTTTGCGCGCCTGCCCTTCCTGGGCGCTGCCGACAAGCGCGGCGTTGCCCGTGCCCTGGTGGCAATGCTGCGCGGCCCCGAGGCGGCCGATGCCCCGTTCGCCGCGTGGCTCGCCCGGCAGCGCCAAACGCCGCGGGCCATCGAGGCGTTCTGGCGCCCGCTGGTGGTGAGCGCCCTCAACGAGGAGCCGGAGCGCGTCTCGACCCGTTATGCCTTCCTCGTCTTCCGCGACGGCTTCCTGCGCCACCATGCTGCCTACCAGGTCGGGATCCCCACCGTGCCGCTGTCGGTGCTGCACGGGCCACCTTGCCGCGACTACCTTGCCCGTCGTGGCGCGCGCGTGCTCCTCAAAGCGCCTGTCCGCCAGGTGCTGGTGGAAGGAGACCGCGCCACCGGCGTCCGCCTGGAAGATGGGACTTCCCTCCGCGCCGATTGGGTGATTGCCGCCGTGCCGGCGGCCGTGCTGCCGGACCTGCTTCCTCCGGCGCTTGCCGCGGCCGAGCCGTTTGCCGCTGCCCGCCACCTGCGGCCCTCGCCGATCACTGCCCTCCACCTGTGGTTCGACCGCCCGGTGACACCGCTCGACCACGCGGCGCTGGTAGACCGGACCGTGCAGTGGGTGTTCGTCCAGGACGGGGGTTCCCGTCTCAGCCTGGTGATCAGCGCGTCGTGCAGCCTCGTTGGCCGCCCGCGCGCGGAGGTGCTCGGTCGGGCGCTGGCGGAGATCCGCGAGGCCTTCCCGGCTGCCCGTGAGGCGCACCTGCGGCGCTCGGCCGTGTTGCACGCGCCGGCGGCCACCTTCTCCCCGGCGCCCGGCTGTGACGGCTGCCGCCCCCTGGCGGAGACACCGTTGCCAGGACTCTTCCTGGCGGGAGATTGGACGCGCACCGGCTGGCCGGCCACCATGGAGAGCGCCGTACGCAGCGGCACCCGGGCCGCCGAAGCGATCCTCAAAGCGGCTGGCTGCCCCCGGCGCCTGGCCCCGTCGGAGCCGCCGCCGGCACCTCTGGCTCGTCTCCTCGGCGGTTGGTAGCGCCGGGGCTACCCAAAGCGCAATGCCAGCGCCGCGGCGTCGTCGGCGAGGTGCCCCCCGGTGAACCGGCGCACGGCATCCAGGAGGTGGTCCACCAACTCCTGGGGGTGGCCGCCGTTCCACTGGCGCAGAACCGCCTGCAGCCGCGCCGGCCCGAACAGCTCGCCCCGCCGCGCGGCCTCAATGACGCCATCGGTGTAGAGCAGCAGCGTGTCGCCCGGTTCCAGTTGGACCTGACGCTCCGTGTACTGCTGCTCGGGCAAGAGGCCCACCACCGTGCCGGTGGTGCCCAGCAGGGAGAGGCTGCCCCGCGCCCGGCGCAGGATCGGGGAGGGGTGGGCGCCGTTGGCGTAGCGGAGGCGCCCGCCGGGGTGCAGCTCGCCGGCGAACAGCGTCAGGAAGCAATCTCCCGTGCCGTGGGCACACATGGCGTCGTTCAACTGGCGCAGAACCACGCCTGGCGGGTGGGCCTCGAACGCGAACGCGCGGGCCATGTACTTCCCCATGGCGGTATGGACGGCGGCCCGCACGCCACTGCCGGACACGTCGCCCACCAGGATGGCCAGCCGGCCATCGGGAAGGGGAGCGAGGTCATAGAAGTCACCGCCGGCCTGTCCGGCGTGCGGCAGGCAGGTGTGCCCCACCTCGACGCCGGCGATGGTGCCCGGGAGGCTGGGGGCGAAGGAACGCTGGAGGGTATCGGCGATCTCCCGCTGGCGCTCGTAGAGCGCGCAGTTGCGCAAGGCGGCACCGGCCCGGGCCGCCAGCGTCGCCAGCAGCTCCGCCTCGCGCGGGCCGTAGGCTCGCGGCGTCGAGTGGTAGGCCACCAAGGCCCCGGTCACCTCGCCGTCGACCGACAGGGGTGCCGCGATGCCGGAACGGATCGGCAGCCGCGCCCCGGCGTCGCGCGGCACCAGACGCGGCGGCTCGGCGCCATCCTCCGTCCATGCCGCCCGGCCAGACGCGATGGCGCGGCCCACCAGGCTGTGCGGCGTCAGGCTGGTCGCCGCTTCCATCGCGTGGATGCCGGGGGCGTAGGCGGCCTGCACCTGGAACGTCGGCGCCTCATCATCACCAAACAGGATGACCAGGCAGACAGGCGCGGGCAGCGTCTCTACCATCGTCTCGGCCACCGTTCGGAGGACTTCGTCGCGATCCAGGCTGCAACCAAGCTCCGGCGGGGCATAGCGCCCCCCTGGCTCTGGCGCCCGGCGGCCGCCCGGCTGGGGCGATTCCTGCTCGACCCGTTCCAAAAGCTGCTGATCCGTCTCGCCGGCGGCGACGGGAGTGGGGCCGCGGGCGGCCGTGACCAGGCTCTCAGTTCGGGCGTTGTCGCGGGATCCTGACTTGCCGTGCATCGCTTGGGCTTCTCCTCTCCGTGGTCCCCCCGACGGGATGCGTTCCAGAAGCGGGATCGCGTTCCGGCCGCCGGCCGGCGCCGCCGAGCCAGTGATCGCCAGAGCGCCTTGAGCCGTGGCCGGCGGGACGCCGGCGCTCCCAGCGGGCGCGGAACCGGGGCGGTGTTGGGCGAACGCTTCGGGACCGGAGGCAGAACACCGGGTCGTTTCCCCGGCGCTGCCCTGCCGACGGGTGACACGGTGCTTCGTCTCCGCGAGTTCGCGGAGAGCCCCACCGGCGCCGGTGGGTGTGCTACCGCCCGGCAGATTCCGTGCCAGAGGAGGCGGAGGAGACGGAAAGGAGTGAGGGTGTGGCGGGCGAGGCTTCTCCCTCCGCCAGGTAGTGGAAGAGAGATTCCGCGGCGTGCCGATTCATGCCGGGGCAGGCGGCCAGATCCTCCAGCCCGGCCTGGCGAATGCGCTCCACCGAGCCGAAGTGCTTCAGCAGCTCGCGCTTGCGCTTCGGGCCGATCCCGGGCGCGCCATCAAGCACCGAGCCGACTACCCGTTTGGAGCGGAGGTGGCGGTGATAGCTGACCGCGAAGCGGTGGGCCTCGTCGCGCACGCGCTGCAGCACGTGCAGCGCCTTCGAGTGGCGCGGCAGCACCAGGGGCAGGCTCTCGCCGGGGCGGTAGATCTCTTCAAACTGCTTGGCGAGGCCGACCGCGGGCAGGTCGATCCCGGCCTCCCGCAGTGCTTCCAGGGCGGCGTTGAGCTGCCCCTGGCCGCCGTCGATCAGCAGCAGATCGGGCATTTCGCGGAACTTGGCATCACCCTGGATGCCCCGGGCCAGGCGGCGGGAGATGACCTCCTTCATCGCGGCGAAGTCGTCCGGGGAAGGGCCGAGGCTCTTGATCCGGAAGCGGCGGTAGTCCGACTTGCGGGGGGCGCCGGCGTAGAGCACGACCATCGCCCCCACCGTCTCGGCACCCTGGATATGTGAGATGTCGTAGGCTTCGATCCGCAGCGGCAGCTTCTCCAGGCCCAGCGCCTCCTTCAGCGCCACCAGCGATTCCTGGGTTAGCTCCTTGTCGGTATCCAGCTTCAGCCGCAGTTGGCGCAGCGCCTCCAGGGCGTTGGTGGCGGCCATCTCCACCAGGCGCTTCTTCTCGCCGCGCGAGGGTGCACCCACGTGGACCTTGCGGCCCCGCTTCTGGCGCAGGAACGCTTCGATGATGTCGTGCTCGGCAATGTCACGCTCCACCAGGATCTCCGGCGGCACGTAGGGCGCGTCCTGGTAGTACTGCGCCAGGAACTGCCCCAGCGCCTGGCTCATCGCCTCGTCGGTGGTGCCCTCCAGGTAGAAGTGCTCCTGCCCCACCAGCTTGCCGTTGCGAATGAAGAAGAGCTGGGCGCAGGCGTTGCCGTCGTCGCTCACCAGGGCGACCACGTCCTGGTCGACCATCGCGGCGGAGAGGACCTTCTGGCGCTCCAGGATCGTCTCCAGGGCGTGGATCTGGTCGCGCAGGCGGGCGGCGCGCTCGAAGTTGAGGCGCTCCGCGGCGGCTTCCATCTCGCGCTTGAGGCGTTTGAGGAGGGCATCCTGGTGGCCCTCCAGGAACAGGCAGGCCTGCTCGACCGTCTTGCGGTACTCCTCCTGGTCGATCCGGGCGGCGCAGGGCCCGCTGCACTCCTTGATGTGGTAGTAGAGGCACAGCTTCTCCGGCTCGTTGCCGGTGATCTGGTAGCTGCAGGGGCGCAGGCGGAAGATGCGGCTGAGCAGCGCGATGCTGTGGCGCACGGCGCGCGCGTTGGTGTAAGGGCCGAAATAGCGGTTGCCGTCCTTCTTCGCCGAGCGGACAAGGGTGAGGCGCGGAAACGACTCGTTGAGGGTGACGCAGAGGTAGGGGTAGTGCTTGTCGTCACGCAGGCGCACGTTGAAGCGCGGCCGCAGCTTCTTGATCAGGTTGCACTCAAGGATCAGTGCTTCGAGCTCGGTGTCGGTGAGGATCCACTCGATGTCGGCGATCTCCGACACCAGGCGGCGGGTCTTCGGCGTGTGGTCGGCCGAGGCGTGGAAGTACGAGCGCACCCGGTTCCTCAGCGAGACTGCCTTGCCCACGTAGATGACGTGGCCGCCGGCGTTCTTCATCAGATAGGTGCCGGGCCGGTCGGGCAGCGTCGCGAGTTTCTCCTGCAGCGTCATCTTGGCGTTTTCTCCGAACACCTCCATGATAGCAAAGGGGCCCATGCATTGTCAAACGAGCGTTTGCGGGCAGGCGGCAGCAGGGCCGGCGCGGCGAATCCCGAACTGCATAGGGACGCGGTGGCACCGCACCACGGAATGGATGGATGCCAATGGCGAAACGACCAAACCTCCTCCTCTTCATGACCGACCATCAACGGGGCGACACGGTTCTGCCGGCGCACCCTTGCCAGACGCCGAACGTGGACCGGCTGGCGCGGGAGGGGGTCTCCTTCACCGAGGCGTATTGCCCCGCGCCGCACTGCTGCCCCTCGCGGGCTACCTTCTTCACCGGGCTCTACCCCAGCCGCCACGGCGTGTGGAACAACATCTGCAACGCGCAGGCGTTGAGCGCTGGTCCTCGCGAGGGCGTGCGCCTCTTCTCCCAGGAGCTGCGGGCGGCTGGCTATCGCCTGGCCTTCGACGGCAAGTGGCACGTCAGCATTGAACAGCGCCCGGCCGACTACGGCTGGGAAGAGCTGATCGTCACCTCGGCGAAGGGCGACCACCACGGAGTTGACTGGGAGCAGTGGCGGCGTTTCCGCGAGCCGAAGGAGACGGGCGAGCGTGCCCCCGGACAGGTGCGGCGCCCGGGCTGGGGCGACTACCGGCTCTACCGCACCCTGCCGGACGACGCCCCGGCCGGCCACGACGAGCGCGTCGTCGCCCGTGCCGTGGAGGCGCTGCCGGCGCTGGCCCAGGGCGGCGAGCCGTGGTGCCTTTACGTGGGCCTTGTTGGCCCGCACGACCCTTACAACGTGCCCCGGCGCTACGTGGAGCAGTACCGCCTGGAGGAGGTGCCCCTGCCGCCTAGTTTCGCCGACGACCTCGCGGACAAGCCGCGGGTGGTGCAGCGCCTGCGCCGGCAGTACTGGAGCCAGCTCTCCGAGCGCGAGGTGCGCGATGCGATCCGCCACTTCTGGGCCTACTGCACCTACCTCGACGCGCTGTTCGGCGAGGTGCTGCAGGCGCTGGACGCTACCGGCCAGGCGGAGGACACGCTGGTTCTCTACGTGGCCGACCACGGCGACTATCTGGGCGACCACGGTCTTTTCCTGAAGGGGATCCCCTGCTACCGTGGCGCCTACCACGTGCCGTGCGTGATGCGCTGGCCGAACGGGATTGCCCACCCCGGCCGGCAGGTGGAGGCGCTGGTCTCCCTGGCCGACCTGGCGCCGACGTTCGTGGAGTTGGGTGGCGCCACCATCCCGCAGCGCCCCACCGGCCGCAGCCTGGCGCCGTTCCTGCGAGGGGAGCAGCCCGCCGATTGGCCGGACGAGATCCACACTCAGTGCAACGGCGTGGAGCTGTACTACACCCAGCGTTCGGTGCGCACCCGCGAGTGGCATTACGTCTACAACGGCTTTGACGACGACGAGTTGTACCACCTGGCTGAGGACCCCCACGAGCTGCGCAACCTTGTCGGCGACCCGTGCTACGACGGGGTCAAGCGCGAGATGGTGCGTCGCCTGTGGCGCTTCGCCTGCCGCGAGGAGGACACGGCGATGAACCCCTACGCCACCGTCGCGCTTTGCCCCTGGGGGCCCGGCGACGCGCTCGGTGAAGTGACGGAGTGATAGCTCACTCTGGCCTGTTTGGAGAGGACACGCATGGAGAAAACACGTCTGGGGCGAACGGGGCTGGAGGTCACCCGAACCGCGTTCGGGGTGCTGCCGCTGCAGCGCGTGACGCGGGAGGAGGCAGCGCGCATCTTGCGCCGCGCCTACGAGGCCGGGATCACCTTCTATGACACGGCCAGAGCCTACACCGACAGCGAGGAGAAGATCGGCAGCGCCCTGGCCGACGTGCGCGACCAGGTGGTGATCGCCACCAAGAGCGGCGCCACCACCCGCGAGGGTTTGCTGGCCGACCTCCACACCAGCCTGCGCGCCCTGCGCACCGACTACGTGGACCTGCTGCAGCTTCACAACCCGGCGACGGTGCCGGACCCCAATGACCGGCACTCGGCCTATGCCGGCCTTTTGGAGGCGCGCGAGCGGGGGCTAGTGCGCTTCATCGGCTACACCAACCACAGCCGCGAGCGTGCCTGGCAGGCAGTGGCGAGCGGCCTCTTCGATACGCTGCAGTTTCCCTTGTGCGCTATCTCGACGATGGAGGACCTGGCGCTGATCGGCCACTGCCGGGCGCACGACGTCGGCCTGATCGCGATGAAGCCGCTTTCCGGCGGGCTGCTGACGAACGCGCGCACCGCCTTTGCCTTCCTCCATCAGTTCGAAAACGTGGTGCCGATCTGGGGCATCCAGCGGATGGAGGAGTTGGAGGAGATCCTGGCGCTTGATGCCCACCCGCCGGTGCTGGACGCGGCGACGCGCGCCCAGATCGAGGCGGATAAGGCGGCGCTGTCGGGCAGCTTTTGCCGGGCTTGTGGCTACTGCCTGCCCTGCCCGGAGGAGATCCCGATCCCGATGGCAGCGCGCATGGGCCTTTGCCTGCGGCGCATGCCCGCCGAGCAGTTCCTGACCGAGGAGTGGCGCGAGCAGATGGAGCGCATCGAGCGATGCCGCGAGTGCGGCGAGTGCCGGTCGCGCTGCCCCTATGGCCTCGATGTGCCGGCGCTGCTGAAGCGGATGCTGAACGACTACCGCGAGGTCTACGCGGCCCGCGTCCTGTCGTAGACGTGTTCTGATCAACCATCCACGGGGTGTTGCGTGTCCCGTGGAGGGCCGAACTGCAGCGGGTGAGGTATCGCTATCGATGAGAAGCCAACGTCGTTCGTTTTTGGGGTGGGACGTGGCGCCTGCCCTGTTCGTGCTGCTGCCGGTGTTGGCCGGCGGGGGAGAGGCGGCCGCTGCCGAGGACGGCGTTCGCCGCGACGGTGGGGTCAGGAGGGTACAGGTGACTAAGGGGATGGAGATCACGGCTGAGGGAGCCGCGGTGGTGGTGGCGCCGGGCGAGTGCCGCGTGGGCCGGCAGTTGGTGCGAGTGACGCGGGCGGTTACGCTGCCGGTGGCGCCAGCACCGATCATCACCGTGCAGGACGAGGCATTGAAACTGTCGCCGGAGGCCCCCAAGTGGTGGAACCAGGGCACCCGCCTGCGGGGGCCGTTCACCGGGGAGCTGACGGCGCATGGATCCCTGGTGCCCGGCTCGCTGCAGATCCGACGCGAGAAGGGCGGCGCGCTCCTCCAGGAAGGGGAAGATTACCTCCTCGACCAGGGTGGGGCACACGTCGGCCTGGGGCCGAAGAGCCGCGTGACCGCCGACGACACGGTGTATGCCGACTACCGCTACTCGCTGCTGCGGATGGATACGATCCAGGTCTCGCCAAAGGGACGAGTGTCGTTGAAGCAGGGAGAGCCGCACATCAGCGTGCCGGTGCCCCCGCCGGCCGATCCCGGCTGCGCCACGCTGGCCCACGTCTTCGTGCCCTACCACGCCGCTCGGGTGGCGCCGGAGGACATCTACCCGATCCTGGAGACCCCACAGCAGGCGGTGACGCGCACCACCCCGGGACGCATCCCAAAGACGATGGCCAAGCTGCGCGCCGGCCAGCCGGTGAAGATCGTCTGCTGGGGCGACTCGGTGACCGCCGGCGGCACCGCCAGCAAGCCGGAGTTGTGCTACGTGGAGGTCTTCGCCGCCGGCCTGCGCGAGCGCTTCCCCAACGCGCCGATTGAGGTGGAAAACATCAGCATCGGCGGCTCCGCCAGCTACCAGTGGTGCTACCCGGAGAAGAGCGCCCTCCCCGAGGCCTGGGTGCCGATCTGCAAGTTCCAGCGCATCCTCGACGCCAAGCCGGACCTGGTGACCATCGAGTTCGTCAACGACGCCTACTACAACGAGGCGCAGGTGGAGCAGCACTACAGCGACATCCTGCAGCGCCTGGCGCCGCTTGGCGCCGAGGTGATCCTGATCACCCCGCACTTCGTTCGGCCCGACTGGATGGGCCTGACGGATCTGCGCGGGCAGGAGTGTCGCCCCTACGTGAAGGGCCTGCACGCCTTCGCCCAGACGCACCGCGTGGCGCTGGCAGACGCCTCCGCGCGCTGGGAGCACCTCTGGAAGGAGGGGCTTCCCTACATGACGCTGCTGCACAACACCATCAACCACCCGGATGACCGGGGCCACCGCCTCTTCGCCGAGGAGCTCTGGAAGTGCTTTGAGTAGCGCGAATCACCAGGGTGTTCCGCCCAAGGCCGCGGAGCGCACGGCGATGCGCCCCGCGGCCTGTGTGTGGCGGGCATGGCTGCTCGCCCACCGCGCTCTCAGAAGTTGCCCTCCTTGACGTAGGGGTAGGTCCACAGTGTGACCTGCAGCGGTACCGACTTGAACCACGCCTGGTGCATGCGGTCCACCTCTGGCCTGGCGGAGGGCACCACCCCGGATCAGGAAGAGCGGCTCGGCGGCTCTCTTGCCGCCTTGCCGCCCTCCCAACGAGCCGGTTGGCAATCGCGCCAGCGGTCGGGCATTCGTTGATGGTTCAGGCTTGCCAGCTTCCCCGGGCTGCCGCGTCGTGGATCGCCGTCAGGGCCTTCTCGGGGCCCAGGGCACGCAGCTTCGCGGCGACGGGAGCGGTCAGCGGCGGCAGGGCGCCCACCGACGCGAAGAAGGCGTTTCGGGCCGGCAGGGGCTCCTCGGAGGTGGTGTAGGAGACGCCGGCGTAGCGCAGCAAGATCGAGTGCCCGACCAGGATCTGCGCCCCGCGCAGGAAGCTCTCCTTGAACTCGCGCAGCACCGGCCCGGAGAGGTCGTCTACGAACGGAAGCCCGTCGCGGTTCATCTCGGTGCCAATGTTGATCGGCAGGCCCAGGTCGTCGGCCGCGGCGACGATGGCGCGCAGGTTCGCCACCTTCACCGCCCGGGCGTCCGCGTCGGCGAGGTTCCAGTTGCGGTCCGGGATGATGTTCAGCGCCCGGGCGCCCTTGGCGCACAGGCACTCCAGCAGCGCCCGACCATCCTTCTCCCCGTCGGTGGTGCCGTCCAACCAGGTGATCATCGGGATCGCCCCGCAGGCGGTCACCCAGGCGATGAAGTCATCCGCCGGCGGGAAAGTGTCCACCGAGGGCTGCACGTAGCCGAGGCCGCCCCGCTTCACCAGCCTGCTGCGAACCGCCTCCTCCATCTTCGGCGTGCCCAGCATCGCCTGCACGTCGGCGGCCGGCTTGCCCAGGATCTCCGCCCAAAACGCCGCCACGCGCTCGGGGGTGCCGTAGACCGCCTGTGAGCGGTTCAGGTAAGCCTTCACGATATGGCGCTCCGTGGGCGCGCCCTGCGGCGTCAGCGGCAGCACGTCGCGCTCGTACTCCAGGGCGATGGCCGGCACGTGCGGGTTGATGCGCGCCACCAGGTCCAGGTTGCGCGCCTGGGCGCGGGCGCGGTAGTCCGCCAGGCCGGCGGCCTGCTCCGTCCCCGCCGCGGGCAGGTGGGCGAAGCCGGCCCCCATGATGTAGGTGACGCCCGGCTCGCCCGGCGAGGTGATCTCCGCCTCGGCGTACTCCTTCAGGTAGACGCGCGTCTCCAGGTTCACCGTGCAGCGCAGGCCCAGGAGCTCGCCCGCCTGCAGGAACTCCTCCAGGCCGTCGAGCACGTCGAAGTCGCACAGGCCGGCGGCATAGAGGCCGGCGCGGTGCGCGGCCCAGGCGATGTGCGATGGCGACCACCCCGCGGCGTTGTAAGAGAAGAAGGAGTGGAAGTGGAGGTTGACGTTCTCCACTGGCGGGGGGGCAGGCAGTGGCAGCGCCGCCAGGGCCTGCAGCGCCTCGCGCCGCTCCGGCGCCGCGAAAGCATCCAGCTTCAGCTCCAGGGCGTTCTGATCATTCATTCCATGGCCTTTCCCACGGTAGCAGGTGTTGTCAGCGGTCTATCCCCGCCTGCGCGAGCAGCGCCCGCAGGTTCTCCGCGGCACGGCGCGTGTCGCCCACGGTGTCCGGCTCGCGGCCGATCGGGCAGTCGGAGAGCTCCACCAGGTAACACCCGGTGTAGCCGACCTCGCGGAAGGCGGCCAGGGCCTCCTCCCAGCGGATCGTGCCCTGGCCCGGCGGCAGGTGGTTGTCTTGCTGCCCGAGGTTGTCTTGCAGGTGCGTGGTGCGCAGGCGGCCGCCGGCCATCCGGATCGCGTTGACGACGCCGAGGTCACCCAGGTGGGCGTGCCCGGTATCGAGGTTCAGGCCGACGTTCGGCAGCGGGCAGGCGTCTACCAGTTCGATGATGAACTCCCAGTCGGCGCGCGCGCTCATGTTCTCCACCGCGACCACCACCTTCGGACCCACCCACTCCGCCAGCGCCCGCAAGCACTCACTGTTGGCGCTCCGGCGTTCCGACAGGCCGGCCGGCGCCATCGTTCCGCCGCTGTGGACCACCACCACGCGCACGCCGAGGAGGTGCGCCGTCTGCGCGGCGACGCGGTAATCGGCGAGGGTGGTCTCGACATCGGCCGCGGTGGCTGCCAGTGGCCGCCAGGCGTGAACTGACCACGGCACCAACCCGAGGGCGCGCGCGTGCGCCGCGACCTGCTGCAGCTCCTCCGGCGTCAGGTGCCCGGCGTGCGAGAACTCGACGGCGTCGAACCCCGCCTCGGCGATCACCTCCAGGGCGCGGAGCTGGTGCGGCAGCGTGAACTGCCCCTCGCTGGTCAGCCGGCCGGCAGGATAGAGCGTGTTGCAGCCGATGCTTGTTTTCATCCAGAAGCCTTCCTCGGCGGCCTCGCGGTGCCGCGCTCGCCACCCATCAGGAGGATTCCGCTGCCGGGCCGGGGAATCCTGTGCCTGAACGGCCGGGAGGTACCGCATGCCAATAGAGTTTGATTGCCCCGCCTGTGGTCAGCGTGTCTCGGCACCGGATACGGCGCGGGACACCACGGGACCGTGCCCCTATTGCCGGACCCCGATCACCGCGCCCGCCGTGCCGGGCGAGCCGGCGACAGTAGCGGCGTCGGGAGAGGCGGGGCCGGCCGCCGCGGCCAAATTCCCTGAGACAGGGGAGGGGGGCCTGCTGGCACTGCCCAGCGGCCAACTGGACCTGGGGGCGGTCCTCACCGAGTCCTGGAACGTGATGAAGGCGAACGCGGGCCTGCTGATCGGCAGCAGCACGGTGACGCTGCTGATCCTGGGTTTGGTATACGCCACGCTCTTCTTCACCATGGCCGGGAGCCTGGTGGCCAGCGGCCGCTGGCCACTGCCCACGGAGCCGCCGCCGGGCTTCAAGGTGGCGATTCAGATCGCCAACCTGGTCCTGCTGCCCCTTTACTGGGGCCCGCTCTACGTTACCCACGAGCTGATGACGCGGGGAAGCTCTGATCTGGGGGCCTTGTTCCGCGGCTACCGGCACTACTTCACCTTCGTGGGGGCCACGCTCCTGGTCTACCTGGCGGTGTTCGTCGGGGTGTTCGTGCTGATCATCGGGGCGTTTGTCGCCGCCGCGGCGCTCAGCCTCACCTGGATGGAGATTGTCGACCGCGGCTATGGCGCGCTGGATGCGGTGCGGTCGAGCTGGGAAAGCACCAAAGGGCACCGCCTGATGCTCTTTGCGTGCCTCCTGGTGCTGGCCCTGCTTTCCAGCCTGGGCATCCTCGCCTGCGGCGTCGGCATCGTGGTCACCGCCCCGATCTACCACATCGGCTATGTGATCCTCTACCGCGAGCTGCGCGGCCTGCAAGGCGGCGTGGCGTAGGCCAGCGCGCGCCGCGGCGGGTGACTATGGGGTGACGCGCCGGGTAATCCGGTGGGAGCACCGGCCGGCGGTGCCGGCTTGGTGAGATGAACGTGCCGTGAGGAAGCGGTCGCCATATCGTCACATGCGCTATCTGGCTGGGATCCCACCGCTGGTGCTGTCGGTGCTGCTCTTCGCCCACCTCTCGCGCGCGGAGCCGCTCATCACGCCTGGCTTCGCCGTGAACTACTACCTTTCCGACATCGACGGCACCTACCAGCCTTACGGCGTCTACCTGCCCGACCCTTATGACCCGGGCGTGCTGCACCCGGTGGTGCTGCACCTGCACGGGTTCGGCGGGCGCCTGTCAGGCTTCAGCGCCTGGCAGATGGACTGGGCGGACGCCCACGGCTGGATCCTCGCCCACCCGGATGGGCGCGGCAGCAACAACTACGACGGCATCGGCGAGGACGACCTCTTCCGCGTTCTGGACGACCTGAAGCTGCGCTACCACGTTGACGAGGATCGGATCTACCTGACCGGCGGCTCGATGGGCGGGCACGGCTCCTTCCGCATGCCGCTGCGCTTTCCCCACGTCTTCACCGCCGGCGCCCCGATTGCCGGCTGGACCGACTACCGCGAGTTCTACGGCCACTTCTACGAGCAGGCCGACCCGCCGCGCCTGCCGGAGTACGTGGATCCCTCCCGCCGGCCGCTCCTGGAGACGGCTTCCTCCCTCTGGCAGGTGGAGAACGCGAAGTACGTCTGGCTGCTCATCGGCTACGGCACTTGGGATTACGTCAACCCGCCCTCCAACGCCGAGCAGATCGTGCAGCGCCTGCAGGAGTTTGGCTACACCGGCTACACCGCCCGGGGCGACTGGGGCGGGCACGGGGCCGGCTACGACATCGAGGAGGTCTACAACTACTTTCGGACGAAGGTGCGCGTGCGCCGACCGCCCGCTCCCGTCTACGTCACGAACACGCTGAAGTACAACCGTGGCTACTGGCTGCGTCTCGATGCCCTGCGCTCGAACCTGCAGTGGGCGCGGCTGGCGGCGCGCGCGGTGGGGAGCACGATCGAGGTGGAGGCCAGCAACGTCGCGCGCTACACCTTGCTGGCTGAGGAGAACCCGGTGGACCTCTCCGGGCCGGTGACCGTCTACACCAATGGCCTCCTCTCCTACCAAGGGGTGCCTGGCGGCGACTTGACGATCGCGGCGCAGATGGACGCCGGCTATCGGATTGTGGGCTGGCAGCCGGCGGATGACGCCGCGCTCCCGGCGGTGCGTAAGCGGCACGGCCTCCAGGGGCCGCTTCACGATGCCTTCCTCTCGCGTTTCGTGGTTACCTACGGCACGGCCGGCAGCCGCGCGGAGACGGAGCGCAACCGGCGCGATGCCCTCCGCTTCTGTGCCGAGTGGAACCACTGGATGGTGGCGCACTGGAGCTGGCAGACGCCCAAGGAGCGCCGCGACAACTGGTGGGAGCCGCCCTACCCGGCAAAAGCAGGCGCCTACATCCCCGAGACCCAGCCGCTGCTGACCCCGATCCCGGACACCACGGTGACCGACGAGCAGCTTTCCGGCGCCAACCTGGTCCTTTTCGGCGACGCCCAGACGCACCACCTCATCGCCCAGATCGCCGACGCGCTGCCGATCCGCCTGCAGGAGAACGGCGTGCGCCTGGGGAGCCGGCTTTACACCGGCCCGACGGTGAACTACGTGTTCATCGCCCCCAACCCGCTGAACCCGCAGCGCTACGTGGTGGTGAGCCGCGGCTACCTCTCCAGCCGCATCGATCCCTACCGACACCCGGGCGGCGCGGTGGGGAAAGACCTGGAGGCGCTGCCGTTCTACTGGCCGGACTACGTGGTCTGGAACTCCGCCCGCGAGCCGGCGCGCACGGTGCAGGCGCCGTTCGTCTACCTCCCCGAGACTTACCTGGAGGCCGGCTACTTCGACGACGAGTGGCGCCTGGATGACGACCCACCGGCCACCACGCCCTTCTTCAGCGCCGAGCCGGTAGGGGATGCCTACCCGGCGCCGGTGGAGATCGCCCTTGTTGCCGAGGATCGGCCGGGCGGCTTTGGCGTGGCGCGCACCGAGTATGCCCTGGACGGCGGCGCCTGGACCGAGTATACCGGCCCGATTCGAGTGGCGCTGCCTGGTGAGCACGTCCTGCAGTTTCGCTCGGTGGACCGCTGCGGTCGGTTCTTCTACGAAACCCAGGGCGGACGCACCCGCGGGCTGGATGCCCCCGGCAACGTGGAACCCACGCGGCGCATCACCTTCCGCGTGCGCCAGTCCGGTGGGTGAGCGAGTAGGCCGCGCCGCCAAAGCCAGCCGGACCGGGGCCAAGGAGCTGCCCGCGATCCCCCGCCCAACGGTGAACCCAGGCGCAACCCAGGATTGCTCCACTTGGGTGCAGCCCTCACCCTTGTTTCATCCCCCGCCCGGCGGTGAAGCCGGGCGCTACCTTGTTAGGGGTTCCCCCGATTAGCCTGCCTCCCCACGTTTCAATCCTCGCCCGGCGGTGAAGCCGGGCGCTACTCTCCCCGCGAACGATCAGTGACGCGGGGATTGTGGTTTCAATCCTCGCCCGGCGGTGAAGCCGGGCGCTACACGCGCTATCCAGGCAATAGTAACGTG
>JAAZEB010000050.1 GCA_012512505.1 Armatimonadota bacterium | reverse complement strand
CCGCCACTATGGGGTGACCGAGATCCACGTCACCCGCTCGCGGTCGCCGGCCTACCGCCGCCACGCCGACCAACTGCGCGCCAACTTCATCGTGGTGGAGCACGCGCCCGACGAGTTGATCTCCTGGTCGGGGCGCCCACCCCGACGGTTTATGGACCTCTGGAAGGAGGCGCTGCCGAAGCTGCTGCCGCCCGAAGAGGATGCGGGCGCCAGCGCCGCGGTGGACTCTGACCCATGAAGGAACTCGCCCGCCGGAACACGATCAAAGCGGTGGTGGTGCTCGCCTACTGCGCCCTGGCGCTGCCATACGTCCGCTCGGGGATCCCCCGCGCCTACACCTACGACCGCTACCTGGCGGTGAACTACGCGGTACTCTTCTTCATTCCGCTGCTGATCGTGCTGATGGGCTTCGGCGAGGCGCCGGAGGAGTATGGCCTCAGCAAAGGGGACGCCCGCGGGGCGCGACGGCTCTTCCTGCTGCTCTACCTGCCGACCCTGGTGGGGCTGGTTATCGCCGCGCGGTGGCCCGTGTTCCAGAACTACTACCCGGTGAACGCCGCCGCCCGCGTCTCGCACGGCGAGCTGCTCTTCTGGGAGGTGGCCTACAACGGCCTCTACATGTTCTGCTGGGAGTTCTTCTTCCGCGGCTTCTTGCTGTTTGGCTTGCGCCCGGCGCTGGGGAATGGGGCGCTGCACCTGCAGGCGATCCTCTTCGGGGTGATGCACTGGGGCAAGCCGATGCCGGAGTTCTACGCCTCTTTCCTGACCGGCTATGTGCTCGGGTTCGTCTCGCTGCGAACCCGCTCGTTCCTTCCCACCTTCGGGCTGCACGCCGCCTGCGCCATCTCCTTCGATCTGCTGGTCCTGGCCTGGGGAGGAAAGTTGTAGGGATTGCGAATTGCGAATCGCGAATCGCGAATCGCGAATTGCGGATTTTGGGCGGGTGCGATCGGCGGAACGCGGGCCGGATCGCCGGCGGGACGCCGGCCGTCGTAGGAACCCCCATGCCCGGCGGGCACCCAGGAGGATGAAACTGGGGCTCCGTCGCCAATCCGGGAGTCAGGCGGGTGACAAGCGGCCATCTCCAGGGTAGGGCGGCGGAGTGCCGCAGCAATGCGGCATCCCAACCGTCGGAGCCCGATAGCTCGGGCACTCCGGCCAGTTGCCTGGGAGAGTAGCGGAGCGCCGCAGCAATGCGGCTTCCCACAGCGTGAAGCCCGATGGCTCGGGCACTCCGGCCATCTCTCCTGGAGGAGTCACACTCCTCGGGGCGGGGTAAGGCCGCTGTCGGAGCGCCGGCGATCCGGCCCCTCGGCGTCGGACGCCTCTGACGCTGGGGGCCAGCCTGGCGGGCGGCCACCCAGAAGGATGGAGCTGAGCGGCGCCGCCGATCCGGAAGTTAGGCCGGCCACAAAAGGCGATTTTCAGGGTGGTTCTCTGGGGGTAGCGATGAGAACGCGTGAGGAAGTAGTTGCTCAGATTCGCGAGTTGGGCGTGGTGGCGATCGTGCGCGCCGACTCTGGCGAGGAGGCGCTGGCCGCCGCGCGGGTGGTGCGGGATGGGGGCCTGCGGGCCATCGAGGTGACCTTCACCGTGCCGGGGGCGGCGGACATCATCCGCCGCCTGGCCGATGAGATGGGCGAGACGATCCTGCTGGGGGCGGGCACCGTGCTCTCGGAGGAACTGGCCCGAGAGGCGGTGCGCGCCGGCGCCGAGTATCTGATCGCCCCAGACACCGACCCGGCGGTGATCCAGGAGGCCCACTGCCTGGGGCGCCCGATCTTCCCCGGCGCCTTCAGCCCCACCGAGGTCGCGCGTGCCTGGAAGCTGGGGGCCGACGCCGTGAAGCTCTTCCCTGCGGCGCGTTTGGGGCCTGCCTACCTGAAGGACTTGCGCGCCCCGTTCCCGGAGATCCCGCTGATACCGGTGGGCGGGGTTGACGCGGCCAACTGCGGCGACTACTTCCGCAACGGCGCGGTGGCGATCGGCGTCGGGGGGAAACTGGTGGACCGGGCGCTGCTGCGTGCCGGCCGCTATGAGGAGATCACCCAACGCGCCCGGGAGCTGGCGGCGGCGGTCGCCGCGGCGCGGCTACCGGCGTGAGATGAACGGGCTGCCGGCAATGTAGAAACGCCACGGCTTCTCCGTTGCCTGGCGGATCCCGATGCGGGGGCGTGCCACTACCTCAAACGGTGCCGGCCGCCCCTCCACGATCCGGAGGGGGCCCGCTACCAGGTCGGCGCCGTTGTGCGTGAGGTCGATGCCGAATGCCTGACACAACCGAGCCGGCCCGCTCGCCAGCGCGGTGTCGGGGAGGGCGGCGTCGGCCCCGCGGCGTGCCCGTCGGGCGCGCATCAGCGCCAACCTCTCCAGCGGCTCGACGGCGCGGATCAGCACCGCCTCGGGGATCCCCTCCGGCTGCGTCACTACGTTGAAGCAGTAGTGCATCCCGTAGGTGAAGTAGACGTAGGCGCGCCCCGGCGGCCCGAACATCGGCGCGTTGCGGCGGGTGCGGCCGCGGGAGGCATGGCAGGCCGGGTCGTCGTGTAGGTAGGCCTCCGTCTCCACGATGCGACCGGCCGTCAACCCCTCCGGCGTCTCATGCACCAGCACCTGCCCCAACAGCGCCCGCGCCACCGACAGCGCGTCGTGGCTGTAGCAGGCGTGGGGCAGAGGGGGCGGCAGCGGCTGGAGACAGATCATCACTTTCGGTTGGCAATGGTGTAGACCACCACATTGACGCCGAGGGCGACGGCCGCTTCGTGCTCCGGATCGCGCGTGCTCTGCCAGCGCCGGCCGAGGAAGGCGGCCGACAGCAGCACCGCCGGACGGCCTCCCACCTCAATCGCCTGCAGCGGGAAAAACTTGACGCCCGGCGCCCCCGGCAGCCGGTAGCAGGCTGTGTAGAGCGGATGCGAGGCCGGCAGCGAGACCGGCGCCTTTCCGAAGATGTGATCTAGCTCCGCCCGGACCTGGTCGCCGAACTCATCGGTCGCTCCGTCTACCAGGATCGTGCCGCCCCCCTCCACATAGGCTTTGAGGGCAGCGCGCTGGGCGGCGCTGAACGCCAGCTTGCCGGTGCCTTTCAGGTAGAGCAGCGGCATCGAGGCCCCGAGGTTCTCCGGGGACGCCTCCTGGTTTGGCAGCAGGCGCAGGCCGGTGCGCGCGTTCACCTCCCGGACGAGGGCCACCATCGAGGCGCTGCTGCGGAAGCCGGGGAGGGCCAGCCCCAACGGCACCCGATACGCGCCCCGCACGCCGGCGTGCGGCCCATTGGCAACCAGGCGAGGCGTCGGCGGCGGCTGCGCCTCCGCGGGCTCCTCGGCGTTGGCGGGCGATTCGTGCGCTGGCGTTGTGGCCACCGCCGGCTCCCCGCTAGCCGGGGCATCCAGCACGTTCCCCTTGGTCTCTTTCGCCACGGTGTCGCCGGCGGGCTCCACCGCGACGGGAGTGGCTTCGGTGCCCGACGGTGGATCCGCGGGAGCCTCCGTCTCGCTGCCCGTTTCCGCCGGGGCGGCCGCCTCCGCCTCGGAAGCCGGTGGGTCGGTGCCCTCCTGCGGCTCCGACACAGCTGGCGGCGAGGCAATTGCCTCGGGCGTGTTGGCTGCCGCCACTTCCGTGCCCGGCGCGTCTTTCGCCTCGGCCTCGGCGCTCTTCTCCTCGTTCTGCAGCGCCGCGTCCGGCGCCGTGGCTGGGTCGCTGCTGAGTGCCAGCGCCGAGGCAGCCAGCGCCGGCTGGTTGGCCAGCAGATCGGCGGCGGCCTTGGGCGGCGAGAGCTCGGGTTGGGGCGTAGTGGCGGCGGTGCTGGCAGGGCCGTGGAGCAGGCGTGCCAACTGCTGGCGCTCGTCTTCCTCTTCCGGCTCAGTGTCGGGTGCCGGCAGCGGCCCACCCGGCAGCGGCGCGTCCCACAGCGGGGGAAGGGGAAGGTCCGGCGGCAGCGGCAGAACCGGCATCGGCAGCGTTTGTAGGCGCATCGGCTGGAAGAACGCGGTACGCAGCGCGGTGATGCGCTCCATCTGCTGCTGCAGTTCCTCGGGCGACGGCGCCTGCGGGTCTGCCGCGGTGAGAGGCGTTGGCCGCAGGCGCACGCCGGGAAGGCTCACCTGGAGCTGGCGGGGCGTGGCCGTCCGTGGATGCCACTGCACCACGCGCACTCGGGTGAAGCCGCCGCGGGCGGGCGTTGGCCGGCGCACCGCCTGCGCGAGGCTGGCAAGCGCCACCCCGTGAAGGAGGATGGAGAGCAAGAGCGAAACAGGGAGACCCCCAACCAGCCGCCGCATTCAGTCGGCCTCCACGGGGGCATGCTCCGGACGCTGGCCCAGGTCCAGTTCGGTCGCCAGGGCCAGGTCATTGAGTCCCGCGAGCTTGGCAGCATCGATCGTGCGGGCCACGCGCTCGTAGGCGACGGCACGGTCGGCACGCACGATCACCAGGCGTGTGTGCTTGCGGGTCGCCGTTTGAGCTAGGTCACGCACCAGATCGGCCTCCTCCGTCTGTTTCTCATCAATATAAAGACGGCCATCGGCCAGGATTGTGACAACAACGCCCTCCAGCGGCTGTTCGCGCGTCTGGGCTGAGGCCACTGCCGGCAGGCGCAGGTCCAGGCCCGCCTCGGTGCCCAGGAAGTGGGCGGCCATCATGAAGATGACCAGCAGCACCAGGAGGACATCGGTGAACGGGATGAAGTTGATCTGGGTGATCAGTTGATCCCGACGGGCATGGCGGTTCCTTCGCGCTGCGCGCACTCCCACTCCTCCGTGAACAGGTAGAACAACTCCGAGCGTGCCGCCTCCAGTTGCACCTCCAGGCGGCTGATCCGGTTCAGGAATGTGTTGTAGGCAACGACGGCCACCACCGCCACTACCAGGCCGGCGGCGGTGGCGATGAGCGCCTCGCTGACGCCGCCGGCCACCACGGCGGTGCCGGCCTGCCCTCGCGCTTGGATGTCACGAAAGGCGCGCATGATCCCCAGCACCGTGCCGAACAGACCGATGAAAGGGGCCACCCCCCCGATCGTGCCGAGAACCGGGAGGTTGCTCTCCAGGTTCTGCAGCGCCAGGTTGCCGGCGTGCGCCATCGCGTCGTCGACCTCCTGCGGCGGGCGGCCGATCTTCTCCAGGCCGGCCGCGGCCACCGCGCCCAGCGGCAGTGGTGCCGCCAGGCAGGCGCGGCGCGCCTCTTCCCACTCGCCGCGCTCAAGGTGCCCGCGCAGTCGAGCCAGTAATGCCTGAGTGCTGACGCGAGCGCGCCCAATCACCAAGAGCCGCTCAAAGACGATCCCAACTGCCAATACCGAGCAAAGCAGCAGCGGATACATCGCCGCGCCGCCGTGACGGATGACCTCCAACAGGTGATCCAAGCTAGCCAACCCCCCTCGGGCCACGTGCCGCCGGCCTCTCCGGTTGCACGTTCTGTGCCCGTCACTCTGTTAGTTGCGGCGCGCGCCCCGGAGGTTGCGGCTCATTCGCCGGCCGGAGGCCACGCCACATACAACCAGCGGCCGCCCGATGACGAGCGGCCGCTGGTTGCACCTCGACCTACAGACCGACACTCACGCGCGGTGATGCCCCGCGCCCGGCCCCTTACGGGAGCCGTTGCTCTAACGCGCCGGCGTGTGGGCGACTTTGGCGTCGTGGGTGCGGATCTCCTGGCGCAGCACCTGGATGGCGCGGTTGAGCTGCTCATCCTTCGCCTTCGGATCCGGCGCCTTGAACGGGTCGCTGTCCGGGCGTTCGCCAGTCACCTTCACGTCCGGCTCGATCCCCTTGTGGTTGATGTCGGTGCCGTTCGGCGTGAAGTACTTGGCGGTGGTGATCTTCAGCGCCCCGGCGCTGCCGTCGCTCTCCAACGGGATGATCGTCTGCACCAGGCCCTTGCCGAAGGTGGTCTCACCCACGAGCTTGGCGACGCCCTTGTCGCGCAGGGCCCCGGCCACGATCTCCGAGGCCGACGCGCTCTGCTTGTTCACCAGAACGACCATCGGGCCTTCGCGCTGCGCGAAGTACTTGCTGCGGACGGCGTTGCGGGCCATCCGGGCACCACCGGACTCCTGGATGAAGACCACCGGCCCTTCGGGAATGAAGCGGCTGCACACCCCGATCGCTACCTCTAGGAGGCCGCCCGGGTTGTCGCGCAGGTCCAGGATGATCCCTTTGACCTTCTTCTTACTCATCTCCGCCAGGGCCTGGTCGAGCTGCCCTTCGGTTTCGTCGCTGAAGGTGCCCTCCAGTTGGATGTAGCCGATGTCACGCTCTCCCTCGTGCCCGTTCGGCGGGCCGATGCTGTAGCGCAGGCCATCGGTGCGGATCACGTCGCGCTCCACGGTGAGCTCGACCGTCTTCATCGGGTTGCCGGCCCCCTCCGGTTTGGAGGGATCCGCCAGGCGCCCGACGGTGAGCTTCACGGTGGTGCCGGCCGGCCCCCGGATCAGGTTCTTCGCCTT
>JAAZEB010000049.1 GCA_012512505.1 Armatimonadota bacterium | reverse complement strand
TGGCATACCCATAGGGTATGGAAAAAGTCACTGAGCAACAACCATGGAACTTTTCACTGAGCAGTGACAAATGGCGCGGCAACATCTTGACGGCGGCACGCTTTTGTGGTATGTTATCCCACAACCTCAGTAAGTGAGTGTGCAGCAAGGGGACACTGAGAGGCGTGTCGGGCAAGCATTCCCGCCAACCGCTCCCGCCACCGCCTTTCGGCCGGATCACGCGTTGAGGCGCGCCGGCACCTGGCCTACGGAGGAACGTCTCTCGGCGCGCTTTGTGGGTCGTCCCCTGGAGGCACAGCCGCCTTGTAGTACCCTGTTTCCGGGGCCTTCGTCTGGTTGCGTCAACGAACACGGTTTGCCCACCCTATGCGCGGCGCGTCGCCGCGGGCAGCTTCCTTCACAATCGTCTGATAGGCGGCTACTCTGCGCCACTACGGCCGGCCGGCGGGGCGGGAGAGCGAGGCGAACGGTTGAACATCTCGAGACGTGGGTTTCTGGCAGGCATCGGGGCGGGTCTGGCCGGGCTGGGATCGGGAGCGGGCTACCGCAAGCTGATCCCGTTCGTGGCGCCCGCGGAGAACCTGGTGCCGGGGGTGGCCACCTGGTACGCCTCGGCGTGCCGCGAGTGCCCGGGGGGCTGCGGCCTGTTACTGCGCAATCGGGAGGCGCGCATCGTCAAGGCGGAGGGGAACCCCCTCCACCCGATCAACGCCGGCCGCCTCTGCGCCCGTGGCCAGGCCTGCCTGCAAGGGCTCTACAACCCGGATCGCCTTGCCCGCCCCCGGCGCCGCGCCGACGGCGGCTGGCAGGAGGCATCCTGGGATGCCGCCCTGGCCGCGATCGGGCCCGCCCTCGCCGACGCCCACGGCCGCCTCGGAGTGATCACCGACCTGCAGAGCGGCTCGCTGGCCGGCCTCCTCAGCACCTGGATCACCCAACTCGGCGGCTCTCCCACCGACGTGCTGGTCTACGAGCCGCTGAACTACGAGCCACTGCGCGCCGCCAACGCCGCCGTCTACGGTCGCGCCGAGATCCCCGACTACCACCTGGAGCGGGCCGACCTGCTGCTCTCCTTTGGGGTCGATTTCCTGGAGACGTGGCTCTCCCCGGTGCAGCTTACCCGCCGCTTCCACCGGATGCGCCGGGTACGCAACGGCCACCGCGCCCCCTTCTACTACATCGGCCCGCGCCGGTCGCCCACCGCGGTCCAGGCCGACCGCTACCTCCAGGCAACGCCGGCGCAGATGGCCGCGCTGGCCCAATGGCTCCAGCGATCGCTGCGCCGGCCGCAGGGGGTCGCCGCCGGGGATCCGGGGATCGCGCCGGCCGACGCGCGGGAGCTGGTCGAGGCGTTGCGCCGTGCCCGGCGCCCGCTGGTGCTGGCCGGCGACCCGCTGCCGGCGGGAGCCGAGGCCCAGGCGGTGGCGCAAGCCGCCGCCCTCCTCAACGCCCAGTCCGGCACCACCGCGGTGGATTTCCGCCGCACGCACGCCCTCTCCGGCACCGCCACCATCGCCCAGCAGCAGGAGTTCCTGCAGCGGGCCGCCGCCGGTGAGTTCGCGGTGATCCTCATCCTCCACGCCAACCCACTCTACGCCATGCCGCCCGCCCTCAAGGCGGCGGAGGCGCTCGGCGCCGCGAAGCTGGTGGTCTGCCTCAACTCATTCGAGGATGAGACGGTGGCCGCGGCGGGGCACTGGGCGCTGCCGGTGAACGCGCCGGCCGAATCGTGGGGCGATTACTCGCCGCAGAGCGGCATCCACACCCTGATGCAGCCGGCGATGGGCACGCACTTTGAATCGCGCGAGGCGGGCGACGTGCTCCTGCAGCTCGCGCGCGCCGCCGGAGTGGAGCTGCCGACCGCCTTTGGCGCCGATACCTGGTACGACTACCTGCGCGCCCAGTGGCGCCGCCTGCAGCAGGTGGCCGGCTTGGAGGGCGACTTCGAGGAGTTCTGGCAGCGGCACGTGCAGGAGGGCGGCCTGACGCTGCCGGCCGCGCCGGTGCGTCGCGGCACCGTGGCCGGCCAAAGCGCCGCGGCCCCGGTCACCCTCCCGGCGCCCGAGCCAGGCACGCTGCGGCTCTACGTGCATCCCTCGCTGCACCACTACGACGGGCGCAGCGCCAACCGGCCCTGGCTGCAGGAGATCCCGGATCCGATGACCCGCGCCGTCTGGGGCTCGTGGGTGGAGCTGCACCCCGAAAGCGCCGCCCCCCTCAACGTCCGCAGCGGCGACCTGGTAGAGGTCGCCACCGACGCGGGCACCGTCCGGCTGCCGGTTCATGTCTGGGAAGGCGTCGCGCCGGGCGTGGCGGCGCTGGCCGCCGGCCAGGGGCACACCGCCTACGGGCGCTACGCCAAAGACGTGGGCGTGAACGCCTTCGGCCTGCTGGCGCCCGGCACCTCGGTGGCCGCGCGCGTGCGCAGCACCGGCCGCCCCGGCGAGCATATCCGTATCCATGGCGAGCAGAACCAGCACGGCCGGGGCATCGCCCTCGCCGTCGCCCTCGAAGAGCTCGCCACCGCGCCGCCGGAGCCGATCAGCCTGCCGCTGCCCGCGGGCTACGACCGCCAGCACGACGTTTACCACCCCGGCCACGAGCACACCGGCTTCCGCTGGGCGATGGCGGTAGATCTGGACCGCTGCACCGGCTGCAACGCCTGCGTCGTCGCCTGCTACGCCGAGAACAACATTCCGCTGGTTGGCCCGCTCACCACGCCGGTATCAGGCAAGGCCCAGCTCGCCCACGGCCGCGAGATGACGTGGATCCGCATCGACCGTTG
>JAAZEB010000048.1 GCA_012512505.1 Armatimonadota bacterium | reverse complement strand
GTGTGGCCCCCCCCACCCCCCCCGAAGCCGGGGGGACTACCGGAACCGACTCCCCCCGACATCGGGGGGCTGGGGGGGCTACCGGAGCCTTCTCCCCCCGATCTCGGGGGGCCGGGGGGGCTAAAGGCGGAGGCCCCATGCTTGCGTGTCATGACGTACCCCCTTCGGCGGGATCGGGCTGCTTACTTGCTTCCAGGATCGTTGCCAGGCGCTCGACGCCGGTGGTGAGCGCCGCGGCGAAGCGCCCCTCTTTCAGCAGCGGCACGACATATTCGTCCAGCACTTCACCTGACTCCACGTCGGAGACGAACGGCTCCCACGAGTAGCCGACCTCCGATTCGATCCGGCGCTCGGCCACCGCCAGCAGCAGTAGTAACCCGGCGTGCTCCGGGCCGCCCACGTTCCAGCGGTTGAACAGCCAGAACACGTACTCGGCCGGCTTCACCGGCCGGGTGGTGGCCACGGTCGCCACCACGATCTCGCCGCCGTTCTCCTCGTGGAAGCGGGCCAGCCGCTGCTCCAGGGCGGCACGCTCCTCCGGGCTCAACAGCCCGGCGTGGTCGCTGACGAAGCCAGTGCGCTCCGGCAGGCGCCCCGCCCGGCGATCCAGGTCCTCCAGTGAGAAGCCGCAGCCGCGGCACTGTGGCACCTGGTCGGTGACAATCAACCCGCACCTTGGGCACTTCATCTCAGTCGCTCTCCGCTCGGAAGAAGTCAAACGCCACGTACTGCCCCGGCTGAGCCCACCAGAAATCCTCCGCCGTCTTCTGCCCCCAGCCGAGCGGGTAGTAGCGGATCTCGAAGCGGCGCTTTCCCTTCACCTGGAACAACTCCCGCAGGTTGTGGGCGTGGTAGTCGTACACGCCGCTGAACGTCTCGGCGTAGAGCGTGCGTAGGGTGCGGCTCTCCACGTCGATCACTTTCAACGCGAAGGAGCCAGGCGCCTTTGTTGGCAACTGCCGCCAGGTAAGCCACGGGGTGCGATCCACGTCAATCTCGGCATCGATGGTGAAGTGGGGCCAGCCGCCCTCGCTGGTTTGCCGGAAGAGCACCAGGAGGTCGTCGCCAACGCGCCCCAGGTAGAGCCAGTCGCTGTTCGGCTGCGCCGTGGCGTCCATGTAGCCGCGCGGGGTGATCCGCGTCAGCGCCACGTACTCGCCTGGCCGGGTCTTCTGCCGGTGGCCGTTGGCGGTGAGCCCCCCCAACCCCCCCGAATCCGGGGGGGCTTTGGGAACCGACTCCCCCCAGGATTGGGGGGCCGGGGGGGCTTCCGGAGCCAACTCCCCCCGATCTCGGGGGCCCGGGGGGCGCTTCTGCGGGTGGCCCACTCGCGCTTGGCGCGTGCCATCGCCTGCCGGCACTGTGCCGGCGTCAGGATGCGGCGCGCTGGCTGGTCGCGCACCACCCGGGGCTGTCGCAGGCCGGCGGGCAGGGTGCCCATCACTTCACCGGTGCAGCCCTCGACGGCGAACGAGAAGAGCGTGGGCGCGGCGTTGCGGAAATAGGTGGCCAGGTTTACCGCCGGGTCGACCAGCACCCCGGCGCAGCCGCCTAGCTGGCAGTTGCGGAGGCGGATCGTATTCGGCACCTCCAGGCAGTAGACGGCGCAGTTGGCGCCGTAGCTGGCGTTGGCGCTGACAAAGCAGTCTTCCATCACCACCGAGGGGCCGGCAAACTGGTGGGCGTACTTCGTATGATTATACACCGGCGTGAAGCCGCCTCCCTCGCCCCCGAAGCGGCAGCGTAATAGCGACAGGTTGCTCCCGTAGTTGTCAATCCAGCGCTGGCGCGGCCCGCCCACCAGCGGCACGCCGCACAGGTTCTCGATGGTCAGGCGCCCCGCGCGGTGTTCGATCACCGCCTTGTTCTCCATCTGCGGGTGGGAGGTGATCCAGCAGTCGCGCATCACCGCCTGGTCGCTCCGCTTGTTGCACCAGGCCTGCGCGCAAAGGAGGAACGTGCAATCCTCAATCTTCACCGTGGTGGAGAGCACGTCGCTGAACACCCCGAAGCCGGCAGCGCCGTAGAAACGGCAGTTCTCAATGACGATCTGACCGGTGTCAACGTTCGGGTTGCGCAGGTCCAACTGATTTCTGCCGCCGAGGAAGGTGAGATTGCGCACCGCCAGCCGCCAGGCGTAAAGGCTGGTGAGAAGGTCTTTCTCCGGGTTGGTCTGGCGCAGCACCGCCCGTCCTTCGCCACGCACCTCCAGCGCCTCGATCACGATCGCGTCGCTGACGAGGTATTCGCCGCTGGGGAAGACGAGCGTCGGGCCGGTTTGGTAGTAAACGCCAAGGGGCGAGGGTTGACTGCGGGTAATCGCCGCCGCCTTCATCGCCGTGCGGATTGCCTCCGTGTCGTCGGTGTGGCCGTTGCCTTTGGCGCCAAACTCCTGCACGTTGATCGTTCCGGGTGCCGCGCCGGCCGGCGCCACCAGCGCCAGGCTCAGCAGCAGAACCTGCCACACCGTTCTCCTCACGGATCTCCTCCCGCGCGGGCCGGCTGCCGGCGGGCCGTGCCCCATGCTCGGGCATCTGCCCGCCCAACGGCCCGGGTGCCGACGATCGCCGGGCTGCGTTGCACGGGACTTCTGCCCCCGCGAGGCGGGCTCCTGCCGGGAGACGCTCATTTGTCGGCCCCAACCAGGGGCGAGACCCGGCGCCAGCGGCAGGAAGGAAGCAAGCAGGCGGGCGGCCAAGACGGGAGGGGGTCCGGCTGCCCGGACGAGGCGGCCGGCCAACCTGGGGGAGGAGAGCGCGGCGATCATGAGCAGGGATCCAGGGTTCCGCGGGCACTGCCACCGGTGGAGGGTGACTGTGCGCCGCGTGGCGGTCGTGGGCGTGTGGGTGGGGCTGCTGTGTCTGGCAGCCACCGGCGGCCGGGCGACGCCGCAGACCGCGGCCGAGCTGCCGGTCGGTCCCGCGCCCGCGCCGGTGCCCAGCCCGCACTTCCCGGACCGCCTGCACGCCTACGTGTGGCGCAACTGGCAGTTGGTGCCGCTGGCGCGTCTGGCGCGGGTGGTGGGCGCCCGTCCGTCCGACCTGCGCCGCCTCGGGAAGGCGATGGGCCTGCCCGACCCGCCGCGCATCACCGCCGACCAGCAGCGCCGCTCTTACCTCACCGTCATCCGGCGCAACTGGCACTTGCTTCCCTACGAGCAGCTCCTCGACTTGCTGGGGTGGACGCCGGCGGAGATGGCCTACGCCCTCCGTGAGGACGACTTTCTCTTCATCAAGCTGGGCAGCCTGAAGCCGCGCTGTGAGCCGCTGCGCTACGCGCCGCCGGAGGAGGCCGCCCGGGCACAGGCAGCGGCCATCGCCCGCGTGGTCCGGGAGGAGTTCCCGGAGGGCCTTGGACGCAGCCGTGACCCGCTCTTCGGGTTCGTGCGCCAGCTTACCCGTAAGCCGGCCGGAGCCCGGCGGGAGCCAGCACCCCCCTCGCGCTTCTCGCCGCGCTATTGCTACTCTTACTTTGCCCTCTATGGCGACCCGCTGCTGGATACCAGCGTCGATCCGTTTCCCGATGGTTACCTGGCGCGCCTGGCGGAGTCTGGTGTGGACGGCGTTTGGCTGCAGGGGGTGCTGCATAAGCTGGCGCCTTTCCCCTGGGATCCGGCGTTGAGCGCGGGGCATGAAGAGCGCCTCCGCAACCTGGCAAAGCTGGTCGCCCGGGCGCGCCGGCACGGCATCGGCGTCTGGCTTTACCTGAACGAGCCGCGCGCGCTGCCGCTCTCTTTCTTCGCGGCCCACCCGGAGCTGCGCGGCACGGCCCAGGGGGACCACGCCGCGCTGTGCACCAGCCACCCGGCGGTGCAGCGCTACCTGACGGAAGCGGTGGCCACTGTTTGCCGCGCTGTGCCGGACCTGGCGGGCCTCTTCACCATCACCGCCTCGGAGAACTTCACCCACTGTTGGTCGCACGGCGGTGGCGGCGGCTGCCCGCGCTGCAGCCAGCGAGACCCGGCCGCGGTGATCGCCGAGGTGAACGCCCTCTTCCACGAAGGGATCCGGCAGACGGACAGCCCGGCGCGTCTCACTGCCTGGGATTGGGGCTGGGCCGATGCCTGGGTGGAGGGGATCCTTGCCCGGTTGCCGGCCGAGGTGGCGCTGATGAGCGTCAGCGAGTGGAGCCTGCCGATCCGCCGGGGCGGTATCGAGAGCGCGGTGGGGGAGTACTCCATCTCCGCGGTGGGGCCCGGGCCTCGGGCCAGCCGGCACTGGGAGTTGGCGCGTCGGAGCGGCCGGAAGTGCCTGGCCAAGGTTCAGGCCGGCAACACCTGGGAGCTGTCGGCGGTGCCCTACATTCCGGCGGTGGAGAACGTGGCCCAGCACGCCCTCAACTTGCGAGAGGCGGGCGTGGAGGGGCTGATGCTGAGCTGGACCCTGGGCGGCTACCCCTCGCCGAACCTGGAGGTGATTGCCGAGGTCGGTCGGGCCGACGCGCCGGCCGCCACTGCCGTGGAGGCGATGACGCGCGTGGCCCGGCGCCGCTTTGGGGCGGCTCTGGCGCCGGCGGTGGTGCGTGCCTGGCAGCAGTTGAGCGCCGCCTTCCGCGAGTTCCCCTACCACGGTGGGCTGGTCTACACCGCCCCGATGCAGGTGGGGCCGGCCAACCCGCTCTGGCTGCAGCCAACCGGCTACCGCGCCACCATGGTCGGCTTTCCCTACGACGACCTCGATGCCTGGCGCGCGGTCTACCCGCCGGAGGTGTTCTGCGCCCAGTTCGACAAGGTGGCCGATGGCTTCGCGGCGGCCCTGGAGGAGCTGCGGCGGGCTGCGGC
>JAAZEB010000008.1 GCA_012512505.1 Armatimonadota bacterium | reverse complement strand
CCTGCCGGAGGCCCTGGCCGATACCCTGGGCATCAACGAGCGCAACTACCAAACGGCCACCGTTCGCTTCAGCGGCACCGACTTCAAGGTCATCGGCATCCTGAACAACACCCGCTTCAAGGGCATCAAGGACCTCGACCGCGAGCCGCTGACCCCGGTGGACTTCATCATGATGGAGAAGCTGCGCCAGCAGGGCAAGGACCTGGGTGAGGCCGGCTTCCGCGAGTACGTCCACCTGGAACCGGACAACATCATCCTGGTGCCGTTCCAGACGATCCTCAACCTCGGCGGCGACCTGCGCTCCATCGGCATGGACTTCGTCGACGAGAAGACCGTGAGCGACGTGCTCGCCTCGCTGATGCCGCGTCTGGGGATGAACCTCTACGCCGGCATGGGCGACCGCATCTATCGCTACTCCTCGATTGCCAGCACCTCGATTAGTGGTGTGGGCGACCTGGCGATCCCGATCCTGATCGCGGCGCTGATCGTGCTGAACACGATGCTCGGCTCGGTGTTCGAGCGCCTGCGCGAGATCCACATCTTCAGCTCGATCGGCCTGGCTCCCAGCCACGTCGGCGTGCTGTTCATGGCGGAGGCGTTCGTCTACGCCGTGCTGGGTGCCATCTCCGGCTACCTGCTTGGCCAAGTGACGGTGAAGCTCATCGCCTACTTCGGCATCTTCGAGGGGTTGGCGCTCAACTTCTCCTCGCTGTCGGCGGTCTTCAGCACGGTGCTGGTGATCCTGGTGGTGTTGGCCTCCACGATCTACCCCTCGCGCAAGGCGGCAGACGTGGCCACCCCCTCCATCGACCGCAGTTGGAAGGTGCCGGAGCCGCAGGGCGACGAGTGGGCCATCCCCTTGCCGTTCTCGGTGACCGGTGACCAGGCGATCGCCCTGAACCGCTTCCTGAGCGAGTGGTTCGCCGCCTACGAGGAGTACTCCATCGGCGACTTCGTCACCCAGAACGTCTCCACCGAGGAGGGCCAGAACGAGCTGGGCAAGACCTACGCCATCAAGCTGATGGCCTGGTTGGCGCCGTTCGACCTGGGTGTCAGCCAGCGCGTGGAGCTGCGCACCCTGCCCACCACGATGGAGGATGTGTTCGAGATCATCCTGTACGTCCACCGCGAAAGCGGTGACGTGTCCAACTGGAAGCGCGTCAACCGCCGCTTCCTGAACACGCTGCGCAAGCAGTTCCTGATCTGGCGCACGCTCGGATCCGAGGACCGCGAGCGCTACCTCGCCATGCGTGAGGAAGCTGCCGCGGCCGCCGATAGCTCCGCGCAGTCGGTAGCCTGAGGCATTTCGGATCGCGGATCGCGGCTTGCGGGCTTGCCCTTAGCACCCGCGCGCGGGCAAGCCCGACTGGCAGAGCCGTTCGCCTGGGGTGCCGGCCCTTGCCGGCACCCGGCGCCGGCCCAAGTCCGAGGTCCGAGATCCGAGGTCCGAAATCGCAAATCCCTGGGGGTCTGACGTTGGAAAAAACGGATAAGAGCCAAGAAGAGTTCGAGCAGGAGGCCACGGTAGCCTCCGCGCCGGGCCAGGAGCGGACGGCCAAGGGAAGTGCCGTTGGGCTGGAGGCAGAAGCGCACCTCGATGCGCTGCCGGAGGTAACCAAGTTCGAGGAGGGCTTCTCCTGGAACACCCTGATCGGCGCCCTCTTCGTGGGCGTCCTGATGATGCCGGCCGCCATCTACCTCGGCCTGGTCACCGGCTCCAGCGCCATCGGCTCCTCGGCAGAGTGGGTTACGATCATCCTGTTTACCTATGTGGCGCAGCGCTCCTACACCCGCCTGCGCAAACAGGAGATCTACATCCTCTTCTACGTCGCCGGGGCTTTGGCCAGTGGCGGACAACTGGCGGGCGGCCCCTTCGCCGGCCTCATCTGGAACCAGTACTTCGTCCAATCTACCGCGGCGCAGGCGTTCGGCATTGCCGATAAGATCCCCTCCTGGGTCGTTCCTGCCCCCGGTTCGCCGGCGCTGGTGCAACGCACCTTCATGCACCCGGATTGGCTGGTGCCGATTGGTCTGCTGCTGCTGGGGGCGATCCTCGGCCGCGCGATGGGGATCGGCATGGGCTACACGATGTTCCGCCTCACCGCGGACATCGAGCGCCTCCCCTTCCCCCTGGCGCCCGTCGCTGCGGCCGGTGCCACCGCGCTGGGAGAGGCCGCGGCCGAGAAGGAATCGTGGCGCTGGAACGTCTTCTCCATCGGCACGATGATCGGCCTCATCTTCGGCTTCTTCTACGTCGGCATCCCGACGGTGACCTCGTCCGCCTTTAACAAGGCGATCCAGCTCATCCCGATCCCGTTCATCGACTTCACCAAGAACACCGAGCACCTCTTCCCCGGCGCCCAGATCGCCATCGGTTCCGACATCGTCAGCGTGATGATCGGCTTCGTGCTGCCGTTCTGGCTGATCGTCGGGGAGTTCATCAGCTCGATGATCTCTCAGTTGCTGGTGGCCCCGTGGCTGGCGAGGAACGGCTACCTGCCCCACTGGCACCCGGGCATGAACGTCCTGCAGACCGGCGTCGCCGTCAGCATCGACTTCTGGATGAGCGTCGGTATCGGTAGCGCCCTGGTGGTTGCCTTCATCGGCCTGGCGAGCGTGGCCAAGTCGGCCAGCGAGGCGGGCAAGCGGCGCCGCGGCGAGGCATCCACCTCCCTGGCGCCGAAGACGCCCCCGCCGGGCCGCGGCGACTGGCCGATTCCACTGTCGGTGGGCCTGTGGGCCTTTGGCACCTTCTGCTATATCGCCCTCTGCCACTACCTGGTGCCGGACTTCCCAATCGGGATCCTGATCTTCTTCGGGTTGGTGTGGACGCCGCTGAACTCCTACATCAGCGCCCGCATGTTCGGCATCACCGGCCGCGGTGTCGCCTTCCCCTACCTGCGGGAGGCATCCTTCGTCCTGAGCGGCTACAAGGGCGTCGCCATCTGGTTCGCCCCGATTCCGTTGGGCGACTACGGCGGCTCTGCCCAGTACTGGCGCTCCGTCGAGCTCACCGGCACCAAGTTCACCAGCGTGGTCAAGGCCGAGATCCTGTTGGTGCCGATCATCCTCGGCTTCAGCTTCGTCTTCTGGGCCTACTTCTGGCACATGGGCGAGATCCCCTCGGCGCTCTACCCGTATGCCAACCGGATGTGGCCGATCAACGCCATCTATAGCGCCCTGTGGCCCACTGCTACCCTGACGCCGGAAAGCAACTGGCTGCTGAAGGCGATCCGCTTCGATATCATTGCCGGGGCCAGTGGGATCGGCTTGCTGTTGTATGGCATCGTGTCGCTGCTGAAGCTGCCACAGATGCTCTTCTACGGCCTGGTCACCGGTATGGGAGCCTCCACCATCGGCTCGCTGCCGATGTTCATTGGCGCCATGCTGGGCCGCTTCTACTTCCAGAAGCGTTTCCCCGGGCGCTGGGGCGCTTATACGCCGGTGCTGCTGGCCGGCTACTCGTGTGGCGTGGGTCTGGTCGGAATGTTGGGCGTGGCGCTCGGTATGATCGCCAAGTCGACTTCCTTCCTGCCCTACTAGCGTTCTTGGTCCCGGGCGCCTGAGCGCGCCCGGGACCGCTATCCCCGCCCGACGGCGGCGGTCTCCCTTCTCAGCTTTGGGGTAGCCTGCATTGCCCGGCGGCCGGGCAGCCATCCTTCGGGAACGCGGCCCCGCGCGCGGCGATCCTTATCTCAGCAGGACTCATCGCCGCGCCCGGCGCGGCCACGCTGAGGAACGGCCCCGCGACCGGCAACGGCTCGGGCCGGGAAGAGGTGCTATGTTACAGGGATCCGCCCTCGCCAGGCGGCAGGAGAACTGGGTCACCATCGGCTGGCAAGGCATCACTTTGCGCGTGCCGGAAGACTGGTTTCCCGCGGCGCTGGGAACGGAGCGTGCCAGCGGCTACCTGCGCGTGCAGAACCCGGAGGGCCTCTCACTGGAGGTGAAGTGGTCCAGCCCCAAGGGCACCGTGGACCTCGACGCGCAGCTTGCCAACTACCGCAAGACGTTGGCGCGCGCTGCCCGCAAGCGGAAGCTGGACTTCGACTGGAAGGACAAGCCGAAGGTGCCGGTGCGTGAGGCCCGGCCCGACAAGAATCGTCGCTTCTTTGGCTGGAAGGGAGAGGGTCAGGGCCTGGGCGTTGTCTGGTACTGCCGCGGCTGTGGGCGCGTGGTGTTTGCCCAGGTGGCGGCGCCGGCTTCGCAAGAGACCCCGACGCTGGCGGCGACGATCCTCAGCACCCTGGAAGACCACGGCGAGGACGGCGAGGATCTGTGGGCGCTCTACGGGCTGCAGGTGCGCGTGCCCAGCGGCTGGCTGCTGGACAAGCACCAGTTGATGGCCGGCTACACGATGCTGCAGTTCCGCCAGCGCGAGCGGTTGCTGCGCGCCGAGCGCTGGGCCCTGGCGAACGTGGCGCTCAAAGAGGCCTGCCTGGAGGATTTCCTCTGGGATAAGTGTCGCAAGTTCTGGCGCGACTACCGGCTGCAGGCCTCGGCGGCGGAGTGGGCCGGACACCCGGGCGTGTTCTTTGCCGGGCGCACCCGGAAGGTGGTGCCGCGGCTGGTGGCTCCGGTGCGCCGGCTGATTCGCCGCCCCGGGGCAGATCGCCTCAGCGCGCGCGCCTGGCACTGCGCGACGGCCAACAAGATCTTTGCCCTCCACGCGGTGCATCCGGAGGGAGACCTCACCGCCCTGGAGAGCGCCGTTCAGTCAGTGACGTGCCATTGAGCCTTGGAACCCGGCCGTGCCACGCCGGGCAGTGAACATTTCAGTCGCTACTATGAGCTTGTTGAGACGGAAGAAGCAACCGCAGTTGACGCGCGAGCAGGTAATGAGCTCGCGGCCGGTGCGCAACGTCCTCCTGGAGTGGGAGATGGGCGAGGACGGCAAGGTGGTGATCACCATCCCTCGTCGGCAGGACTGGCTTGGGCGCATCGCCAACATCTTCTTTGCCATACCGAAGAAGCGTCAGCTCATCCTCGACGATGAGGTGGGGGCCACCGTCTGGAGCATCTGCGATGGCGAGCACACCATCCGCAACATTGTGGACCACCTCTGCAAGCATTACAAGCTGACACGCAAAGAGGCGGAGGTCTCCGTCACGGAGTTTCTACGCCAACTAGGGCGGCGGCGCCTGGTGGGGTTCGCCGTCGAGAAGTAACTCGTGCTGGCAATCGCCGCGGCCGGCGGTGGTTGGCGGCGCGCGACGTGTGCCGCCGCGCTCCGGCAAGCGGGGGCGGCGGGAGCACGGCCTAGGGAGGTTGCACCAAGTTGCAAAGCCAACAGGATAGCGGTATCAAGCGGCAGATCGAGCTGCCATGGTCCGAGGCCTTCAAGATGAGCATGAAGAGCATCCGCATCCGCTTTTGGCGGTCGATGATCACCGCCGCGGGTATCTTCCTGGGCATCGCCTTCCTACAGACAGTCCTCACCACCTCGGCGATACTGGAGGGCATCGGCGAGGGCTACGATGAGATGCTGAAGCTGCGCCAGTCATGGCTGGTGGTGATGTCGCTGCTGGTGTCGACGGTGGGCGTTGTCAACTCGATGCTGATGTCCGTCACCGAGCGCTACCGGGAGATCGGCACGATGAAGTGCCTGGGGGCGCTGGACAAGCTGGTGGTCAAGCTCTTCCTCATTGAGGCGGCGCTCACCGGCATCGTCGCCTCGGTGGCCGGCTCGCTCGTCGGGATGCTCGGGATGCTGCTGGTGCATTGGATTCGCTTCGGCAGCCGCTTTGGGCCGGCCTTTGCCGACCAACTGGGCCGGCTGGGCAGCAACCTGGTGCTCGGGATCGCGGTGGGCAGCGTGCTGGCCATTCTGGCCGCGTTCTACCCCGCCTGGCGCGCCTCGAAGATGCCGCCGGCGGCCGCCCTTCGTTCGGAGTTCTAAGCAGCGGAACGACGCGCCGCCGCGGCGCCGCGTTTCCACAAAGGGAGAAGCAGGAATGGCAACGGCTTACGAGTATATCGTGCGGACGAAGGATCTCGTCAAAGAGTACACCATGGGCGGCCAGACGCTGCGGGCGCTCAACGGTGTGTCGCTCGATATCAAACGCGGCGAATACATCTCGATCATGGGCCCCTCCGGTTCCGGGAAGTCCACCCTCTTCAACATGGTCGGAGGGCTGGACAAGCCGAGCTCCGGCACCGTCTTCATTGATGAGGTCGATATGGCCCAGCTCGACGCATTCGAGCTAGCCTGGCTGCGCTGCCGCAAGATCGGCTACATCTTCCAAACGTTCAACCTGATCCCGGTCATGACGGCCCTGGAGAACGTCACCCTGCCGATGATCTTCGCCGGCACCCCCACCGACGACGCCATCGAAAAGGGGATCAAGCTGCTGCAGACCGTGGGCCTGGGCGAGCGCATCCACCACAAGCCGACCGAGCTTTCCGGCGGCCAGCAGCAGCGCGTTGCCATCGCGCGCTCCTTTGCCAACGACCCGGCCATTATCCTCGCCGACGAGCCCACCGGTAACCTGGACCTGCGCACCGGCACCGAGATCATCGAGCTGCTGCGCCGCATGAACAAGGACTCCGGCGTCACCGTCATCTCCGCCACTCACGACCTGAAGATGATTGACGTCTCCGACCGCGTGGTGTGGATCCGTGACGGCCAGATCGCCAAGATTGAGGCCCGCGCGGACATCGAGCTGAAGGTCGGCACCATGGACGGCGAGCAGCACTGAGCGGTTCGCCTGCATCACTGCCCTAAACGCAGAGGCACGAAGGCTCCCCAGGATGCATCCGGGGAACCTTCGTGCCTTTTTCGCTTGATGAACCAGGGCCGCGGCGCCGGCCGGCTCCCCTGCCCTACGGAAGTTGAGGGTGCCACCAGATGGCGGCGAAGCGGGGCATCAGCGTCTCCGGGCGCGCCGTGGCCGCGTCGGCCGACCAGGCCGCTGCCGCGGCGTTTTCCGCCTCGCCGGCGAAGAGGATCTCTGGCGCGCGCCCCGGGGGCAGCGGCGCCTTTACCACCACCGCGAACCGCGCAACCCCCAGGCGCACTAGCCCCTGCCCCACCCGGTAGGCGCCCCGCAGCGCCTCATCGCGCAACTGCGCGGCGGCACCCGATGGAAGGCGCACCGTCACCAGCGCGCGCTCGCGCAGCGGATCCCAGCGCAGGTCGCTCACCTGCCCGCCGAGGGTCGGAGCCACCGCGGGCAGCTCCGCCTGCAGCCGCGACAGGGCACGCGCCTCCCACTCCGTCATGTCTGGCCCGGGCACCGGTGCTGCCTCCGGTGCCGCCGCCGGCTCCGGCGCGCCGCTCGATGCCTCATCCGGCTGTCGGGGCGAGGCCTCGTCCGGATGGCCGGTGGCCGCCGCGGGCGCGTTGCTCCCCTCCGCGCCGCCGCCGGGCGACGGCGCGCCCGTGCTCGCCGGCGGGTGCCTGGTCGCCGGTGGCTCCGGCGCTTCCACTGGCGGCGGGGGCAGCGGTGCGGGCGCCTCCTTCCGGGACGGCTGCCAGATGGCGTGGATCCCCGCCATCACGGCGAACGCCAACCCGGCCACCACTGCAAGCTGCAGCAGGGGGCTGTGCGGGCGCCGCGTCGGCAGGGTGCCGGTCGGCAACGGTGGGCCACTGGAGGCCGTCGCCCCGTCACCGGCCAGGTGGCGGCGCACCTGCTCCAGCTTCGCCCGGTCTGCCTGGTTGTCCGGGTCCAGGGCGACAGCGCGCTCATACCACTGGGCGGAGTCGGCCCAGCGGCCCTGGCGGGCATAGATATCCCCCAGCAGCGAGTGGGCAGTGGCGGTGTCGGGGTAATGGCGCAGCACCTCCAGGCAGCGCTGCTCAGCAGTGTCCCACTGGCCGCGCATCCGGGCGAGGTTGGCCGCCGCCAACAAGGGGAAAACCGCCGAGTCCGGAGAGTCGCCGTTGGCGCGCGCGCCCGTCTCCAGGTGAACGCCGCACTGAGTGCAATAGAGGGCATCCTCCGGCAGCTCTGTTCCACACGCCTTGCACTTCACGGCAACACCCCCTTACGCTGGCGTGCGCTCCACCTCCGCAATCACGAAGAACGAGCCGGTAACGCAGATCACGTCATCCGGCCCGGCGAGGGCGAGCGCCTCACGCACGGCAGCCGCCACCGGGGTAACCACGCGCACCTCAGCCGTGTGCTGCCGCGCTGCCGCCGCCACCTGCTCCGGGTCCAGCGCCCGCGGGTTGTCCGCCGCGGTGGCGATCACCACCGCCGCCCGCGGGGCCAGGGCGGCCACCACGTCGGCGGCGGAGTGGTCCTCCGACACGCCCAGCACCAGGATGAGGCGCTGCTCGCCGTAGAGCTCCGCCAGCGCCTGCGCCAGCGCCCCGGCCGAGGCGGCGTTGTGGGCGCCGTCGATCAGCAGCGTTGGCCGGCGACGCAGCACCTCCAGGCGGCCGGGAATGCGCACCGCGGCCAGGCCCCGCCGCAAGGCATCCTCGCCCACCGGCTCGCCCAGGGTCGCCAGGCAGTCCAGCGCAGCCACCGCCGTGGCGGCGTTCTCCACCTGAAACGCCCCGGCCAAGGGGATCTGTAGGTCGCGATGCGTGGCGACCGGGGTCTGCACGCTGAAGCGCTGCCCCCCTTCAGAAGCACCGTGGCGCTCGGCGCTGAACTCGCGCCCTAGGCGCCACAGCGGCGACCCCTGCGCCGCCGCTGTCGCCTCGATCACCGCCAGCGCCTCAGGGTGGCGCGCGGCCGTCACCACCGGCCGGCCCGGCTTGATGATCCCCGCCTTCTGTTCGGCAATCGCCGTGATCGTGTGCCCCAGGCGCTCCACGTGGTCGAGGCTCACGTTGGTAATCACTGAAAGCAGCGGGTCCAGCACATTGGTCGAGTCGTAGGTGCCGCCCAGGCCCACCTCGATCACCGCCAGGTCCACCGGGGTTCGGGCGAAGTGCAGGAACATCAGCAGCGTCTTCACCTCGAACTCGGTGGGGGTGCCAAACCCCTGGGTGGCCACCGCCTCGGCCACCGGGCGGATCTCGGTAAGGAGCGCGGCGAAGTCGTCGCCGCTGATCGGCTCCAGATCCACCTGAACGCGCTCGCGCACGTCGTAAAGGTGCGGCTTGACGAAGGTACCTACGCGCTTGCCGACGGCGTGCAGCACGTAGGAGAGCATCGTCGTCACCGAGCCTTTGCCCTTGGTGCCGCCGACGTGCAGGGCGCGCAGGCGGCGCTCCGGGTGGTCGAAGCGCTCGCACAGCGCCTCAATCCGCTCCAGGCCCAGCACCATCCCAAAGCGGGAGAGGGACGCCAGGTAGGCGGTGGCTTCGTCCAGGTTCATCGGCTCAGTCTCGGTAGCGCCGCCATAGAGCGTCACTCCTTCAGCAGTTCCAGGCGCTGGCGGAGGGTGCGGTCGCGTTCCATCAGCTCCGCCTGGCGCTGGCGGTCGCGCTCCACCACGGCGGCGGGCGCCTTCGTCACGTACTGCTCGTTGGCCAGCTTGCCGTTGACGCGCTTCAGCTCCTTCTCGGTGTCGGCGATCTCGTCGGCCAGGCGCCGCAGTTCCACCTCTAGGTCTACCAGGCCGGCGAGGGGCACCAGCACCTGGACGCCGTCGGCACTGGCGGAAAGCGCCTGCCGGTGGGCGCGCGCGGCCTCCGGGCTCTCAAACTGGAGGTGCTCCACCCGGGCCAGCGCCTGGATGTAGCCGGCCACCGGCCGCAGCGCCTCCGTCTCCTCGGCCGCGGCACCCAGGATCGCGGTGGGAATGCTGCGGCTGGAGGCAACGTTCATCTCGGCGCGAGCGTTGCGCAGCGCGGTGATCACGTCCATCACCTGCTGCATGCGCCGCTCGGCCTCTTCATCGAAGCGCGCCGCGTCGGCCGCCGGGAAGGTGGAGACCATGATGCTCTCGCCGGTGCCCGGCAGCTTCTGCCAGATCTCCTCGGTGACGAACGGCATGATCGGGTGCAGCAGTCGCAGCGCCTGATCGAGCACGTGAACCAGCACCGCGCGCACCGTCTCGTCGCCCGCGCGCAGGCGCGGCTTGGCCAGCTCCACGTACCAGTCGCAGTACTCGTTCCAGAGGAAGGAGTAAAGCGCCTTGGCGGCCTCGTCGAAGTTGTACTCCTCAAAGCCCTGGTTCACCACCGCGATCGTGCGGTGCAGCCGCGAGAGGATCCAGCGGTCGGCCAACTCTTCCGGGGTAGCGGGGATCGCCGGGAGCGGCCCGGCGGGCGCCTCGCCCAGGTTCATCAGCACGAAGCGAGCGGCGTTCCAGATCTTGTTGGCGAAGTTGCGGCTCATCTCCGGCACTGGGGCGCGGATCGGATCGCCCGGCTTGCGGCGGCCGTCGTCGAAGCGCATGTCCTGGGTGTTGCCGGCCTGCACGGTGAGGGCGAAGCGCAGGGCGTCGGTGCCATACTGGGCGGTCAGGTCCAGCGGATCGAGGCCGGTGCCCAGCGACTTGCTCATCCGCTTGCCTTCCCAGTTTTGCACCGTGGCGTAGATGTACACGTCGCGGAACGGCACCTCCCCGACGAACTTCAGGCCGGTCATGATCATCCGGGCCACCCACAGGTAGATGATGTCGCGCGCGGTGACAAGCACATCGGTGGGATAGAAGTATTCCAACTCCGGCGTCTGCCGGGGCCAGCCGAGGGTGGCGTGCGGCCACAGCGCCGAGGAGAACCAGGTGTCCAGCACGTCCGGGTCCTGGGTCAACTCGGTGCTGCCACACTCGGCGCACGCCTCGGGAGCCGTCTTGGTCACGGTGTAGTGGCCGTCCGGGCACGTCCACACCGGGATGCGGTGGCCCCACCAGAGCTGGCGGGAGATGCACCAGTCGCGGATGTTCTCCATCCAGTCGAGGTAGACGCGGGCGTAGCGATCGGGGATGAAGCGGATCCGCCCGTCGCGCACCGCCTCGATGGCCGGCGCGGCCAACTCCTTCATCCGCATGAACCACTGCTCGGAGAGCAGCGGCTCCAGCACGGTGCCGCAGCGGGCGCAGTGCCCCACCGAATGGACGTAATCGTCGATGCGCACCAGATATCCCTGGGCGCGCAGATCCTCCACCACCTGCTCGCGGCAGGCGTAACGGTCCATCCCCTTGTAGCGGCCGGCTTCCTCGGTCATCGTGCCGTCGGGGCCGATGACCACCACCTGCGGCAGGCGGTGGCGCAGGCCGATCTCGAAGTCGTTCGGGTCGTGCGCCGGGGTCACTTTCACCGCGCCGGTGCCAAACTGCGGGTCGACGTGCTCATCGGCGACGATCGGGATCTGGCGGCCCACCAGGGGCAGCACCAGCATCCGCTCGCGGGCGCCCAAGTAGCGCTGGTCATCCGGGTGAACGGCCACGCCGGTATCGCCCAGCATCGTCTCCGGGCGCGTGGTCGCCACGGTGATGCTCCCCTCCCCATCGGCGAACGGATAGGCGAGGTGATAAAGGTGGGCCTGCTTCTCCTCGTGCTCCACCTCGATGTCGGAGATCGCCGTGCGGCAGCGCGGGCACCAGTTGATCACCCGGGCGCCGCGGTAGATATGCCCCTCGTGATAGAGCCGCACAAACTGTTCGAGGACGGCGTCGGCGTACTGCTCGTCCAGGGTAAAGCGCAGCCGATCCCAGTCGAAGGAGTAACCCATCGTCTGGAACTGGCGGATGATCGTGTTGCCATACTCCTCGCGCCACTGCCAGGCACGCTCGATGAACTTCTCGCGGCCCAGGTCGTGGCGGGTGAGGCCCTCGCGGGCAAGCTGCTTTTCGACCACGTTCTGGGTGGCGATGCCGGCATGGTCGGTGCCGGGCAGGCACAGGGTGTTGTAGCCCTGCATCCGGCGCCAGCGGGTGAGGATGTCCTGCAAGGTATAGCAAAGGGCATGCCCCATGTGCAGGGACCCGGTGATGTTCGGGGGCGGGATAGTAATGCAATACGGCTTACGGGCGGGGTCGACCTCCGCGTGGAAGTAACCGCGTTCGGTCCAGTGCTGGTACCACTTCTGCTCCACCTGGGCCGGTTCGTACGCCTTGGGCAACGACTCCATTCAGACGCTCCTTCCGCCAGCGCGCCGCGTGGCGAAGACGCGCGCTGACCTGCCAGCACAAGCCAAAAGGCACACTGGTTATTATAGGGATGTGCCGCCGTACTGTCAATTTAGTGGCTACCTGCCACGGTCGCCTCGCCGGCGTTTTGCCGGCCGCTGCCTGAAGCGCGAACCCCGCCGCCGGCCCAGGGAAGCCGGCCCAGGGGCCGACGACCCCACCGCGGACACCGGAACGCACTCCCGGCACCCGGGTGATCGCGCGTCGGCTCGCCTTGACTGGGCTTCGCTCCTCGTGATACAATACGGCCAGGAGACCTGGCTCGCGCAGCTCTCGGCGGGAGCATTACTGGGCCTCTGGGGCTGGGCGATCCCGGTGGCCCGAAACGCCATTCGTGGGAAGGGGTGCTTCCTGGTCGGCCCGGGAAGGCATCGCCTCGGTCGTCGCGCGGCGGTTCCTCGCCCCATTAGGAATGGGCGCAGGCAGTCTCCGGGGGAGGACGCGGATGAGGTGCCGAGCGGGATGGACGCCCTTTATCATCCTCGTCCCGATCACGACGCTCGTCGTCCTCATCGGCCTCTGGGTGAACGCCGCGGTGGGCCACACCTTCGACCACCTGCCTGAGGTGCTGGAGGCCCAGTTGGCCGCCGTCTTACGCCGCGAGGTGCAGATCGGCAAGCTGGAAGGCAGTCTCCGGCACGGCCTGGTGATCCATGACGTGGCGGTGGCCCGCACCGACCGACTGGCCGATGGCGCCCTGCTGCGGATCCGCCGGGCGCGCGTGCGCTACTCGCTGGAGGCCCTCCTTTACCGCACCGCGCCCCCGCTGGAGTGCATCCGGGCGATCGAGATCGAGGACCCCTGGCTCTACCTCTCCCGCGACGCGCGAGGCCGCCTGAACCTGCAAGAACTGATGCCCCCGGGGCCGCCCAAGGCGGGGCCGCCGGCGCGCTTCCCGACCACCGTGGTCGTGCGCGGCGGCACCATCCTCTTCGAGGATCACCGGGTGCCGCGAGGCCGTCCGCTGACCCATCGCCTCACCGGCATCGAGCTGTTCTTTGACGGGCGGGCCGCCCCGCTCTACAGCCTCTCGCTGAAGGCTGAGGGCGATGGCCGCCGCCTCGCCCGTCTCGCGCTTCAGGCCAGCGCCGATCCGGAGGCGAAGAGCGTTTCTGCCCTGGCTCAGGCCGAGGGCCTGAACCTGGCGGCCTGGCTCGCCTACGTTCCGCCGGGCGTGCGCCTGCCGGTGCAGATCCAGGGCGGCAGCGCCGACGTCAACGGCTCCGTTGCCCTGGTCGGCGGCAAGCTAGTGGATTACCAGGGGCGCGTGACCCTGCGCGACGGCGCCGTGCGCGCCCCCCAGCTTGGGCAGCCGGTGTCCGGCATCGCCGGCACCTTCGATATCAGCCCAGACTCCCTGGTGGCCCGGAACGTGCGCCTGACGGCCGGCCGGATTGCCCTGCGGGGAAGCGCCACCGTCGTCGACTTTGCGCGCCCCTGGGTGCGCGCTCGCCTCACCGGCAGCGGCATCCGGGAGGCAGACCTCCGCGCGCTGGCGCCGAACCTGCCCGCCCTGCCGGAGATCCGTCTGGGCCGGTTTGACAACGTGGAGGTCACCGCCGTCGGGCCGCTGACCGGCCCCCAGGCCCGCCTCCGCTTCGACCTGACCTCGCTGGCCCGCCCGGAGGCCGCCGCCACCGGCATCCACGCCGAGGCCCGCCTGCTGAGCCAGCGGCGGTTTCTGGTGGAGACGCTCACCGCGCGGGTAGCCGGCGGCACCGTCGCGGGCACCGGCAGCGTGGAGCTGACGAAAGAGGGGGTGCGCTACGCCGCCAGCGCCGCCGTGCGCGGCGTGGCGTTGGGCCGCCTGAGCCTGCCGGGGCTCACCCCGGAGACCGCCCCGGACGGCACGGTGAGCGCCGACCTGCAGGCCCACGGCGTGGGCGCCCGGCTTCAGGCGGAGGCCCGCGTCGATGTCCGCGGCGCCCGCTGGCGGGAGTGGCACGCCCACGCCCTCCAGGCGGAGTGCGCCTATCAAGATTCGGTGCTGGTGGTGAAGCAGGCGCAGGCACGCGCCCCGGAGGGCCTGCTGAGCGCCCAGGGCACGGTGGACCTGCGCGGCCCGATCAAGCTGCAGCTTGCCGCCACCGAGGTGGACGTGACCACCCTGGCCCAGCGCTTCCGCCTCGACCCGCTGCACGGCAAGGCGTTCCTGCGCGGTGAGGTCAGCGGGGAGCTGGCCGACCCGCGCTTCCAGGGAGAGTTGGCCGCCTACGACCTGGGCTGGGCGGAGTACACCCTGGAGATGCTGCGCGCCAACGTCGCCGGCAGCCTGCAGGAGGTCCGCATCGAGGAGTGCCGGGGCTTCATGCTGCCCGCCCAGATGGGCAACGTGGCGGTGACCGTGACGGACCCGCGCGCCGGGCCGGAGGCCGAGATCGCCGCCACCGGCACCATCATCGGGATTGACCTCGCCCAGCTCGGCGAGCGCCTGAAGCTGGCAGGCCAGTGGCACGGCACGGTCGACGTGGAGGAACTGGAGGTCACCGGCCCGCTAAACGCCCCGGAGGTGGCCGTGCGGGTCACCGCGCGCAACCTGGAAGGCGCCGGGCAGGAGATTGACGAGGTCACCGGACGGGTGGTGGCGACGGTGCGCCTGCCCGAGAAGGAGGGAGAGCCGCCCGCGGTCGCCATCCGGGTGGATGAAGCCGACCCGGTGGTAGCCACGGTGCTGGGCGGCGGCCGAGGCGCCCGCGCCTCCTCACAGGTGCGGGTGTGGGGAACCGTCTCGCCCGATCAGCGGCTGGACCTGCGGGTTGCCAGCGTGGAGGGAAGACCGCTCCGCTCCGAGCACTTCTACCGCCCGGATCCGAAGGTGCTGACGCTGACCAGCGAACTGGGGATCGACCTGCGCGTCACCGGCACGCTGACGGAACCAGAGGTGCGCGGCGGCATGCTGACGGTGGAGCGGATGGTGGTGAACGGCCACGAGTTCGGCAAGGGGGGCGGGCCGATCTACGCCAGCAAAGACTCGGTGCGCATCGACCACCTGGTGCTCATTACCGAGGAGCGCGCCCTCGAAGGGGGGCAGGCACCGGCAGGCAACGACCGGCAGGAGCAGTACGAGCTGGACGGCACCGTCTGGCCGGAGCTGAACCTGACGGCCCGGGTGATCCGGGCGCCGATCCCCAAGCTGATGGACCTGGCCCGGGTGGAGAAGCCCGCCTTCGGCGTGGAGGGGAAGGTGACGGCACTCATTCGGATCCAGGCCGCCGAGCCGGCGCCGGCCGCCGCCGCGGACAAGAAGGCGTGGCCGCGGATCAGCCTGGCGCAGCTTCAGGTGGAGGAGGGCCAGGTCGGCCCGCAGCGGATCGCCGAACTGACGGCCAAAGGGATCGCCCTGACGGGGGATACGGTCACGCTGGAGAGCCTGCACCTCGGGCTGCCGGAGGGGGCCACCCTCGACGTGACCGGCAAGGCGTCGCTGTCGCCCGATGGGCCGCTGGAGTTCTGGCTGGCCGGCGAGAAGCTGGATCTGGCGCTGCTGCAGCCCTGGGTGAAGCTCCCTGCCCCGATTCGCGGCGTGGGCACCCTGAAAGAGACGACGCTTTCCGGCACCCTGCGGCATCCGGTGTTGGCCGGCTCGCTCACCATCGCCGCCCCGGGCTACGGCGCGGTGGCGCTGGATCACCTCTCGGCCGACTTCGGCTTCGGGCAAGACGACCGCGGCCGGCAGGTGGCGCAGGTAACCAACCTGCTGGCGGAGAAGGACCAATATACGGTCTCCGGCTTCGTCAAAGTGCCGCTGGAGTGGCAGGAGCTGGCCACGGCGCGGCCGGCAGAAACCGATGCCGGCGAGCGTCCGGAGGTGGTGGCGTCGGATGCGCGCATCGAGGGTCAGGTGATCCTCGCCGAGCGCGACCTCACCGGGCTGGCGCTGCTGTCGCCGTTGGTGCTCCACGAGGAGGCCCACACCCTCGCCCTGGAGCGAGGCCACATCAGCGGCCGGCTGGATGTTGGTGGCACCTTTGCCCAGCCGGACCTGCGCGGCGGCATTCAGGTGCGGTGCCCGATGCTGGTGCTGGGGCGCCAGCCTCAAGGGCAGCGGCCAGAGCCGGGGCTGTACCTGTGGGGCATCGATGGGTCGGTGACGATCGAGCCGGGCCGCGTGGTGATCGAGCACGCGCGGGTGGCCTCGGCCGGCTGGCCAAAGAAGGAGGTCCAAAACGCGCTGTCGACCTGGGCCAAGGCGAAGGAGACGCCCACGCCCAAGGCCGAGCAGGCACTGGGACGCGCCAGGGAGGTGCTGGAGCGCTTCTTGAGCTCGCTGGCGCAGCCTACCTCGGAGCCGGCGCTGGAGTTGGCGGGGGAACTCACCCTCGCCGGTTTCACGCCCGACCAGCTTGACCTGCGGCTGGCCGCGCGCGGTTTCGAGATACGGGAGGAGAACCTGAGCGGGCTCTTCAAGGAGAAGGTGGCCTTTGCCCTCAACGGCAGCGGCACTGTGAAGGGTTCCTGGGCAGCGCCGCTGGTCGCCGGCGATTTCGAGCTGCGGGGCGCCAAGATCGATCTGTCGCGCTTCGTGCCTCCGCCGCCGGCGGAGCAGCAGCGCAAATTCCCGGTAAACCCTCGGTTTGCCGTGAGCGTCCAAACCAGGGAGGCCCAGGTGCTGGCGCCACGCACCAACGCAGTGGTGACTCTCACCAGCCGCCTGGAGGGCACCCTGAGCGAGCCGTTGCTGCAGGGCACGGTAACTGCCTCGCGCGGCAGCGTGAACATCCACACGGCCCACTTCCGCGTGAAGGAGGCCAACGTCGATTTCCGCGTGAACCAGGCGAACGGCGAACTGGCCCAGGCCGTCACCGCGACGGGCCAGGCAACGCTGACGACCAACCTGCGCGGCCGGAACCCCAGGACGGGAAAGGAGGATAGCTTCGCCGTCGATGCGACCGTCGTGATCGATTACCCGAGCCAGGACCCAAGCCGACCGCCGATAGACATGGACCTGGAAGCGCGGCCGTTCCTGGAGGAGAGCGAGATCTGGCCGCTGCTGGTGCGGACCGACGTCATCGAGAGTCTGCTCAGCGGCCGAGGCGACACCAGCATCGAGGAGCGGCTGAAGAACGAGGCCATCACCTATATGTCAACGGCGCTGCAGCCGTACGTGGTAGAGCCGGTGGAGCGCGCCGTCGCCGAATATCTGGGCCTGAGCGAGTTCAGCATCAAGGCCTCCTTCACCGAGCCGATGGAGGTGAAGCTGGGCAAGCACCTGGTGAAGGGTCTGCGCGTCTCCTACGAGCGCGCGGTGACCGCCCGCGATGCCCGCTACACCTTCAAGGTGGACTATGAGGTGATGCCCCGCGTCTCCGTCAGTTGGTCCACCGACGAGAAGGACAGCCGTACCGTGGGCCTGGAGGCGGGGCTGCCCTTCTGAGCCGCGCGCCGGGCCGCCCGGGATGCCGATGAAACAACTATGATTCGCCCATTGTCTAAGATGGCGTCGGTGAGCGCCGGAGCCTTCACGCTTCACCGCCCCCGCGCCGCGCTCCCGCCGCCGCGGTTGGGCAGGGGTTAGCGTGTTCCGGCGGGCCAAGCCAGCGAGCGAAGAACGCCTCACGGTGGCGTACGAGCCGAGCGAAAGCGGTCGGCCCTCCTTCGACGCCGTCTTCGACCTCTACCACCGGAAGGTCTTCAACGTCATCTTCCGTTTGGTGGGCGACTACGACGAGGCCGAGGACCTGACGCAGGAGACGTTCGTCAACGCTTATCGCGCGTACGACCGGTTTCGCGGCGAATCGCAGGTGTACACCTGGCTCTACCGCATCGCCGTGAACGTGTGCAAGAACCGTTTCAAGCAGGAGCGGCGCGCCTCCCGGCTGCCGATGGATTCGTTGGACGAGCCGCTGCCCGGAGACGATGGGCCGATGCAGCGGGAGGTGCCGGACGACAAGTTCAACCCGCTGCGAGCGATTGAAGCCGGCGAGCTGCGCACCGTGATCCACCAGGCGATCCAGGAGCTGCCGCCGGAGTACCGCGTGCCGATTGTGCTGCGCGAGCTGCAGGAGCTGAGCTACGCCGAGATCGCCCAGATCATGGAGATCCCGGTGGATACGGTGAAGACGCGCATCTTCCGGGCGCGGGGCCTGCTCCGCAACAAGCTGGCTCCTTACCTTGGAAGCTAAGCGCCTATCCGGAAAGCGCGGAGACGAGGCCGGAGTGCCCGAGCAATCGGGCTACAGCGGTTGGGATGCCGCATTGCTGCGGCACTCCGCTACTTTCCCGGGGGGTTGCCGGAGTGCCCGAGCAATCGGGCTTCAGCGGTTGGGATGCCGCATTGCTGCGGCACTCCGCTACTTTCCCGG
>JAAZEB010000047.1 GCA_012512505.1 Armatimonadota bacterium | reverse complement strand
GGCCTGGCGGCGCCCCAGAGCCAGCCGGCGCCGGTGGTGGACGAACCGTTGGGGGCACGCTACTCGCTCGGGCTCACGCTGTGGCACCTCGGCCACCAGGCAGAGCGAATCCGGCAGTTCCACGAGTACCTGCGCGGCCGGAAGCTTTCGCCTGAGAAGCTGCTGCCCGCGGCCCGTCTCAAGCCTCCGGCCGCGATGCAGCGTCTCCTGCTCGAACCGGAGCTGCTGCCCGCTGATCAGCTCAACGGCTGGCAGGTAGAGGGCGACTACGTCACCAGCGGGGCAACCGATATGGGACCCACCCTCTCGCTGCCGCTGCGAGTTCCCCGCGCCGGAACGTATCGCCTCTGGGTTCAGTTCGCGGGGAGGCCTGACGCGCGGGCGGTCACGTTCCTCAAGATCTACCGCGCGGGCCGGGAGGCGGCGGGGCCGATCTGCCAGCCAGACGAGATCTACGCCGAGCCCCCGGAGCAGGCCGGCCCCGCCTGGCACGACCTGATCGTCGACCTGCCCGCCGGCGACTATGTGCTCAAGCTGGGGCACGTCACCCGCTGGTGGCACGGTCCTGGCGCCTACGACCAGCGGCGCATCGACTGCCTCTACCTGACCGAGGAGCTGTGGGCAAAGCCGCCGACGACGGAAGCGCGCCAGGCGCTGCGGCAGTCCGCCCGCCCGGCCGGCATCCAGTGGAGCGTGACGGCTCCGCTCCAACCCACCGACCGCGCGACCTGGCGCTGGTGGCAGGTGCGGCCGCTGTCGTGGGAAGACTCGGCCGCCAACCCGAGGCTTTTTGCGCTCAGCCGGGCGTTCTGGCAGGGGCTGGTGAACGAGCTGGCGGCAAAAGAGTATTCCGAGGAGCAGGTGCCCGACTACCGCGCGCCGGAGCGCCAGGTGGTCTTCCACGACACCTGGAACCTCGTCGCCAACCCGGTGCGCGCCCGCCGGCAGATCAAGGCGCTTCAAGGTGATGTCAGCCGCAAGCCGCTGGGCTACCACTCCGTGTGGCATGATGTGGCAAGCAACATCGCCGGCTTAAGCCCCGAGGCGAAGTACGACCCGGCCGGTCCCTACGCCGGCTACGGCGGCTGGTACCGCGATCAGGGGGCGCTGGTGGCCAGCTACGGCACCGGCACCGGTACCGTCGCGACCGAGGTGCCGGTCGCCACGCCGGGCCGCTACGCCGTCTGGGTGCGCTCCAACCCCACCAACCTGAGCTACACCGCCCCCTGGTTTGGCACCGTCAGCGTCGCGGGCAAAGAGCAGTTCCGCTACTCTCACGAGGGGAAGATCCCCAGCATCTGGATGAAGATGGGGGAGGTGGTGGTGGCCCGGCCGGGCAAGGTGAAGGTGGCGTTCACCCTCGATGGCGCCGGGGCAGGCGAGACCTACCGGCGCATTTACACCCTCTTCCTGGTGGACGACCTGACGATGACGCCCCAGGGAACGATCCAGCCGCCCTGGACAATGGAGAGATACCGGCAGCGCGCCGCGCAGGCCGGCGCGGGTCCGCGCGACAAGATGCTGTTGTGGCTCTCCAACGACCCGTATCGGCGCCTCTCACAGGAGGTGTGGGCCGACCACACCACCGGCACCGTCTCCTGGCCGGAGCGCCCGGTGAAGGGAACAACCCGCGTCAAGGAGCTGCTGGTGCCCGGCGAGGGCTCTCGCGCGGTGCAGGTGGGGATCCGCAACCTGACGGACCGCCCACTGACCCTCAACGTGCAGGCCGGGCCGCTGGAAGGAAAGGCCGGCCGGTTCCCGGGCGCGGTAACCTGGCGGGTGCAAGGCTTCATCCCCTACGGGCCTGACCGGCAGGCCTGGACGCCCTTCTTCCTGCTGCGCCGGCCGTTCGTGAAGGTGCCGCCCCTGAACATCGCTGGTGTGTGGCTCACGGTGAAGAGCCGGGGGGTGCCGGCCGGAACCTACACTGCCCGGGTGCGCTTCACCGGCCAGGGTTTGCCAGCGCACGTGGTGACGCTGAAGGTGCGCGTCTCCGCCGTGAAGCCCGCCCCCCGCACGCCGATCCTGATCGACGGCTGGACGCAACCGCATGAGGGGGAGGCCTACCGGCGCGATTTCGCCGAGCACGGGATGAACGTCTGGCCCGGGGAGATGAGCAAGGCGGAGATGCGGCGCTGGGGCATTCGTCTCCTGCGCCTGCCCGTCGGCTCGGCGGAGGACCTGGTCCGCTACAAGGCGCTCGGGCTGGACTACTCCGACTGGATCTGCCCGATCCTGGACGAGCCGGGCGGCAAGACGGAAGAAGAGCTGAAGCCGTTCCTCGACGAAGCCCGCCGGATCAAGGCGCTGGATCCAAAGGTGCGCCTCTGCTTCAACCCGAGCGAGGCGGCCACCCTCTCCACGTTCCAGATCCTGGCGCCCCTCTGCGACTTCTGGGTGCCCTACTCCCTGCACGTCTTTGGGTCTCATTGGGACAACCCGAAGAAGTGGGAGATCTACCGCCCCAAGCCATGGATGTGGTACACCACCCCCTGCCTGTGGGACAAGACGGCGGGCGACCCGGGCATCCGTCAGGCGCCGGTCCAGCCCGGCAACTGCGTGGGGGTGGCGTTCTTCGCCCTGAACTACCCCTGGCGCGACCAGTGGGACACCGCCTACGAGCACATCGCGGACGCCTCCACCATGGGCGCGGTTCTCTCACGGCATGGTCCCGTTGCCACCGTGATATGGGAGCAGCTCGGGGAGGCCGCGCAGGCGGCGCAGCTCGCCATGTGCGTGCGCGAGCGCCTCGGGGTGAAGACGTTCGACGAGGTGAAGGACCCCGCACACCAGCACCTGATCCGCGAGGGCACCCTCGAGGAGCTGATCCGCTGGCTGGAGGAGCACCAACCCTGAGCTTCTGGGCCAGGGCGCGGCGTCGGTTTGGGGGGCCACGAACCGTACGCGAATCGTAGGGGCGAAGCATTGGCGGGTCAAGCGTACTGTGCCGCAATCGGCCCGACCCGCCAATGCTTCGCCCCTACCAATGCCCGGAGACCCGCGAACCCTCGGCAGAGATCCTTCGCTGCGCTTCAGGATGACAATCTCTGGCGACTGGTGGATAGCTCTGGGGCTGTACGCTAACGTAGTGTATCAGTCCGTTGCCCCGTTACTCCTCTACTCCATTACCCCAGCACTCCCCTACTCCGCCTCTTCCTTCGTGTCCCTTCGTGGATCACCTCTGCCAGGAAGTTGTCGATGAGGGCGCGGGCGATGCTCAGCTTGCCGGGCAGAATCGGCAAGGGGCCGGCGGCGGGAAACCAGTCGGCCTCCAGCACCTCCACCCTGTCCACCATGATCTCGCCGGCGACATACTCGGCGGTGAAACCAAGCATCAGTGAGTTGGGGAAGGGCCACGGCTGGCTGCCAAAGTAGCGCAGGTTGCCGATCTCGATGCCTACCTCCTCGCGGATCTCGCGGTGGACGCACTGCTCCAGCGTCTCGCCTGGCTCGACGAAGCCAGCCAGCACGCTGAACATGCCGGGCGCGAAGCGCGGGCTGCGCGCCAGCAGGATCCGGTCGCCCCGACGCACAGCGACGATCACCGCCGGGGCGATCTGCGGGTAGCTGCGCTGGCCACAGGCGGGACACTGCTTGGCGCGCTCGTCGACCGCTAGCGCCGTCGGCTCGCCACAGCGGCCGCAGTAGCGCGAAGCCAAGTCCCAATGGGCAACGTGGACGGCGCGCGTGGCAACAGCATAGAGGGGGTCTGGCAGCACGCCGAATAGCTCCCGCAAGCCGACCAGACAGCAGCCCGGGGGAGGCACCTCCGGCGGCGCGGCCAGCGCGCCCACGAAGCAGGGCACGCCGTCCAGAGTACCAAGCTGCTGCATCGATTGGGGCGCCAGGCCGAAAGCAGCCGGCCCGGCACCGCGCGGCACGGTAACTGGCGGGCCATCGGCGACCAGCAACTGCGTGCCTTGACAAAAGAACCACCAGCCGGCGGCCTCCGCGGCCACCGGCCCCCATCCCGAGACGAAAGGCATCGTACGTTATCCGGATCACAAAGAGGGCCGGGCACCACGCGCCCGCCCCCTCAGGACGCGTGCGCCCGCTGGGGCGCGGCGGATGCCCGGCGAACGCCGAAGCGCCGCGCCCCCCCCAGGGCGCTGAACAGGCGTGTGCAGGCGTCAGATGCCCCAGTACTCGTTGATCGGATCCTGGTAGGCGCTCACCTTGCCGTCGTGCACGTCGCGAACCGTCACCGGCTTCCCGCACACCGACGACTCGTAAGCGGCCAGGCAGATCGACTTGGTCCACTTGGTCGTCTCGGCGTCGATCTCGGGCTTCCGGCGCTTCTGCACCGAATCGATGAAGTCCCAACACTCGAGGGCGAAGTCGTTCTCCACCCCGTAGGGGAAGAGGGCCTCGCGCGTCTCCGGCGATAGCTGCGCCCGGTACTCCTTCTCGATCTCCTCGTAGCTCTTCTTCGTGCCGTCCGCCAACGTCAGGTCGGCCCCGTTCTGGAAGGTGTGCATCCACCCGCCGCGGTCGTGCGCGCTCCCGCCCGAACCATACAGGATCTGCGCGGCAACCGGCTCGCCCGGCGCGGCGAAGGACCACGTCCAGTTGGCGACCATGCCGCTCTTGAAGCGGATGACGGAGGTCCAGGTGTCCTCGACGTCCATCGGCCGCGGACCCAGCTCAGTGGAGTTGATGGTGATGTCCTGGAAGCAGCCCAGCCAGGCATAGACGTCCACCACGTCGCCGAAGAGGTAGTACATCATGTCTGCGAAGTGGGCGCCCGCGTCGAAGATCATGCCCCCGCCGGTGAGGAGCTTCAGCATCCGCCACTGCATCGCGTAGCTCTTCGTCACCTCGGCGAAGTCCCAGGTTCCCAGGCCCATCACGGAAAGGAAGCGGGGGTCGCCGATCATCTTCGCCTCGTTGACCGCCCAGCTCATGCAGCGCGACTTGATCCCGCGCCGCACCTGCTCGGCCACCGCGACAATCCGGTTCTTCTTCGCCGCGGCCTGAAGGATGCGGTCGGTGGCCTTGATGGTGATCCCGCACGGCTTCTCCACCATGACGTCGAGGCCGGCCTCCAGGCACGGGATCGCGGCGGTGTGATGGAACGCGTGCGGAGTGCAGATGTCGACGGCGACGACGTCACTCATCTCCGCCAGTTCCTCGGCACTCCGGAACTGCGCCGGTGTGTTGCCGAACAGCTCCTCCACCTTGGCCGCGAAGCGGGCGCGCTGCTCGTCGTTCACGTCCGCCAGCGCCGCGATCTCGAACTGCGTGTAGCCTGCATCCACAAGCGCCTTGTAGCCGCCGAGGTGCGATCCGGCGATGCCGCCGGTACCGATGATTCCAAGCCGAACCTTGTCTGACATGGGGTAACTCTCCTTGCGGGTGCCGGCCGGGCAAGCCAGCGGCGGAACCTGCGCCGCCGAGGCGTTCGGTAGGGTCAGGACCCCGTGCCCTGCCATGGGACCTCCGAGAGGGGGAGTTCAACACGACCGGCCTGCAGCCCTGTCGGCGCCGTTGCCGCAGCACAGGCTGCCGCGCTCCCAGCGTTAGTCCCACCCGGCCACGCGCCAGCGCACGCCCGCGCGCGGAATGGGCACCCGGGCCAGGGCCTCCGCCTCTTCCGGCCGGTGCCCGTAGAGCCGGACGAAGTCCTTCTCCAGCTCTTCCTCCAGCGCGGTGGGCGCGCTGAGGGGCAGGTCGATCCAGGTGTTGCCGCGCCGGGCGCTCTCACGAAGGGCAAAGAGGATCTCCAGGTCCTTGCGGGCGTTGGCGGCGCCATACGCCGGCGCTGTGCCCTGCGTGATGGCCCGGTAGAACCCGACCAGGAGCGCCATGCGCGCCACCTCGTCCTCATCCGCGGCCGCATACTCCTTGTAGGGGTTCTCGAACACGATTGGAGGGTCCGTATCGACACGCACGTGGTCCAGGATCCGCTCACCGTCGACCGTCGTGTACTCGTGCCGGAACGGGTAGTGCTCGGCACTCTCAACCGACCCGAGGTAGAGATTGCTGCCGACGAGTTGGCCCAGGGTGCCCTCGATGTCCCAACGCGGGCTCATGCGGCCTCTGGGCGGGCCCTCGAAGAGACAGACCACGCCGCTGTCGAACTCGATCACGGCCGCGTCCCACCAGTCCTCCTCCACAAGCTCCCCTTCGTAGCCGACGAAGCTGGGGATCCTGACCTTTCCCGAGTAGCCCAGCACGCGCGCGGCCTGGCCGGGAAGCAGCATGCGGACCGCGTTCAGGCCGTGGTAGTCCGCCTTGTTGGTGTACCAGAGCCGGGCGTGGGTGATCTCGCCGATGGCGCCGCTGTCGATGATCCGGCGCTTGAGCTGCTCCCCCGCCCAGAGGAAGACCTGTTCGGTGACCTCCAGCCTGACGCCGGCACGCTCGCAGGTCTGCACCATGTGGTCGGCGATGCGGAGGGTGGGGGCGATCGGGATCTCCGTGATGGCATGGGTCCCGTGCTTCGCGGCCATCCCTACCGCCATCGGGTTGCTGTCCGAGGAGACGCCGTTGAGGAGCACGTCGAGCCCCTCCTCCTCGAGCATGGCTGCCAGGTCGGTGTACGGCCTGACCCGCCATCGTTCGGCGTTCTCCCGGGCGCGCTCTTCCACTACCTCGCAGAGCGCGCAGTAGTCGTACAGCTCGCTCCTGTCGGAGAGCTTGCGCAGCGTAGACTGCCAGGACTGGCCGCGGCCCGTGCCGGCGCCCAGCATACCGATCCGTAGTCGTTGCATTCCAGGTCCCCCTTGCGTACGCCCTCAGGGGCCGTCAAGGAACAGGTGTCGCAAGAAGAAGTGGGGCGTGAGGCGCCCCGTCTTCTCGGCGCCGGTGAAGACGCCGGCGCGCAGGGCGGTGCGCTCTTCCGGCAGGCGCAGCGGGTCCCGGTCCGGGCGGTGGAGGTGAGGGCGACCAGGACCTTCCTCGTCGCCATCGTCCCATACTACCTTGTTGCTACGCCCGCCCGCGCGGTCAGACCGCCTCGAACAGCAGCAGCTCCGAAGTGAGGGCGCCCTCCAGGCGCACGATGATTCCCTGCCGCACGAGGACCCAGCCCTCCACCTCCCACGACCGGCCCGAGTTGTCGGAGGTCACGCGGTAACGGCGGCCTTCGTCCAGCCCGCGCAGGCGCAGCAGGTACTCGCTGCCCCCGGGTGAGGAGAGCTGGAAGAGCCCGCAGACGCCGCGCGTGGAGTCTTGCGAAACGAGCTCGAGCACGCCCCAGCCCTGCGGCTCCGGCCCGGCCACGACCGGCGTGTGGTGATAGATGCGCCCGGTACTCATGAACGGCCGAACAAACTCCTTGTAGAGCCCAACGAAGTGGCGCAGGCGCTCCATGAACACCGGGTTGGGCCTGGATCCCATCGGGTAGACGAAGCCGATGGTCGGGCGCACGAAGAGGAGGAGGCGCGCCTGGAAGTCGAAGTCGGCGGCGGTATGTCCGCTCTGGCCCCCCAGGAGGCGGTCCACGTGCTCCGGCGGGAGGGCCATCGTCATCCCGTTGGTGATCAGGAAGGAGCGCGGGGCGATCTGCCAGTCGGTGACCCAGGTGTGGCTGAAGCGGCGGACCATGCCCAGGTCGGTGCGGCCGCCGCCTCCGGCGCAGTTCTCGAAGATGACCTGGGGGAACCGCGCGCGCAGGCGGTCGTACACCGCGTACTGCGCCTCGTAGTAGCGCCAGAAGTGGTTCTCGGTGAAGCCGTCGCGGCAGAGGCGGCCGACGCCGTGGGTGTTGTAGTCGAGGCGGAAGAACTCCAGGCCGTTCTCCGTGATGACCGAGGCGATCTGCTCCTCCATCCATCGGGCTGCCTCGGGGTTGGTCAGGTCGAGCATGCCGCCCAGGGGCTCGCCGTCGTATCCTCGCAGGATCCACTCGGGATGCTGTTGGGCCATCCGGCTCTGGTGGCCCAGGCGCTCAGCATCCATCCAGAGGCCCCAGAGCATCCCCTTCTCGTGGACGCGCGTCCGGAAGGGCTCGATCCCCTCGGGGAAGCGCTGCCGGTCCACCTGCCAGTCGCCGACGGTGCTCCACCATTCGCCCCCGGGCGGGGCGTACCAGCTCGCGTCGACGAAGAAGACCTCGGCGCCGAAGTCGGCGGCGGCATCGATCGCGTGGAAGACCTGCTCGGCCGTGATCTCGATCTCCGGGCCGATGCCGGACTCCACCCAGCCCCCTCGCCCGCGCGGCTGCGGCATGAGGACGCTGCGCCGCACGTGGGCGTGCATGCTCTGGATGGCCGCGTCCAGGTCTCCGAAGACCACCCCGAGGTGCACTTCGGGCGTCGCGGCCGTCTCTCCCGGCGCCAGCGTTCGCTGGGGCGGGGGACCATCCAGGCCCACGCGGAAGCGGAGGGTGGCCTGGCTCTCGGACGTGGCCGGGGGCGCATTCACGTCGAACTCGAAGCTGTAGCCGCCGGACCAGGCAAGCTGACCGATGAAGTGCTCGCCCGTCGCGTTGTTGCGCACGACGAAGAGGGGGTGACGGTGGCGGTCGCGGCGGTACCGCCCATCCACGCAGTAGCGGGCGTCCGGCAGGTCGGCCCAACGGAAGTCGCCCTCGTTGCCCCAGTGGGTGGGGTGCATGTAGCCGAGCGAGTAGAGGCTCCGGCCGGGCGCCAGTTGCTCGCGCCAGCGCGGCACCTTCTGCAGGACGCCGCTCCAGGAGAACGCCGCCCCGATCGCAGCCGTCTGCGTGCCCGTGTTGGTGACCTCAATCCAGCGGGTGAGGATCGGCGTGCCGTCCAGGCCGGTGTGAACACGCACTGTCACCGGCCGGATGCGGTGCCTGAGGGTGATGATCACGTGCCGGTCGAAGGGGCGTGGCATCGCCGGGATCGGCTGGTCGTCCTCTCTCACCTCGATGCCGCCCCACTCCCAGTCGGCAGCCAGCAGTTGGCCGTCCACCTCCAGCCAGAAAGCCTGCGGAGCCGGCTCCGGCCCGGGGTCGATCCGGCCGTCGTAGAAGTTGACGAACCCTGAGCCGTTCCAGCCCCGCCCCACGAAGCGGCCCCGGGTGAGGGATTCCTCGTAGACCGCCATCGCCGTTCGGTAGGTGACGATCGGCTCATCACCTTCGACGACGAGTACATCGGACCACAGCGCGTCTGCCGCCGTTTCGGGCATCGGTGTCTCCTCGGAGCGTGCGGCCTACTGCTCCAGTAAGCTGCGCACGATCGCGGCGTTCTCCTCCACCATGTTGTCCTTATCGCCCCGGTGTATGCCCACGTTCACCACATCACCCGGCTTGATGTTCTCGAAGGCGTACTCGAAGGCCATCAGCGGGTCGATGCGCCCTGCCCCCATGATTTTGTAGGCGATGCAGGGTCTGGCAATGCGCCGGGTGCACTCGGCGGCGGGCGCCACGTCGGCCAGGCGGAACCGGTGGCCCTTGCCGGCGTGGAGGCTGCCGCAGTTGAAGAAACAGACCACGTGGAAATCGGCGACGTCGAGGCTGTCCACCCAGTAGTGCGCCTCCGGCGCGTGCGCTGCCACTCCCGCCGGCACGCCCAGGGACCGGGCGTGTGCCATCCACCGCCGCAGGACGGCCTCGTTGCGCTCCTTGTAGAGGCGGTCGACGACCCCGCCGTGAAGGTAGAGCGCCTTGCAGCCGAGGGCCACCGCCTTATCGAGGGCTTCCTCCATGCTGCCGCATTGGCTGTCGTTGACCTGAGCGATCCACTGCAGCCGGCCGCCGTCGCCCAGGTAGTCGGCAACTGCCTGGAGGACGTGCGGGGTCCCATTGTTGGTGACCATCGTGTTGATGCCGGCCGCCTCGGCACGTAGCCACGTCTCGCGGATCCGCGCCGGCGTGTAGTAGGCGACCATCTCGGCATCGCGCTCCGCGGTCTGATGGCTGAAGCCGCCGAACGGGTTGGCGCCAAGGATCAGCCGGGTGACCTGTAGGCCGCAAAAGTCAACCGTCGGTAACAGGCTCATCGGTTGATGCTTCTCCCCTGTTGCCCGGCGCTTCGCCCTCGGCGAGGCTCGGGCCGTCACTGCCGAATTGGCCGCCCGGCGTGCGCACTCCTGCTGCCCATCCGAGCCCTTTGCCACGACCCCCGGGTGGCTAGTCGGTGTCCATGCGGTGGGGCACCCACCCCTCGGTCGGGCCAGGTGTGGGCGCGTCACCCGGTTCCAGTCCGTTCGTGGCGGGGTCGAAGCCATCGGGCCAGATGGTCTTCTCATCGTAGTAGGACGATACGAGCGCGTTGTCAGCTCCGGTTGCCCCGGACAGGTCCGCCCCGTGGAACCGCACGAGGTGCCCCTCCCGGACGGCAAGGTTGGCGCCGCGTAGGTTGGCTCCCTCCAGGTTCGTCTCGCAGATGTCGGCGTCCTGAAGGTTGGCACGTTCCAGGTTGGCCCGCGACAGGTCGGCGCTCACGCGGGCATCTCGCAGGTCGGCGCCGGCAAGGTTGGCTCGGGGCATCCGCGTCGCCTGGAGGTCGGCCAAGCGCAGATCGGCGCCGCGCAAGTCCGCGCCGGTAAGGTCGGCCTCGCGCAGATTGGCTGCCCTCAGGTAGGCGTGCGGCAGGCGGGCCTCCGCAAGCTCCGCGTGCCCCAGATTGGCACGCTGCAAGGTCGCGGCGGAGAGGTCGGCACGCACGAGCCTGGCACGCGTGAGATCAGCGCCGGAGAGGTTCGCCTCGCGCAGGTTGGCTCGGGTCAGGTCGGCGCGAGCGAGGTCACAGCCGGCCAGATCCGCACCCATCAGACGACAGCCGCGGAGGTCGGCGCCCGCCAGGGCCAGGGCGTCCGCCTCCATCCGGAGCAACACGGTTCCCGTTCTCTTGTGTCGTATCTCGGCCATCGTGTCCTCGTGGTCAGCCATGGATGCGCAACGTGGACACCCAGATGATAGCTCCGCAGCGATCATGGCGCAAGGCCTGGCGGCACGCCGAATAGCCGAATAGCTCCCGCAAGCCGACCAGACAGCAACCCGGGGGAGGCACCTCCGGCGGCGTGGCTAGCGCGCCCACGAAGCAGGGCACGCCGTCCAGAGTACCAAGCTGCTGCATCGATTGGGGCGCCAGGCCGAAAGCAGCCGGCCCGGCACCGCGCGGCACGGTAACTAGCGGGCCATCGGCGACCAGCAACTGCGTGCCCTGGCACAGGAACCACCAGCCGGCGGCCTCCGCGGCCACCGGCCCCTATCCCGAGACGAAAGGCATCGTACGTTATCCGGATCACAAAGAGGGCCGGGCACCACGCGCCCGGCCCTCGAGCGGTGTCGGCAGACGGCACCCGCCCCCCGCTACCCTGGCTTGCCACTCTGCGGATGGGTGTAGCGGAGCAGCGCGTCCTTCTCCGTGCCCATCATCAGCGAGGGGCGGCCACTCTGCGGGTCCTTCTCCAGGCGCCAGAAGTAGCGTTTCGCGTTCTTCTTCAGTTCCTCCGGGCGCATCGGGCGCGTATAGTTATTCTTGGCGACCTGGCTGTCTTTTACCTGGTAGCGACCCGCCGTCGGCCGAAGGGCGATCCGCTCGCCCTCGACGGTGTAGGTGCCTTCCTCCCAGGTGAACGTCTCGATCTGCCAGCCATAGGTGCGGGACTTGATGTAGGTAAACATCTTGTAGCACCCATCCTTGGCGAAGGTGTAGGTCTGCGAGGCGCCGGTGCCGCTGCCCAGGTAAGCGCCGGTGTTCTTATCCCAGTAAGTGGTTCCGGAGATGGTAGTGAAGCTCCAGGTGCCGACCAACCCGGCGGGGAGGGCTCCCTTCTTGGCGGGCGGAGAGGCCGCCGCCTTGGGCGGCTTGGTGCCCTCTGCCGCGGGCGGCTTGGTGCCCTCTGCCGCGGGCGGCTTGGTGCCCTCCGCCTTGGGCGGCTCCGGGTCACTCCCCTGCCGCGTCGCCTTGCCCCAGACCAGCAGCAGGAACGTCTCGGTGCCGGTCCAACTCCCGATCAGCCCGTGCTCCTGGCCCTCCTGCCCAGCGACGAAGAGAGTGAGCGTGCCCTCCGCTGACTTTTGCTGCCCGCCGACCTCGTAGCGGTAGCCGGCCGCCTTGAGCGACTGCTCCAGCGCCGCCATCACGGCGGTGTTCCGCGCCACCGAGTGGCCGTCGCCACCCCACAGGATCAACTCCGTCTCCCCAAAGGTGAAGCCGCCCGCCTTGGCGACGGCAGCCAGGTTCGCGGTGGTATCGGCAAGCGGCCCGGGATTGGTGAGGCGGTAGGCGCCTTCGGGAAGCGCCACGTCTACCAGGCGCGACCGGTCGGCCGGCTCCGGCTTCAGGTCCGGCGCCTCTTCGGCCGGCAGAGGAAGGGCTGCCGCCAGCACCCCAGCCATCCACAGGCAGTGCCGCCAGGCAGCCCGGCGCGTCATTCGCTCCATCGGTGAGATCCCCTCTGCGGACGCAGTCGCGGGGCTCTGCTCCCTGGCGGTGGTTGAGAGCAGCCGTGTGGGGCAGCCACGGTAGGGGCTCCGCCCGCGTCTGCGTTATACCCATCGGGGGGCACCGGCAAACTCAGCGCGCGAGGGGGCGCACCCTTGCCGGCAGCTAGGCGAACCCCCATCGGGGGCACGGGGCACCCCTGGCGAACTGCCGGCCAACAGCCCTACCCGCGGTGTCTCAGATGCCGGGCGCACGGCGGCGCCCCTCGCGGAGTGCCGGGTCTTGGTCGTTGATGGATCCTCAGCGCGCTTTGACGTCGTAGCACCAGAGGGTATCGTGGTAGCGGAGGTAGAGGCGTCCGTCGACCAGCACCGGGTGGGCCCAGGCGTCGCGCGACTTGGCCTCCACCAGACGGAACTGCCCGGCCACCGCCAGGCCCCCCTCCGGCGTGGGGCGCAGCAGCACGACCGTGCCATCCTGGGCGAGGCAGTGAAAGCGACCATCGGCGTAGACCGGCGCCCCGGCGATCACCTCTCGCAACTGGCCCAGCGGCTGGCCCGTCTGCCACTCCACCACGTGCCACCAATGTGTGCGCCGGTAGCCGCCGAAGTAGATTCGGTCGTCCACGTGCACCACGCCTCCGGTGAGGCTATCGAGTGGCACGCGCCAGGCGAGCTCCGCCTCCACCCCGTCGCCCTGGGGCCGCAAGCGGTAGAGCGCCCCGTCGGATCCGTCCGGGGTGGTGTAGAAGACCGCGCCGCCGGCGTAAACCGGCGTAGAGACGGTGCTGCGGAAGCGTCCCTCCACCGGCACCTTCCAGAGGAGCTTGCCCGTCTCCGCGTCCACCCCGAAGCCATACCGCGATGAGCAGTTGGTCACCAAGCGGCGGCCCCCCCAGCGGAAGAGGATCGGCGAGGTGTAGGCCGCCTGTTCACCGGGGATCGGCTCGGTGCGCCAGAGTGTCTCGCCGGTGCGCTTGTCGAGCGCCGCCATCAGCGCCTGTGTGCCCCCCGGAGTGACGAGGACGCGCCGGCCATCCACCAGCAGGCACTCGCTGATCCCCCAGGTGATGTTCTGGCCGCCGAACCGCTCCAGCACATTCACCGCCCACACCTCGCGGCCGGTTGCCGCGTCGAGGCAGGCCAGGCGGCCGTGCGCGTTCAGGTGGTAGAGGCGCCCCTCCGAGAGCGCGCCACAGGCCCGCGCGCCCGGGTAATCTCCCTTCCAGGCCGCGCCGTTCTTCGCCTGCCAGAGGCGCCGGCCGTTCCGGTCGAACGCCTGGATCACCAGGTCGTCCCCCACGTCACCGGTGATGTAAATGCGCCCGCGCGACACGACCGGCGACGACCAGCCGGTGCCGATCCCCTCCACCCGCCACAGGAGCCGGGGCCCTCCCTCCGGCCACGACTGCAGCAGCCCCTTCTCCCGCGAGACGCCATCGCGGCGCGGCCCGCGCCACTGCGGCCAGCCCGCCTCTGGGGAGGCAACCAAACCCTCGGTGCCCCTCCCCCGGGCCGCCAGCACCGGTGCCCGGCCCGCCACGAGCAGGGCCCCGATGACGAAAATGCCGAGCGCCACACGCCCACCACTGACGCAAAGAGATGCCATGGTCACTGCTCCTTGATCGCCACCCCCGCCGTGCCACCTACGATCGAGGCGCGCGGCGGCACGCTCCGGGTGTGCTCCCATCGAGAGTATACCGACCAAGCGTGCCGGGTGTCAACTCGCGCCCGGCCTCGGCACCCCCCGGGACATCCGGCCTGCCCCACTGAGAGGAGGGCACACGCGCTACCGCCAACTAAGGGGAAACACGGATACGGGCCGGGGTGCCCGAGCAATCGGGCCTCGACGGTTAGGAAGCCGCATCGCTGCGGCGCTCCGCTGCTTTCACTCATTCATCGAGGCGACGCCGGCTTAGCGCCGCCTCGTGGAGGACCAAATGCGCTCCTTGCTGCTCGCATTGCCGCTTCTGCTGTGGGCCGCTGCATCTGCCCAGGCCGCGCTGCCACCGGTCAGCGTGGCGGCGGTGCCCACGCTGGCCGGCGAAGTGCGCCTCGACGGCCGGCTGGACGAACCAATCTGGCGCGAGGCCGCCTACCTGGGGCCACTCGTGCGCCCAGACGGCACCGCCATGCCTGCCGCGGCGACCATCGCTCGCCTCTTCGCCACCGCCGACCGGCTGCTGCTCGGTGTGCAGTGTGACGAGCCGGAGATGGCCCGTCTCCAGTCGGCACCCGCGAAGCACGACGCCCAGGTTTGGGCCGGCGACTGCATCGAGCTCTTCATCCAGCCAGATGGCAAGGGAGCTTACTACCACTTCATCACCAACGCCGACGGCGCCCGCTACGACGAGCGGGAGCGAGACGGCGCCTGGAACGCCGAGTGGGAAGCGCGGGGCCACCGGGAGGAGACCGGGTGGAGCGTGGAGCTGGCGATCCCCTGGACGGCGCTGGGCAATCCGCCGCAACCCGGCGCCCGCTGGCGGCTCAACGTCTGCCGCTCGCGCCGGCCGCAGCCGGAGATCTGCGCCTGGTCGGCCACCGGTAGCGGCTTCCACGTGCCGGACCGCTTCGGGGAGGTATGCTTCGGCGCGTCTGCCTGGCTGAGCGATCTCGATTGGGGCCAGCCGTGGACCGGCGCACAGCAGGTGAGCGTGCGCGCCACCGGCGGCGCGCTGTCGGTTGGCGTCGGCCGGTCGCCGGCGGTGCGGGTTGCCCCGGGAGCGGCCACCCCCGTCGCCTACACCGCCACCGGCGAAGGGAGTGTGCCCCTCGTCTTGACGGCGCGGGCAGGCCGAAGCATCGTCAGCCGCCAGAGCTATGTGCTGCACGTGGAGCCACTGCAGCCCGCGCTGCGTGCCGCCACCGCCGCGCTGGCCGACGCCGCCGCGAAGAGCGCCGTTGCCCGCCGCCTGCCGTTGCCCGCCCGCGCCGCCATCACCGCCCAACGGCGCGCGCTAGCCAGCACCCTGACCCGCCTGCGCGCCCGCGCCGCCAACCCCTCCCTCTCCCGCGAGCAGCGACAGGCGCTGATCCCCGCCCTGGAGCAGCTCGCCGTGGACTCGGGGCACCTCTCCCTCCGTACCGAGGAGGCTGCCGCCGCCGGGCGCGCGTTCCCCTACTCGCTCGGGCTGGCCTCCTCACTGGTGAAGCTGCTCCCCGTGCGGCCATTCACCGGCCCGGCCGCCCGCGTGCTGCGCCTCAGCGCCGCCCGCAACGAAGTCGCCGCCGCGCAGCTCGTCCTGGTGGCCCACAAGCAGGCGCTGGAGGATGTCACCCTCTCCTTCGACGGCCCCGACGGCGCGAACGCCCCGCGCCTGGCCTGGCGGCGCGTCGGCCTGGTAACCACCCGCCAGCCAACTTACGCCGTGGAGCACGTGGGCGAGTGGCCAGACCCACTGCTGCCGGCGGCGCCGTTCACGGTCGCCCGCGGCGAGCGTGTGGTCCTCTGGATTGACGTCCGCGTTCCCGAAGGTGCCCGGCCGGGCGAGCATCGCGCCACCCTCCACGTCCGCCCGGCCAACGCCCCGGCGCGCGCGCTGCCGGTGGTCATCCGCGTGCGCAACTTTACCATCCCCCGGGAGCACCACCTGCGCACCGCCTTCGGCCTCAGCCCTGGCAACGACGCCAACTGGGACGAGTGGATGCGCAACTACCTCGACCACCGCATCTCCCCCTACCATCCGGGTGGCGAGGCCAAGATCCTCACCCGCCCCGGCTTCGACTGGACCGGCGCTACCGCCCTCCAGGCGCAGGTGCGCGTTGACCGCCCGGTTGGCCTGCGCCTCCAGCTCGATACCACCCAGGGCCGCGTCGGCATCGGCCCGGTGTCGGTAGCGCCCGGCGGCTGGCAGGAGGTCCGCTTTGCGCTGCCGGCCCTGGAAGAGCCAATCAGCGCCTTCCACTTTGCCCTGGAGCCGTTTGGCGCCGCCGTGCTGGAGCTAGACGACGTGCGCGTGCTTTATCCCACGGGCGCCGCTCCCAACTGGCGCCAGGTAGACTCGTGCGAGAGCACGGAGGGCTGGGATGCCGGCGGCGCCTGGTCGCGCTGCCGCGTGATCACCGATGCTCCCGAGCGTGGCGGCGCGCTGCGCTGGGAGGTGCGCCCCACCCTGCTGGCCGGCTGGCTCGACCGCTGGCCGATGCTCACTCGCCGGCCCGACCCCGACGCCGGTATCCCGCTGCGGCTCGACTTCAGCGCCTTCGACGCGGCGGTGGAGCGCTACCTGCCGCTCGGGCTCGGCTCGTTCATCGTGCCGCTTCCCTCCGTCTCGCGCGAAACCGAAGAGCCGGAGGCCGCCGCGCTGATGGCGCAGAACCACGCCGGCCCGCTGGCAGCAGCCTGGCAGCAGCACCTCCAGGAGAAAGGCTGGCTCGAACGCGGCTACACTTACCTCTTTGACGAGCCGGAGCCGGAGCACTACGCCACCCTCAACCGGGTAATGGGCACCATCAAGCTGGCCGCGCCCGGCATCCGCAACATGATGACCGCCCGCGCCTTTCCCGAGGCGCTGAAGTACGTCGATATCTGGTGCCCGGAGGTCTACTCCTTCAACCCCGAGGCCGCTCGCGCCGAGCAGGAGCGCGGCAAGGAGATCTGGTGGTATGTCGCCTTCTCCACCCGCCATCCTTACCCGAACTTCTGGGTGGACTACCCGGCGCTCGATTGCCGCGTCCTCTTCTGGATGACCTGGAAGCACAATCTGGACGGCGTCCTCTACTGGTCCGGCACCTACTGGGCCGTCGATCCCTGGAAAGACCCGATGACCTTCCCCGGCGCCAACGGAGACGGCTCGCTCCTCTACCCCGGACCAAACCGGGAGCCGATCGACTCGATCCGCTGGGAGTGCATCCGCGACGGCGTGGAGGATTACGAGGTCTTCTGCCTCCTGGAGGCCGCCCGCGACGCCCTGCGTGACGAGCCGCGGGCCGCCCGCCTGGTGCGGGAGGCAGACGCCCTGCTGCGCATCGATCCCCGGGTGGTGCGCAGCTACAAGGAGTACAACCCCGACCCAGAGGCACTGCTGCGCGCCCGCGCGCGGATGGATGATTGCCTGGAGCGGTGCATCCGCATCCTCGGCCGAGAGCCGCAGGTCACCCGGCGCCCGCGCTTCCCGGAGCCGCTGCCGCCCACGCCACTGCCCCCGTTGACTGAGCCCGCCCCGGCCACCACCGACCAGGAGCTGCCGCCGCTGCCCGAGCCCACGCCGGAGCCGGACTTGGTGGCCCGCTTTGACTTCCCCGACCCCTGGCCCTTCGCGGTGGATGCCTCCGGCCTGGGCAACCACGGCCTCATCCTGGGCGGCCAGCGCGCGGAGGGCCCCGGCGGCCGGCCGGCACTGGTCTTTACCGGAGATCAGGATGGCGTGCGGCTGCCGGGGGGATCGGCGCTGCTCGGCGCGGAGCCGACCGAGGGCAGCCTGGCCCTCTGGGTGCGGCCTGACTTCGACCCGGCCACGCAGCCAACCGGCGCCTGGGAGGGCCACCAGGTAATCGCCTACCTGATGGAGACTGACGGCAACGGTCTGCCGGACGGCTACGATGAGATCGGCCTCCACCTGCACGCGCGGATGCTCCACGCGCGGGCCGGCGGCCTGAACCAGGGCCCGTTCGCGGTCGTTCCCAGCCCGCTGCGGCAAGGCGAGTGGACCCACCTGGCGCTCACGTTTGCGCCCGGCCAGCGCGTGCTCTACATCAACGGCCAGCAGGCCGCCGTCGACACCGCCGCCTATCCCCCGCCGAAGCTAGACCTGTTTGCCGGGGCGCTGGGCTACCACCCGGCCAGCAACCGCTGGCGCTTCCGCGGCGCCATCGCCGATGCCCGCCTCTACCGCCGGGCACTCAGCGCGGCGGAGGTGGCCGCCCTGGCGCGGTAGTCGGCTACCTTATGGGGGCTTTCCGCTGCGGCGGAAGGCCCCCGCAGGGTGAGCGCTCAAGAAGGGAAGTAAGGCGGGCGCGGGCGGGAGGCACCGTTAGCTGCCACGGAAGTCGTAGCAGTAGAGCGCCGCGGAGTCGCGGATGTAGAGGCGGCCGTTGGCCAGCGCCGGGTGCGACCAGGTCTTCTTGCACAGCGGCATGCGGCCGAGCAGGCGCGAGCCGGCCGCCTCCGCCGCGACCAGGAACAGCGTGCCGCTCTCGGTGAAGACCATCAGCCGGTCGTTGCCGGTGATCGCGGTGAAGAACCCGGTCAGCGCCTCTTCCTCCTCGTTGCGCCAGCGCAGCTTCAGGCCCTGCGAAACGTCCAGGCACGTCAGCCCGTAGCACGGCCCGAACACCAGCCCGTTGATGGCCACCGGCGTCGCCGTATCGGGGCCGAGCTCGTCGCTCGTCGCCAGCGGCTTGGCGTTGAGCTTGCCGTCCGCGGCGAACCCGTAGAGCCGGGTGTAGTTGCCATCGGTTGAGAGCAGCAGGCGGCCGTCGAGGTTCAGCGGGGTGCTCACCATGTAGTCGTTCTGGTTGTCCGGCTTGAGCTGCCAGAGGCGCTTGCCGGTGGCCGGATCCCATCCCGCCACCATCCCCTCCTCACAGCCAACCACCTGTTCCACACCCCCGAACGTGCCGCTGATGAAGCTGCCGTAGGCGGCCGGCTTCCCCGGCGACTTCCACGCCACCGCTCCCGTCTTCGGGTCCAGCCCCACCAGCGCGGCCGTGGGGGCGCCCGGGTTCACGATCAGCCGGCCGGCGGCGATCAGCGGCGAGCCACAGTAGCCCCACGTCGGCACTTTCGCCCCGAACGCTTTGGGAAGGTTTAGCTGCCAGAGCACCTTCCCCGAGGCCAGCTCCAGGCAGGTCAGGTTGCCGACCGCCGAGAGGGCGATCACCGTGCCCTCGTGAATCAGCGGCGTGGCGCGCGGCGCCGCCCCGAAGTCCATCTCCGCCTTGTTGGGCACCGAGTGGGTCCAGAGCGGCTTCCCATCCTCAGCATTGAAGCAGCGGAGATGGTCCACGCCAGCACCGTGGTCGGGCACCACCACGTACTCGCCCGCAACCACCACCCCGGCGTGCGTTTCACCCGCGAGCGGCTGCTTCCACAGCAGCTTCCGCGCCGGGAGCTGGGCGGGCACCTCGGGGGAGGAGGCATCGCGGTTCGGGCCGCGCCACTGGGGCCAGTCGCCCGCCCGTGCGGGCCACCCGCCGGCGGCAATCAGGCAGGCCGCCGCCACCAACAAGCAGGAAAGACGTATGGAATGCATCCTTCTCCTCAGCGGCGCGGCCGCAAACGGCGGGGAAACTCCCGGTGCCGCGCGGGGCCGCGCTTCGTTCCGGCCGGCCTTGTCGCCGGCTACTCCCACGTCTGGAGTACCTGCGGGGCCCCTCAAGCGCGGGCCGCCCCCGCAACCGCGTGGGTAATCTGTTCCAGCATCGCCTGCGCCATCCCTCTCACGCTGTAGTGCCGGGCAACCCCCGCCGCGCCCGCCTGCCCCAGGCGCGCCCGCGCGGCCGGGTCGTCCAGCAGCCGCTCTAGCGTCTCTACCAGCTCCCCGGGGCCGGCGAGGAGGCCCCCGCCGGTTCGCTCCAGCAGCTCCGGGAAGACGCCCACCGGCGGCACCACCACCGGCACGCCGGCGGCCAGCGCCTCCATGACGGCGATCCCCCGCGCCTCGGGAATGCGGGTGGGCAGGCAGAAGAGGCCGCAGCCCTGCAGGAAGCGCCGCTTGTCGGCCGCGTCCACCTCCCCCGCGAACGTCAACCGGGAGGCCAGCCCGGCCCGGTGGATCTGACGCTTCAGCCCGGCCCAGTAGCGGCGGTTTAGCACCTGCCCGGCAACTCTCAGGCGCAGCTCGCCGTGTGTCGGTGCCAGGGCAAGGAACGCCGCCACCAGCCGATCCAGCCCCTTGGGCGGGATGATCACCGAGAGGTACCCCAGGGAGGGCGGTGGCGGGCCGGGCGGGGCGGGG
>JAAZEB010000046.1 GCA_012512505.1 Armatimonadota bacterium | reverse complement strand
TGCGAACAGTGAGTTGACCCCGCTGGGCATCGCGCAGCCACCACAGGTGGTTGGCGTTCAGGTAGAGGATGCCGGTGGCCGGCGCCTCGCGCTGCGCGTGCCTGCCCAAGACGAGGGTGGCTGGCCCAGGCAGGCCGGCCACCCGCCCGAGAAGCACTCCCAGGGGCCCGCTGCCATAGCCGCAAGCCTTGGCGCCATCGGCGTCACTGATGTACTCTCGGTCGTCAGTTACCATCGTCCAGGAGCCGGTGGCCTCCACGGCGAACGTCTCTCCTTGTTTCAGGAAGACGCCGGTGTCGACGAAGGCAGCGTTGGCCGGTACGGTCACGCGCACCTCATGTCCGGAGGGCTCCGGGTCGGCCTGCGGCAGGTCTCCCGGCGCGGCGGAGACGCGCGGTGCAGCCAACAGTGTCAATAGGAGCGCCACGGGGGCGCAGTGCCAACGGTGATCAGTAATCCCTTTCATGGTCATGCCTCCCGGGAAGCCCGCCGGGGGTGGCCCGCGAACCGCGGCACGGCCGGTGTAGCTCCCAGTGCTATCATCGGCAGCGATCCCCCGGTTTTCCATGCCCTTGTACTACCGGCAAGCGCGGCAGCCGTGCCTACCCCGGCCAACGGCGCCTCTGACGCGGAGGATCCGGGGGTGGAACTCCGCATTTTCACACAGAACGCCCGGTTGCCGTCTTGGCGGTGGCGTTTCCGGGCAACGCCTTCTTGCCCATCCCCGCCGGCCGTGACGGTGGTGGGCGACAACCGAGGGGGATTGGGCGCATCACGGATTGTTGGCAGCATAGTATCGTTCGCAGGGTATTACCACCATAGTGGTTTCCCCCCGGGCACTCTGGATGTCTGTGCAGTGCAACCGTGAACCCTAGAAATACCACATTTCATCGGTCGAGGCAGGGTGATCGCGAAGGGTGGTCGAGCGGCCATCGGCGGCGGAGCACCACTTTGGCGTTGATGGCTGCTCTCATGCTGGCGCTCACGGCATCCTCTTGCACTCGCCAGGCGTCCCGCCGTGGCCCCGCGGAGGGGGCAGATAGGCCGGGGAAGTCGTTCGTCGCGCGGATGGCCGCACGCCTGTCGCGGCCGATCTACCCGATGTCCGTGATCCCCGGCGGCGCCTGGAGCGTTGCCGAGTTGCAGCGGCACCTGAAGCGTGACCCGGTGGCTCGCGCCTCCTTCACCGAGCACGCCGAGCGTGTAGGAGACCCCGATCTGCTGGCTCACGTTGAGGTCCGGCGCATCGAGAAGCCGGTGCGCTACCACACCCAACTGCGCCGTGGTGACGAGCTGCTCTGGAGCAAGGGCCGGGTGACGATCCGTCCTGGCGAGAAGGCTTTCTTCGACCGGCGTGACGGCACAATGGTGGCACGCGCCCGATGCGGCAATGTCGTGGTGTCGAAGCTGCCTCCGGGTGCCCGCACCGTGCCGGCGCCCCCGGAGCCTCCGGTCGGCCGCAAGCCACCAGTGCCAGGCGTGGAGAAGGTGACCAAGAAGACGCCGCCGCTCTCCGCGCAGGCGCCTCCTCCACTGCAGGCAGGCCCCGAGCCGGATCCTTTCCCGCCGGCGCCCTCCTCGAATTGGACCGATCCCACCCCCGAGGACTCGCCCACCGGGCCACCGCTGCCCCCCGCCGGGCCGGAGGTGGTGGTGCAGGAGGGCCGGGGCGTGCCTATCCTCGACCTGCCTGGCTCCGGCTGGGATCCGAAGGACACCAAGTGGGCGAAGCCGACCGCCGGGGGCAGTGGCGCCTGGGGCCTGGTTCCGGGCTTCATCCCCTTCCTGGACCTCTCCGACGACCGGGGGTCGCAGGAGAATGGCGGCTATGGCGATGACCACCCGATCCCGCCGCAGCGGCCGCCCCGGACGCCCGAACCTGGCACCCTGATGCTGCTGGTGGTCACCCTCGCACCCTTGGCGGCCCGGCGCCTTAGGAGCTCGCGGGCGGCTGGAGGCGCACCTCCACCCGGACAACCCGGATCGGACGCCCACCCCGAGCTGTGACCAGGATCTGTGCCCGCTCGCGCTGGGCGAGTGCTGCCACCGGCACCGGGTAGGTGACCCTCCCCGGTGATCCGCTTTCCGGGTCTGTCTGGCTTGCCGCGCACACCTGTCCGTTCACCCGCGCCGACGGCGGCTGCAGCGGCGCGCCGTCGATCGCCTCGATCTCTAGCAGGAGCTGCGCCTGCCAGTCGGGCGGTGGCGGCGGGCAGACGGGGAGATCAAACCGCAGCGATGCCCCAGTGGCCGGCAGGGGTGGGCGGTAGGCCTCGTCGGGGCCGGTGATGTCGCGATAGGTGAGCGCGTGCCACCGCGGGGCCCCGGCCACGCCCTGACGCGAGCCCAGCGTGCGGAGTGTCTTTTGGTAGGTCTCTGGCGCCCAGCTACTGTCCTGGAAGTAGTTGAACAGGTAGACCGCGTCGGCCCCGCCGGCGTATACCGCCGCCGCCGCGGCAAAGGCGTGCTCGGGGGCGACGGTGGTGCGTGGGGCGCCCGGGTGGGGCTGATAGAGGATCTCCAGCCCGCCGGCCAGCATCACCCCCCGATACGGCTGCAGCAGCCGGCGCCACTGCGCCAGCGGCATGTCGAACTCCAGCGTCGCCCAGCGCGGCGTTGGCACCACCAGATCCACCAGCCCCTCTTGCGCCCAGCCGACCGGGTCGAGCCCGTAGGCCCGCGCCGTTTCGGGGCGAGACGGCACCCGCACCCCGAGCCGCACCGGCCGCCCGCGTTTGGCAGCGGTGTCACGAACGAGGCGGCGGATCTCCCGCAGCCACTCGGTGAGCACCGGTAGCCCCGCCGCCTCCTGCCCGGGGCTGAAGACGTGCGGCTCACGCATGAAGTCCAGCTCGATACCATCCACGTCGTAGGTCAGGCTCTCCTCGATCAGCCGGCGGTAGAGATCCCGCACCTCCGGGTGGGCGTAGTCCAGCGCGTTGGCGAAGTAGCCGGTTGCTCCCTGGCGAAAGAACGAGGGGTTCTGCACCCAGAAGCGGCCGTGGAACGGGTGGTCCAGCACGTCGTTGTTGTGAACGTCGTTCATGCGCAGGCTGATCCAGGGCGAGATCCCCCGCTGGCGGCACCGCGCGGCCACCCGCGCCGGATAGTCAACCCCCTGCTGGTGCAGGGCGCGCATGCTCTCGACCATCTGCCGGTAGCGAGCGACCTCGGCCGGCGCCATCGGCTTCAGGAACGGCTGGTCGTCCGGGCCCTCCGGGTCGAGGCCATCCCAGAAGGCCTCCCATACCCGGCTGCGGTAGTTGGTGCGGCGGGCGTTGGTGTTGCACATCAGCACCTTCACGCCCGCGTCCGCCAGGGTGTCGACGTAGCGGTCCACCAGGGCCCCGCCGTCCACGCCGGCACCAATCCGGCGGAAGTAGAAGAAGTTGGTGCAGTCTTCGTTCTGCACCAGACCGTGAACCGGCCACTCCGCCGGTGGCGGGCCCGGCTCTCCCGCGGCGGCGAGCATCGCGAGTGCTAACAGCGTCATCAGCAACCCCCTCCACGCCCGCCTCCGGGCAGGCGTTTCAGGCGTTGGTTCGGCATCCAGCCGGCGCCCCCTGCCGCCCGCCACAAGGGTGCCCTGCGTCGCCACGCTCCAGGCGTTCACACGCGTGGCCGGCGGCCGCGCCCGATCTGTTCTTTGGCCGAGGTGGGCAGCCTGGGCACCACGATGAAAAAAGACGCGAATCCTCTGGGGAAGCGGCAGTCTCCAACTCCACGGCAATCTTGTGACAGATTTCACGGGGAGGTGCGATAGAATGACTCCGAAGACGCGCGTGGTGGTCATTGGTGGCGTGGCGGGCGGTGCCTCGGCGGCGACGCGGGCGCGCCGGCTGGCCGAGGACGCGGAGATCGTGCTGGTAGAGCGGGGACCTCACGTCTCCTACGCCAACTGCGGGCTTCCTTACCACATCGGCGGTGCGATCGCGGATCGCGAGCAGCTCCTGGTGGCCAGCCCGGAGCTGCTCTCCAGTCGCTATGCCCTCAGCGTGCGCACCCGCACCGAGGCAGTGGCCATCAACCGCGACCGCAAGACCGTCACCTTGCGCAACCTGGAGCGTGGCACCGAGGAGGAACTCCCTTACGACAAGCTGATCCTCAGCCCCGGGGCGGAGCCGATCCGGCCGCCGATCCCCGGCGTGGAAGACCCCCGGGTGCACACGCTGCGCTCGCTGAGCGACATGGACGCGATCCTGAAGCAGCTCAACGGCGACCACGGCGGCCGTGCCCTGGTGATCGGCGGCGGCTACATCGGGCTGGAGATGGCCGAGGCGCTGCGCGAGCGTGACCTCGCGGTGACCCTGGTGGAGCTAGCGCCGCAGGTGATGGGCCCGCTCGACCCGGAGATGGCCGCGCCACTGCACGATGAGCTGCGCCGGCACGGCGTTGACCTGCGCCTGGAGACCTCGGTGACGCGCTTCAGCCCCGCCGCCGACGGGCTAACCGCCCACCTGAGCGACGGCGAGACGGTCACCGTCGGCCTGGTGATCCTGGCGATCGGGGTGCGGCCCGATGTGAAGCTGGCCCGCGAGGCCGGCCTGCAAATCGGCGCGCGCGGCGGCATCGTGGTGGATGAGCAGATGCGCACCAGCGACCCACACATCTTCGCCGTGGGCGATGCCGTGGAGGTGACCGACCTCGTGAGCGGCGAGCCGGCGCTCGTTCCGCTGGCCGGGCCGGCCAACCGCCAGGGGCGCATCGCGGCCGACAACGCCCTCGGTCGCCGCAGCGTGTACCATCATACTCAGGGCACCGGCATCTGCAAGGTGTTCGACCTGGCGGCCGGGATGACCGGCATGAGCGAGAAGGCGCTGAAGCGTGCCGGGAAGCCCTACGATAAGGTCTACGTTCACCCCGCCAGCCACGCCAGCTACTACCCTGGCGCGGCGCCGCTGTCGCTGAAGCTCCTCTTTGACCCACAAAACGGTCGGGTGCTGGGCGCCCAGGTGGTTGGCAGCGATGGGGTGGATAAGCGCGTGGACGTGCTGGCGGTGGCGATCCGCGCCGGCCTGACCGTTTTCGACCTGGAAGCCCTGGAGCTCTCCTACGCGCCGCCGTACGGCTCCGCCAAGGACCCGGTGAACTACGCCGGGTTCGTGGCCGCCAACGTCCTGCGGGGCGACGTGACGCACTGCCACGTTGCCGACGTGCTGGCGCCCCGTGAGGATCAGGTGCTCCTGGACGTGCGCGAGCCGGAGGAGCTGGCAGTAGGCACGATCCCGGGGGCGATCCACCTCCCGCTTTCGCGGCTGCGGCAGCAGTTGGCCGAGCTGCCGCGCGATAAGGAGCTGCTGACTTTCTGCCAGGTGGGCATGCGCGGCTATCTGGCCTGCCGCATCCTCTCGCAGCACGGCTTCCGCTGCCGCAACCTCACCGGCGGCTACAAGACCTACGCGGCCTCGCTGCCGAAGCCGGCTGCGCGTCCGGTGGCGCCGCCCCCGGTGCTGTCGGACGACAGCGGATCGAATGGCAACGGCAATGGCAGCGCGCGCCGCCTGCGGAGCGTGGTGCCGGTGAAGGAGGTGGATGCCACCGGGCTGCAGTGCCCCGGCCCGGTGCTGCGCCTGGCGGCGGAGGTTCAGGGCTTGCGGGAGGGAGAGGCGCTGGCGATCACCACCACCGATCCTGGCTTTGCCTCGGACGTGGGTCCGTGGTGCCACAGCACCGGCAACACGCTGGTGGAGGTTGCCGGCGCCAAGGGCCGCTATCGCGCGGTGGTCGCCAAAGGGAGCGGCGCCGCCGCGCCCGTGAATGGCGCCGACAGCAAGAAGAAGACGCTCGTCGTCTTTAGCGGCGACTTCGACCGGGCGATGGCAGCGTTCATCATCGCCAACGGGGCGGCCGCCATGGGCAGCGAGGTGACGATGTTCTTCACCTTCTGGGGCCTGAACATCCTGCGTCGCCCTGAGAGCGTGAAGACGGAGAAAAATCTGGTGGAGCGCCTCTTCGGCTGGATGATGCCGCGCGGGGCGGAGCGTCTGGGCCTCTCGCGCATGCACTTAGGCGGCATGGGCCTGGCGATGATCAAGCGGATCATGCGCCAGAAGAGCGTTCCTTCCCTTGCCGACTTGATCGCCACCGCGCGCCGGTCGGGTGTGAAGCTGGTTGCCTGCAGCATGTCGATGGGCCTGATGGGGATCAAGCGCGAGGAGTTGGTGGAGGGCGTGACCGAGGGGGGTGTGGCGATGTACCTCAACGCCGCCGAGGCCGGCACGGTGAACCTGTTCGTATAGCGAGGGCGAGTGCGCCCACACTAAAGCGGCCTGCGGGGGCACCTCCGCGGGCCGCCCTGTTGGCCGAGGGGGCGGCCTGTTTCCGCCTGACAAATGGTAATATCAGGAAAGGTACGGTCGCGTTATCTATAGCGAGCCGGCGCTGATCGTGAAGGGTCGCGTTGAGCGGCGGGGGAGGGCAGTGAGTCTCATCGCCATCCAGCAGGTGCGCGATCCGCTGCGCGCCTACCGACGCGGTGCGCCGGAGCAGCGCATCATCCGGCAAAACGCCTCGCAGCGCCAAAGCCCAGGCGTGCTGCTGCCTCCTCGTGAAACGGAGCCCCGGTGGCTCGCGCAGGGAAAGACGATTTCGACGCAAAAAGGCAGTTGACAGGCGGAGGGGGTTGTGGTAAGATAGGGCCCGTCACGGAGGAACGCCCCGGCGGCCGAAGCC
>JAAZEB010000045.1 GCA_012512505.1 Armatimonadota bacterium | reverse complement strand
GACGGCAAGCGCCTCAACAGCGGCTACTCCTTCATCATCGGCGGTTGGGGCAACACCAAGACCGCCATCTTGCGCGGCGACCGCCCGGTGGCGGAGACGGAAACGTTCCGCCTGCCGCCTCAGGAGCAGGGGCACCGCCAGTGGTTCCATGTGCGCATCGAGAAGCGCGGCAACCGCGTCTCGCTGTGGGTGAACAACCCGGTTGTCGGCGCCCCGATCCCCGATAAGCCGCTGCTGTCTTGGGAAGACCCCGACCCGCTGCCGGGGGATCGGATTGCCCTCTGGACGCAGAACAACGGCTTGATGCTCGCTCGTGTTGTGGTCGGCTACCAGCAGGAGCGCGCCGCGCCGATCCTCGCCCGCCGGCCGGGCAAACCGCAGCCGGACGTGGCCGCCGCGCTGCCGGCGGCGCCGCAACCGGTAGCGGTGCCCCTCTTCAATGACTTCGAGCAGAGCCTGGGGCTGTGGCAAAGCGGCAGCGCCCGGGTGTCGCTGGATGGCGGCACGGCCGCCCAGGGCAAGCGGAGCCTGCGCATCGAGAACGCCGAACCGGGCGGGGAGTTCAAGGCGATTGCCCTCGCCGGCCAGATCGATGTCTCGCAGGCCCCTCACCTCTCCTTCGACTATCGGGTGCCCCCCGGCGTGCAAGTGAACCTCTACGTGCGGATCAAGCGCGCCTACTACGCCATCGGCTTCACCGGCTCTGGCCAGGTGAACCCGGCGGCCGGCGTCCTCGCTGCTCTGGAGCCGATCAAGAACGTGCGCGCCGATGATGCCTGGCACCACGCCCAATACGACCTCCTGACCGCGCTGCGCCGCCTTATACCCACCGGCCCCGTGGTAGTCGAGGAGATCGTGCTGGCGAACTGGGATCCGAGCGATGAGTACGTGCTGGCCGGCGTCACCGGCAACAGCCTGGGTGCCCGCTACTACCTCGACCGGTTTGCCCTCGGCGCGGCCCCGACGGCGACCAAGGTGGTGCGCAAAACGCTGGCCCCGTCACCGGCAGCGGGCGCGCGCCCCGCCAAGGCGGCGCCGACTAAAGCCGCGCCAACTAAGGCGGCGCCTGCCAAAGCTGCGCCCGCTAAGGCCGCGGCCGCGCCCGCTAAGACCACGTCGGCTAAGGTAGCGCCGGCTAAGGCGACGCCTACCAAGGCCGCACCGGCTAAGGCGGCGCCAGCTAAGGCCGCGCCGAAACCGAAGCCCCTGGTGCGCGTGGCCTCGGCCCGGCCGGGTGGCCTCAACAAGAGCGGCGCGGGCGCCCGCGACTCGCGCCAGGTGGCCGCCGCACCCCCCACCGGACCCACCGTTGCCCTCCTGGATCCGTTCATCCCCGGCCGGGAGGTCACCCGCTGGGAGGCGATGGAAGGCAAGTGGGTCGTCACCAAGGAGGGCTTCTTCACCCCCACCGAGAAGCCGGAGTTCGCCTATGCCTTCGCCGGCGACCTGAACTGGACCGACTACGTGCTGAAGGCAGACCTGATCCGGGGTCAGGATGCTGGCCTCTGCGTGCGGGCCCAGGACTGGAACAATTGCGTCTTCCTCGTCATTCGCCCTGGGCACCGCGACCTGTGGTGGTTCGTGCGGCGCAACGGCGAGTGGGGTGGGGTGCT
>JAAZEB010000396.1 GCA_012512505.1 Armatimonadota bacterium | reverse complement strand
GCGGCGACGCGGCCGCCCGGCAGAGGCCCGATGGCTCGGGCACTCCGGCTATCTCCCGGGAGAATAGCGGAGCGCCGCAGCAATGCGGCTCCCCGGACCGCCGAAGCCCGATGGCTCGGGCACTCCGGCCATCTCCTGGAGGAGGAACTCCCCCTCGGCGTCGGAGACGCTTCCTACAGGGCCGGCGTCTCGCCGGCCCCTTCCCGAAGCGCCAAGGCTGCCCCTGTCTCGGCGCAGCCAGCCAACGCTCCCATCGGGCGCTTTGCGGCCACCCGGGTTCGTGGTATAATGAAGCATCGGTGGGGCCGGCGCTGGCGGCGCTGCGCGTCCGCGCTGGCGGCACGCTGCCGCGGCCCTTTCGAGAGCGAGGTCACGTGCCCATCACCTTCCAGCACTGGCCCTGGCTGCTGCTCCTGGTGCCGCTGCTCGCGTGGCTGCTGGCCGTTCACCGTCGCTCGCTGGCCGACCTAAGCCCGGGCCGCCGCCGCGCGGCGCTGGGCCTGCGTCTCCTAATCGTAACTCTCCTCGTTGCCGCCCTCGCCGGCGCCACCCGGGTGCGTCTCAACCATGCCCAGGCCGTCTGGTTCCTGCTGGACCTCTCCGAGAGCATCGCCCCCGAAAGCCGCCAGCAGGCCCTCCGCGCCATCGACCGCGCCGCTGCCGCGATGCGCCGGGGTGACCTTGCCGGCGTGATCGCCTTCGGCGCCGATGCCCTCATCGAGGCCCCCCTCGCAAACCGCCCTGCCACCAGCGGCAAGATTGCCAGCACGCCGGTCACCAGCTACACCGACATCGGCCGGGCGCTGCGCCTGGCGCTGGCCGCCTTCCCCGAGGGCTCCTCCCGCCGGGTGGTGCTCCTCTCCGACGGTAATGAAAACCTGGGCAATGCCGTGGAGGAAGCCGCCCTCGCCATCGCCGCGGGCGTGCCGGTGGATGTGGTGCCGATTCGCCAGGCCCGGGCAGAGGAAGCGCTGCTGGAGCAGATGCTCCTCCCCGCCGAGGTGAAGATCGGCGAGCCGTTCGAACTGCGCCTGGTCGCCTCCTCCGACGTGGCCCAGGAGGCGGTGCTGCGCCTCTACCGGAACGACGCCTATGTGGGGGACCAGCAGGTGACGCTGGCGGCCGGCAAGAACGTCTTTGTCTTCAGCCAGAACCTGACGAAGCCTGGCTTCTACACCTACGAGGCGCGCCTGGAGGTGGCGCGGGATGGCGTGCCAGAGAACAACCGGGCGTTGGGCTTCTCCCTGGTGCGCGGCCGGCCGCGCCTCCTCTACGTAGAGGGCGATCCCGGCCAGCAGCAGTACCTCGCCGCCGCGCTGCGGCAGCAGCAGATTGAGGCCGACGTTGCCAACCCCACCGGCATCCCCCGCAACCTGGCCGAGTTCCAGAACTACGACAGCATCCTCCTCAGCAACGTCTCCGCCCTCTCCCTCTCCGCCCAGCAGATGAAGCTGATCCAAAGCAACGTGCGGGACCTGGGCCAGGGCTTCGCCATGGTGGGGGGCGACGAGAGCTTCGGCGCTGGCGGCTACTTCCGCACCCCGATTGAGGAGACGCTGCCGGTCGATATGGATGTCACCAAGCAGCAGGTGTGGCCCAGCACGGCCGTCGTGTGCGTGATCGACAAGTCGAGCAGCATGGCGATGGGCGGCCTGGGCTACAGCAAAATCGACCTGGCGAAGGAGGCCGCCATCGCCGTGGCGGAGGTGCTGGGCGAGCGCGACGAGTTCGGCGTTGTCTGCTTCGATGAGGCGGCCAAGCAGGTAGTGCGGCTGCAGCCGGTGCAGAACCGCCAGGCAGCGATCCAGGAGCAGATCGCCACCCTCGTAGCCGGGGGCGGCACCAACATCTACCCGGGCCTGATGCTGGCCGCCGATTGGCTGCGGCAGAGCAAGGCCAGGGTGAAGCACTGCCTCCTGCTCACCGACGGCATGTCGCTGCCGGGCGACTTCGTGCAGGCCACCGACGCCCTTAAGGGCATGAAGGCCACCCTCTCCACCGTCGCCATCGGCACCGACGCCGACCAGGTGCTGCTGCGGCGCCTGGCAGCAGAAGGTGACGGCCGCTTCTACTATACCGACGACCCAAGCGCGCTGCCGCGCATCTTCACCAAGGAGGCCCTCCTCGTCGCCAAGTCGCTCATCATCGAGGAGCCGTTCCTGCCCCGCGTCGAGTTGGCCGCCGAGGTGCTGCGCGGCATCGATTGGGACGGCGTTCCGCCACTCCTCGGCTACGTCGCCACCACCCCCAAGGCACTGGCCGACGTGCCGCTGCGCACCCACCGCAACGACCCTCTCTTCGCCCAGTGGCGCTATGGCCTCGGCCGCGCCGTCGCCTTCACCTCCGACTGCAAGGCGCGCTGGGGAGCGCAGTGGCTGCAGTGGCCCGGCTATCAGCAGTTCTGGGGGCAAGCAATCCGCTGGACGCTGCGCCGCTCCACCCGCGCCGACTTTCAGACGGTGGTGGCGGTGGATCGCGGGCGCGGCAAAGTGCTCGTCGATGCCATTGACGAGCAGGGGGAGTTTGTCAACTTCCTGGAGGTGCGCGCCAACGTAGTGACGCCAGACATGCGGCCACACTCCCTGACGCTGCGCCAGACCGGCCCGGGCCGCTACGAGGGCGAGTTCCCCGCCACCGCCATCGGCACCTACCTGGTGAACGTCAGCCGCTCCGACCGCCGGGGCACGGTATCCCAGACGGCGGGGATCGCCCTCTCCTACCCCCCGGAATACCGCGACCTGAAGACCAACGACTTCGTGCTGACGCGCCTGGCGGAGCGCACCGGTGGCCGGGTGCTGCGGGATCCGGCGGAGGTGTTCGGCAAGGGGCGGCAGCCGGCGCGCACCCCGGTGGAGATCTGGCCGGCGCTGCTGCTGGCGGCGCTGCTCCTCTTCCCGCTGGATGTGGCCTTGCGCCGGGTGCTAATCGAACCGGCTGAGGCGTGGGTGTGGCTCAAGCGGCATGCCGCCCGCCCGCACCGGCGTTCCGAGGCCCCCCCGGTGCCGGCAAGCCCGGCGACCCTGGGCCGGCTGCTTGAGCGCAAGTCGCGGGTGGCAGTGCCCCGCCAGGAGGAGGCGGCCTTGCCCGCAGCCGTGGCCACCCCGCCGGAGGACCCCGGCAAGCGCGTGGCAGCCCCGTCTCCGCAATCAGAGGCACCACCCCCGCCCGCCGCGGCGAAGGTGGCGGAGGCCGACGACGCCGACCTCAGCCCCACCGAGCGCCTCCTACGCGCCAAGCGCCGTGCCCGCGGCGAACGGTAGCCCCCGGGGGGTCAGGTAGCCATAGCGGGTGGCTGTTTACGGCGCCCCGTAGAGGCTCCGGAGCGTCCTGGGGCGGGGGCGTCGTTTACGGCGCCCCGCGAACGACACCCCCACCCCCGAGCACCTGGCACCCGGCACCCGGGCACCCGGCTCCTGGCACTGGTGGATCACACGGGCGAAGCAACCGGCAGCCACGCGGGAGTGCAGACCCCAAGGTCAGATACGCCGGTTGCTTCGCCCCTACGAACCCGGGCACCCGGCACCTATCACCCTGCAGTGTTTCATCAGATTAGCATACGCGCGGCAGCATGGGTCCTGTATTCGGACCGGTAGACCTCGAAGGGAGTGCGGCCGCCTATCCCCTGGTGGCGTCGGTTGTAGCAGTAGCACATCTCGAAGAGGCGCAACTGGTATCGCCGCTCTTCCGAATCGCGGAAGCGCAGGGCACGGAAGACCTCTTCGGTATCGGTGCGGTAGCTACGCTCGACGATGCCGTTCTGCCAAGGGGAATGTCGTCGGCACAGGCCGTGTTTGAGGCCGAGTTGGTCCGCGGCCTGCTGGAACGCGGTTCGTCGCTCAGGGTGAGCGGCGGACGGCGGTCAGCCTGCTCAAGCAAGAGCGCAGCAACCCCCGTGGTATCAAGGCCCGCAGCAAGAAGGCCTGCCTGGACGACGACTACCGGCTCAAGGTGTTGGTCGGGTAGCAATCATTT
>JAAZEB010000044.1 GCA_012512505.1 Armatimonadota bacterium | reverse complement strand
GATACTCTCAGGGATGCTCGTCCCTACCGGCACGTTCCTTCGCTCGAAAATTAAATGCTCTCGCCCTGTCGTCGCCCGCGGGGAGATGCCCTCCCGGCACCCCGGGCGCCGGCCCGGAACCTTGCGGCCACCCGGGAGTCCAAAAAGGGATGGGCCACACCGGCCGGCACGCCCACCGCTGCCGGCGAGGCGGTCGCGCCGCCGCTGGCGGGCGAGGAGAGGTTTGGCCATGAAGCGGTCGTTGTCACTACTGGTTGCCTGCTGTGCCGGCGGCGCGCTGCTTGCCGCCTGGGGTGGCCCACTGCGCGCGGCCCCGGGAAACGACGACGCGGCGGTGAAGGCGTTCCCGACCGCCGAGGGGTTCGGCGCCAATGCCCGGGGTGGGCGCGGCGGACGGGTGATCGCGGTGACCAACCTGAACGATTCCGGCCCGGGCAGCCTGCGCAGCGCCCTGGAGGCGCGCGGGCCGCGCATCGTCGTCTTTCGCGTCAGCGGCACGATCACCCTCAAGAGCGCCATCCGGGTGCGGGAACCGTACCTCACCGTTGCCGGCCAGACCGCGCCAGGCGGAATCCAGATTCGGGGCAGCGGCCCAGCCGACCCGGATTGGGGCGTCTGGTTCGTCAACGGCGCCCACGACATCGTGCTGCGCCACCTGCGCGTGCGCATGGGCGGCAAGATGAAGCACGATGCCGGCTGCAATATCCTCTTTTGGGGAACCGCCGAGCCCGGCGTCCACGACGTGATCGTCGACCACTGCTCCGTGTCCTGGGGCTCAGACACGCAGTTGGACTGGTACGGCTCCTACCTGGACCGGGCCACCTTCCAGTGGAACCTGATCGGGGAGTGCTACATGGGCAACCACATCGGCAGCGGAACCCCCGGCCCCCCACGGAACGTGACGCTCCACCACAACCTCTACGCCAACCTCGGCTCGCGGACGCCGCTGATGCAGCACGCCGATCGGTTCGACTTCCGCAACAACATCATCTACAACTGGGGCGGGAACAACGGCGCAGTGTTCGGGCAGTTCGCCCTCAACCACTCCGTGTTCGGCAACGTGGTGAACAACCTCTGGCTGTCGGGGCCGCAGAGCCGCTACCCCTACCTCAGCGTGGCCAATGGCGGCCCGACCCGCATCGACGGCTCTGCCGCGGAGGCCGGTGGCACCCGGATCTACCTCTCTGGCAACTGGGGGCCCCGCAGCCCCCACGGGAGCCCCAACGACTGGACCGGGCACGGCGTCAACACTTGGGACTACTACGAGCGTGACGGTGACGGCAGCACGCGCCTGGCGGACGAGGCACAGTACGCTGCTGCCGAGCCGTTCCCCGCGCCGCCGGTGCGCACCGATCCCGTCTCACACCTGCTGGCCCGAGTGCTGCCCACCGTGGGGGCCAGCAAGCCCGCGCGCGATAGCGTCGACCGACGCATCGTGGCGAGTGTGCGCAACCGAACCAGCACCTACCGCCCCAACCGCGATGACCCCTGGAACACCCTCGGCCCCTGGCCGGACCTAGCCAAGGACGCGCCCCCTCCCCCGCCGGACTCGGACCAGGACGGCATGCCAGACGCCTGGGAGAAGGCTCAGGGTCTGGACCCGAGGAACCCCAGCGACGGCGCCGCCATCGCCCCGAATGGCTACACCCACGTCGAGAACTACCTCAACGCGCTGGCCGGCGATCCGATCCCGGGCGTCCGGCAATCCGGCCGTTGAGCAGTGAGAGTTCCTGAATTCTTACGCAGCCGGCGAAATGCCTGTTGACAGATGTGAGGGGTGATGCTATAATGCGGGTGGCCTTGGGGGGCCGCCCTTGAGAACGCCTCCCGGGGCAACGGGAAGCCGAGACGATTGCGCCCTCGTAGCTCAGTCGGCAGAGCACATTCTTGGTAGGAATGGGGTCCCCAGTTCGATTCTGGGCGAGGGCTCCAGCAGACTTGGCTGGGAAACCAGGCCCCCCAGGAGGCGCTGGTTTCTTTGCTCTGGGGCGGATGGCCGCCGTTGTTTGGCAAAGTGCCCATCGGTTGCGTTGTCTGGTTGGCAGCAAGTTCGTGTTGGCCGTGGCGCCAGCCAGACACGCGGTAAAGAGGTGAGTCGGTGAGGAAGGAAGCGCGCGTCATCATTACTATGGCTTGCAACGACTGCAAGTCGCGCAACTATGCTACGACGAAGAACAAGCAGAAGACGCAGCAGCGGCTTGAGCTGCGGAAGTTCTGCCCGCGCTGCCGGACGCACACCCAGCACCGGGAGGCTCGGTAGCTTCGGACCCGCGCGACGCGCGAGGCGATTCACCTGTGCTCGGGCACGGGCGATATAGGGGCGTAGCTCAGTTGGTAGAGCACCGGTCTCCAAAACCGGGTGTCGCAGGTTCGAGTCCTGTCGCCCCTGCCAACGTCCGAGTTGACTCCCCCTGGGCCGAATGCTATAATGGACCGGAATCGACGCGGGGGTGGTATCCTGGCGGAGGAGAAGCGTGCTTCTCCTCCGCAGGCGTTTTAGCCCCAGGTTGTCTGCCCGGCACTCCCAGGCAGACCGCGCCGGCCGGCTCGTGTCCCTTGCTTCTGCCCCCCCTCGATGAAGCAAGCCGGCACTTTGGCATGCACCTTAAGGACCTGTTATGGCAACCACGATGATTAAGCGCAAGAACGTTGTTGGAAATACCGGCCGCTACCTCAGTGAGGTATGGAGTGAGCTGAAGAAGGTGCAGTGGCCCAGCCGGGAAGAGCTCTACGCTTTCACCGTGATGGTCATTGTCGCCATCGTCGCTGTCGGCGCCTACATCGGCGTGCTGGACGCGGTCCTGTCCAGAATCTCCGACCACGTCTTTCGCCTGGGCGGGTAACACAAACGCGTCGGTGCGTAAGCATTGGCACGGAAGGGAGGTGGCAGAGGGCTCACAGGGCGTGAGCGCCTGAAGCGATGGATAAGTCTTGGTATGCAGTACACACTTACGCGGGCCAGGAGCATAAAGTGAAAGCCAACCTGGATCGCCGCGTGCAGGCGTTGGGCCTGGCGGATCGGATCTTCCGTGTCCTGGTGCCAACCCAGGAGGAGTACGAAGTCCGCGGCGGCAAGAAGCGGTCCACCAAGCGCAAGATCTTTCCGGGCTACGTCCTCATCGAGATGGTCTACGACCCGGAAGTGTGGCACGTCGTGCGCGAAACGGCAGGCGTCACCGGCTTCATCAGTTCAGGCGACATGCCGGTGCCCCTGAAGCACCAGGAGATCAGCGAGATCCTGGACGCGCTGGAGGGGGAGAAGCCTAAGCCACGCATCAGCTACGTCAAAGGCGACACCGTGCGCGTGGTATCAGGACCGTTCTCCGAGAGCATCGGCAAGGTGGATGAGGTCAACCTTCCCAAGGAGAAGCTGCGAGTGTTGATCTCCATCTTCGGACGGGAAACCCCGGTTGAGTTGGATTTCGTCCAGGTGGAGAAGATGGTCTGATTTGGGAGAGTGGTGACGGGTCACCCCACTCACCACTCTCCCATTTACCCTGGAGGTATTGAGCAGTGGCGAAGAAGGTTATGGCGGTTGCCAAACTCCAGATACCGGCCGGAAAGGCGATGCCCGGCCCACCGGTGGGCCCCTCCCTGGCCCAGTACGGCATCAACATCATGGAGTTTGTGAAGCAGTATAATGCCCGGACCGCGGATATGGTCGGCAGTGTGGTCCCCGCCGAGATCACCATCTACGAGGATCGCACGTTCACTTTCGTGACCAAGACCCCGCCCGCCGCGGACCTGCTGCGCAAGGCCGCCGGCGTCGAGAAGGGCTCCGGGGAGCCGAACCGCAACAAAGTGGCCCAGGTCTCCAAGGCACAGGTGCGCGAGATCGCCCAGTTGAAGCTGCCGGATCTGAACGCCAACGACGTTGAGGCGGCGATGAAGATCATCGAGGGCACCGCGCGCTCGATGGGCATCGAGGTGGTTGCCTAGCCGCTACCCGCGATGAAAGTGGGCAGGCGCCCACTCCCGCGCGCCGGTTGCCGTTTGCACGTCATCCGAGGCCCCCATGCCCCTAGTTTGCCGGGCATGGGGGCTTCCGTGTGGGAGGAAGCCGCAAGGCTTCCGCCAGAACACCACAGGAGGAGTTGTTATGCCAGCGAGGACGAAACGCTATCAGGAGGCTGTCGCCCAGGTGGATCGCGAGCGCGTCTACGATCCGGTTGAGGCCCTGGAACTGGTGAAGAAGGCAGCCAACGTTAAGTTTGATGAGACCGTGGACCTGGCCGTGAAGCTGGGGGTAGACCCCCGGCATGGCGATCAGATGGTGCGCGGCGTCACTCCCCTGCCCCACGGCACCGGCAAGAAGCGCCGGGTGGCCGTCTTTGCCCGCGGGGAAGCCGCGCGCGAGGCGGAAGAGGCCGGCGCGGATGCCGTCGGCGCCGAAGAGCTGGTGGCCCGCATTCAGGCCGGCGCCGACAAGGAGTTCGACGTTTTCCTCGCCACGCCCGATGTGATGAGCATCGTCGGCCGCCTGGGCCGCATCCTCACCCAGCGCATGCCCAACCCGAAGGCGGGCACCGTCACCCCCGACATCGGCCGTGCCGTGCGCGAGGTGAAGACCGGCGGGCGCGTCGAGTTCAAGGTGGAGAAGGCCGGCATCGTCCACATGCCGATCGGCAAGACCAGCTACGAGGTGGAGCAACTGCGCCAGAACTTCGCCGCCGCCATCGGGGCGATCCTCAAGGCCCGGCCGGCGGCCGCCAAGGGGCACTACCTGCAGCAGATCGTGGTCTCCTCCACGATGGGCCCCGGCATCCGGATCGATACCGCCGCCGCGGCCCGCATCGCCGAGAAGTAACACTCTCCCTTACCGCTGGAGAGCTGTCGGCGGCCAACCGCGAACAGCCAGAATAGAAAGGCCGGCGCGTAAGCGCCGGCCTTTCGCGTCTCTGAGCATTGCGCCACGCTAGGGGGCTTCGCCGATCTCCAGCTCGGTGCGCCCCTGCTGCCCGCCACGCTGGACCAGCAGCTCCACGCGGTCGCCAATCCGGCGCTTCTTCAGGTCCAGCATCAGCGTGTCGCCGTTGCTCACTGGCTGGCCATCCAGCTCCAGGATGACATCGCCTCGCTGCAGGCCAGCCTGCCAGGCCGGGCTGTTCGGCACCACGAAGACCACCAGGGCACCGCGGACGCGGCGCATCCCCAGGCGGGCCGCCAGCTCCGGCGTCAGCGTGCGCACATAGAGGCCGGTCCAGGGTCGCTTCACCTTGCCGTAGCGGATGATCTCGTCGGCCACGCTCTTGGCGAAGCCGATCGGGATGGCAAAGCCCAGCCCCTGCGCGTTGGCCAGGATGGCGGTGTTGATGCCGATCACGTCGCCGTTGATATCCAGCAGCGGCCCACCGGAGTTGCCCGGGTTGATGGCGCAGTCGGTCTGGATCAAGTTGTCGTAGGTGCGATCCTGGATCTGCATCGGCCGGTTGGTGGCGCTGATCACTCCGAGCGTCACCGTATGCTCCAGCCCGTAGGGGTTCCCGATGGCGATCGCCCACTGCCCCGGGCGCAGCTTGGCAGTGGAAAGGCGCGGCGGCACCGGCAGGTCCTTCGCGTTGATCTTCACCACCGCCAGGTCGGAGGGCGGATCACTGCCAACCACCCGGCCTTCCACCTTCCGCCCATCGGCCAGTGAGACGGAGATGGCGTCGGCGCCGGCGATGACGTGCTCGTTGGTGAGGATGTACCCGTCGCGGGTCAGCAGCAGGCCAGAGCCGGTGCCGGTGTGCCGGCGCGTGCCGCCGCCAAAGAACGGGTCCGGCCCGAAGAAGCTCTCCCAGGGGTCGTGCTCCTCGGTGACGGTGACGATGCGCACCACCGCCGGCCCCGCCTTCTCCGCCGCATCCGCCACGGCATCAGAGCGCGTGGCCGGCGTGGCCCGCGCCGCCGTGGGAGCCACCACCGCGGCCGAGGCGAGTTCGCTGGGGCCAGGGGCAGCCTGCCGGCGCCCGGGTAGCACCAGGCCGCCCAGCACGAAAGCAGCCACCAGGGCGAGCACCGTCAGCGGTCGGATCTCAATCGGTCGGTTCATAGGTGCTTGGTCAAAGTCGGTTCCGGCGCGGCTTCCGGCTCGGCGGGCGCCTCCGCCTCGGTCGTCGCGGCGGGCGTCACCGCCGGGGCCTCCACCGGGCGCTCGGAATGCTTGGTCGGCGAGGGTTCGGCACTAGCGGCGCGGTGTAGGTCGTCGATCACCTCTTGCGACGCGCGCCGGAACTCCCGGATCGCCTGCCCCATCGACCGGGCGAAGTCCGGCAGCTTCTTCGGGCCGAAGAAGAGCAGCGCGATCACCAAGATGATCATCAGTTCAGGGACGCCGATATTTCCCACGTGCGTGGATCCTTTCCCAACAGCGGAACGCCACCGCACCCAGGGCGGCTCCCCCGCAATCGAGCAGAACGTCAGTGGCGGCAGCGGTGCGCGCACTGGTGAACGACTGGCGCGTCTCGTCGGCCACCGCCACGGCCGCGGCGATGCTGAGCGCCAGCACCCATCCCACCGGGCGCCGCTGGCCGTTCAGACCAGCGTGCGCTCGCAGCACGAGCACCGCCAGCAGCGCATACTCGGTCACGTGCGCCAGCTTCCGCACCACCACGTTCAGCAGCTCCAGCTCGGCCGGAGTCAGGCGGGCCAGCAGGCTGGGCCAGCAACAGCGCAGCAGGCGCTCGATGAACCTTCCCGAGGTGTCGGCTGAGAACGAGCCCGAGGAGAAGGAGAGCACCACCATCAGCCAGATCACGGGAGGCAACGCGTACCCGATCCAGGTACGGAGCTTCTCCTTCACCAGGGGTTGCTCCTCCGTTCCGAGGCCATTATACGCAGAGGCGCATTGCTGTGTCAAGGCAAGCCGCCGCAGTCAGGGCCTTTTTACCCAGCAAGGGGCTATGCTACGTCCGGCTCGGTGCCAAAGTCGTTGAATGAAAAAGCCCTGAGGGCATGGGCGTGCGCCCCATGGGCGATGACTGCCGACTAGCGGCAGAGCGGCAGCATGTCGATCCTGCGGCGCTCTCACTCGTACGCGAAGAGGGAACAAGATCACCAATACCGAACACCACTGGTGGCACCAGCGTTTGCTGGCCGCCCTTTTGATCTTTTGATGCCTATTACCAGAAGCTCCCGTGCGCAGTTTCGGTGGTCACATGCTCGAGCGACTAAAGATCAACTGGTACCCGGTGCAGGTCCCTGCGTCCGAGCTTCGACTGCAGGCACGCAGGCTGGAAGGCGGCGAGAAGCCGCGCTTCGGCAGACATGTGCGCCAGTACGAGATCAATGGGGTCCGGTATGCCGTGGTGGTAGCCCCGGGCGACCCGCCCCCCGGCTGCGAGAATGTGGGCATCAAGTGGCAGGAATACCCTTGGATTGCCCAGACGCTGATCTACGAAGCCTTTCTATCACACTTCTCGGCTTCAGGCTTCGAGGTGGTCAAGGGAAAAGGCGAGGGAAAACTGTTCTGCCACCGTCAGCTAGAGGGGCTTCCAGCCACGCTCCTCTTCTACGATGGACTGTCCGTAAAGCCCTTCTACATTCCGGTAGACACTACCACCCTCTTTGGGCTGGTCCTCGACTACACTTCCCGCCAGGAGTTTGCATCCACCCTTGCCGATGACCCCCGGCAGAGGAAACTGATGGGCAGGTTCGAGGTGGCCGGGGAGCGGAGCGACGGCTCCTTAATCAGTGGGTTTGTCCAAAACGCTGAGTCGGGCCGCGCGGTCGTGCGCAGCAGGAGCGGCCAGTGCGAAATGCGATTGAGTGAGCTAAAGGTACGGGCTAGCTACTCAGCGATCCGGGCCTACTTCAGCGATCAGCCTAGGCGCGACGGCGAGGACGAGGTGGTTCAGCGGTTGCAGAAGGCGTCGTTATCACTGAACTCCAGCGGGTACGCCAATGTGTACCAACTGGCGCAGCGGTATGGGAAGGTGAGAGAGCTTCTAGGAGGGGCTAGGGCAGCAAACATCAACGTCTGTATCCACTCACTCTGCCGAAGCGTTGTATCCATCGCCAGCGAACCCGCAGACATCGAGGTCCAGTGAAGATGCGCTTCCAGGCTCGCCATCTCCATATGCCGAACTGCCTGTTTGGCGACAAGGAGCCGCACCCAAGCGCGCATCCGCGCTTCCGTCAACTTAGGCAGTTCCACCCTTATGATGCATCCAGAGTCTTAGGCAATCCCCACATCCTTTTCATCTTCCCCGATGAGTATCGGGAGATGGCAAACCGCGTGTACCACTCGCTGCGGAGCGGTAGGCGCCAGTTCCCTGGCCTGAAACCGCTATTCGGGATTAGCATTGAAAAGGACTCGGTCACGCGGGTTCCATCGTTCTCACTTCCTGCAGATCCCGACGGCTGCGCGCCCGCGTATGAGGGTGCCATCATGCAGTACTTGACACGCGGCGACAAGCCAGACTTCGCTGTCGTGCTCTGCGAGAAGTCGCCGCGTACCGAGGTTGCCTCCACCTACTACTGCGCAAAGGCGCTGTTGGCCTCACACGGGATTCCGAGCCAGATCATAACGGTTGACCTCTTGAGTAACGATCAGCGCTTCGAGTGGGCACTTGCCGACATTGCCCTACAGATGTTCGTGAAGCTGCGCGGCCAGCCCTGGGCGGTCGTACCGTCGCCGGGAGGCGGCGATGTCGTGATCGGGGTTGGCAGGAGCGAACGTACGGACCCACGCACCGGGCAAGTTGCTCGGATCGTCGGGTTCACCACCTGCCATACGGCGGAAGGCGTCTTCCGAGCCGTGGATGTCTTCGTCCCCAAGGGGAACTGGTCAGATTACCTGAGCGGCCTGCAGGGTTCGGTAGAGACCGCACTCGCGCGAGCGGTGGCACACGCTCGTGTCCCGCTCAGGCTGGTGCTTCACGTCACTAAGCGGTTCAGCCGCGATGAAGCCGAGCATCTAGAAGCCGCTCTCAAGTCAGTCTCCCGTGACCAAATCCAGTACACCGTCCTGCGACTCGTGGATGAGCACCCCTTCGCGATCCTCGACCTGAACCACGAGACGATGGCTCCTCTCTCTGGATTGTGCGTTGATCTGGACCCGAGGAACCATCTCCTGGTTCTGCAGGGACGGCCCCAGCAGGGGAACATGTACCGGCCGATCCCCTCTCCTCTCTGGGTAACGCTGCAGCGGGCGAGCACCGCGAATGTGGATATGGACCCCCTGGTGCAACAGATCTACGACCTTGCGGTGGCCAACTGGCGTGGCTTCGGGGCCAAGGCACGGCCCATCACAACCCACTACGCCGGGGAAATCGCTAGGATTCTGTCTGCAGCGCTCGCAAAGCGAAACGGAATGGAGTTGGTGGAGCAGATCGCATCCAAACCCGCGATCAGGGAAGTGCCTTGGTTTATATGAGTGATCCTAGCTACATCCTGCTGTTCGGGGCAGGCGCATCAAAACCGATGTTGCCTACGGCAGCCGAGATGACCGATAAGCTGGTAAGCGAGATCACGAAAGATCCCGATGATGAACTGAAACGCGCCCTCTCGTTCATCCTCGGCGGCATCCACTTCTTGCGCGGCTGCGAGGGGGAGTTCCCGCACCAAGACATCAATATTGAGCATGTCGCTATGACGCTCGACGCCTTGTGCTCTCGGCAACGGCATGAACTCTCCCCATTCGTTGGATCCTGGAACGAGTTGCTGCAGCGCTTCGAGGGCAGCAACGGGAAGCGGCGTCACTGCTTCGAAGACTTGCGCTGCTACCTGCGAGATGCCGTGGTTCGCTGGCTGAAAACACCCCCTATCGGTGACATAGATCACCTCGGCCGCCTCAAAGACCTCCGGAGCAGGTTTGGGGCCCCTGTGGAGGTCTTCACCCTGAACTACGATCTCTGTGTCGAGCGGGCGCTTGAAGACCGCGAGATGCGCTTTACGACAGGCTTCACCCCTTTGGGCTGGTCGGCGGATGAGTTCGCAAAGCCTGAGCATGACGTGCGCTTATACAAGCTACACGGCAGTCTGGCCTGGTACCGCGACGAGGACAACGGCGTGATCTACAGTCGTCTTCGGCCGCCAGAGGACCGGGTTTCCATGTCGGATGTCCCACCCCTCATCATCTTTGGGATCGTGCATAAGATGCAGCCGGTGGATCCCTTCCTGTACCTCTCTTATACATTCAGTGAGAAGGTAAAGGTCTGCAAGGTGATCGGCGTCGTCGGTTACGGCTTCGGCGACGATTACATCAACCGCATTCTGGGCCAGGGGTTGGCTCACGACAGTCGAAAGAGGCTTGTCGTGGTGGATCGTGATGCCGACTGGGCGATGCAGATCATGCGGGAACGCTTCTCGGATGCCCCGGCTCTCATTGATGCAGGGCGAGTGAGCTTCTTAGATGGCGGCGTCGTGGATGCGCTGAAGACGAAGTCGCTCTGCAACCAGATCGCGCAGTTGATCGATGAGGCCAGCGACTCAGGCCCATTCTGAACCACACCGGTTCGGAGAGGGGGAGAGAGCGGCGCTAGCCGGCCCCGGGGCTACCCGACCGCATCCTCGTTCACGGAGAGCCGCTCCATTGACCTAGCCAGGGTAAGCGTTCTACCGTCGGGGCGCCGACGGTCTGCCGCGGCCGCGCCTGACGAGCAAAGGAGCGATCAGCAACCAGCCGCGCTCGCTGCGCGCCAGCCGCCGGTGAGGGCAGGGGTCGGCGGCACCGGCGCTGGCAGCGAGGCGTCAGAGTGACTGGCAGTAGGTGATGCCGCCGCCCAGAGACTTGAGGCCAGAGAGAACCGGGGTGACGCGGAAGTGCCCAAGCCGGGCCTCGACGCCGAGGTTGGCGTGCGCGCCGTCGTACTCGAGCATCGCCCGAATCTGCGGCGTCGCCTGCGCATCTACCCCGGCGAAGACCGGCCCCAGAATGCCATCACCCACCCCGAGGTGCAGGCCGTAGGTGGGCCGCCGATGCGTTGCCACCAGGTAGCGCGTGCGGAACGCCCCCGTGCCGGCGATGTCCTGCCAGCCAGCGGCGACCGACACCGGCCGGGCGGCGGTTTGTGGCAGCAGCACGGCCTGCACGCTGAGCATGCGGTCGATGTTCCAGCCGCCCACACCGGTTCCCAGATCCTCGTAGTGCTGCGCGCCCAGCCTGCCGTCGTGGTTGGTGAAGACGGCTGACACCTCCACCCGCGGGAACACGCCGACGGTGACGAAGTGGGCAACGGTATCGCCCCCGCGCAGGTAGGGCCGGTATTCGCGCGAGAGGGCGTTCACCCCCAGGGCATACTGACCGTAGGGCAGCACCTCCGCGCTGGGAATGCGCACCAACCCGGTGCAGCCAGAGAGGGCCGGCGACGGGGTGAGCGGAGTCGGCGGCTCCTGGGGAGAAGCGGCGAGGGGCAGGGCCAGCAGCGCCAAGCAGAGCGCCAGCGGCCGCGCGCGGGCCGTCGTTGCTCCACATGCTACCGGTCTCGTGCGGTGCCCCTCCCTATCCCCGTTCCCGGGGTTATCATCCCTCTTGCCGCCGTGAAGCCAGCATGCCACGGCCCCGCCGAACCGGTAAAGCGATCGATGCAGCATACAGAACCCTTCCCTGGGAGCGGCCACTGCCCGCGCGTCGCCGTGGCGTCCCGCCCCGGTGATAGGATACTCGTTCTGGGTAGCCGTGCCCCTTTCCTGCCGCTGCCCAGGCCCTTCCCTGCCCTCGCGGCCCCGGCCAGCGGGCGGCGGTACCAGCGGCACCCGGGCGTTTGCCAGCAGGGCTGATGGCTCCCGCTCGGGGTTGACACGCCTGGGGGGATCCCATATAATCAGGCCAGGAGAGCTGCTTGGGTGAAAGGTGAGGCATGAGCGTCACGCAGCCGCCGCCGGCAGTGCCGCCGAAGGCAGTCGCTCGTATCTATACGTGCCGAAGCGGGCGGGTGGCGCGGACACGCCTGTTGCTGTTGGCGGTGGATCTCGCTGCCGTCGTGCTTCTTCACCTGTTCGCCTTCGGCGCCGTGGCCCCCGCCAGGTCCTGGTGGCCCGGGCCAACCGCCAGCACCGCGCTCAGCATCGTGGCCCTCCCGGTGCTCCTGCTGATGAACGGGGCCTACGGGCTGGCGTCGGTGCAAAGCGCGGTACGGATGTTCCGCTCGCTCTGCTTCGCCCTGCCTGAGTACCTGGCCGTAGTGCTGCTGGCGCACCTGCTCTTTCCCCACTACCTTGGCCTCACGCCCGTCATGGCCACCGGCGTCGCCCTGGGCGCGGCCATCGGCGCGGCCGTCAGCCGCGCGCTCCTCTTCTCGCTGCTGCTGACCACCCGCACGCGGCCCAACGTGGTGATCGTGGGCGCTGGCTGGTCCGGCCGAACCATCGGCGAGATCCTGGCGAACTGGCCAGACGGTCACTTCCACCTGGTCGGCTTCATCGATGACGACCCGGAGAAGCTCCACCAGGAGGTGGTTGGCGGCTGCCGGGTAATCGGCACGACGCACGACCTGGTGCCGCTGGTGATCGAGTATCAGGTGTCGGAGCTGGTGCTGGCCATCACCGAACAGGTGCCAGAACGCCTCTTCTCCACCCTCTGTGCCTGCGCCGAGCAGGGGGTGCGCGTCGTCAGCATGGCTACTCTCTACGAGGAGGTCACCGGGCGGGTGCCGGTGAAGCACATCGACGACCGCTGGTTCCTCTACTGCTTTGCGCCGGAGCGGCAACGCTTCTACGAGGCGGTCAAGCGGGGAGTGGACCTGCTGGTGAGCGCGGTGGGGCTGCTGGCGTTTGCCGTGATCCTGCCCTTCATCGCGCTGGCGATCCTGATCGACAGCGGCCGGCCGGTCTTCTACCGGCAGGTGCGGGTGGGGCGCGGCGAGCGACGGTTCACCATCTGCAAGTTCCGCACGATGGTGCAGGACGCGGAGGCCAACGGCGCGGTGTGGGCCACCGAAAACGACTCGCGGATCACTCGCGTGGGGGCGTTCCTGCGCGCCACGCGCCTCGATGAGCTGCCCCAGCTCTGGAACGTGCTAAAGGGCGAGATGAGCCTGATCGGCCCCCGCCCGGAGCGGCCAGAGTTCGTGGCGGAGCTGTCGCGCGCGATCCCCTTCTACAACCACCGACACGCGGTGCTGCCTGGCATCACCGGGTGGGCCCAGGTGAAGTACCCTTACGGGGCGAGCGTGGAGGACGCGCTGCAGAAGCTCCAGTACGACCTCTACTACATCAAGCACCGCTCGCTGTTCCTCGACGCGGTGATCGTGCTGGAGACGCTAACGACGATGGTGGCGCGGAAGGGGCGTTGAGGGGAGCAGGCCGGCGGCGGCCCAGAGGGGACGGGGCAGGCGGCGGCGTGGCCGCTATGCCTCCGGCGCGGCACGCGCAGTTGGGGTAGAGATAGCCCCGGTTAGCCTGCAGACAGACGCTTAGCTGCCCGGGGCAGGGGCTGGACTCTGGTTGGCGGCAAGCGCCGCGGCGTACACTTCCTCCGTTTGGGCCACCGCGGCAGCCCAACCGCAGCGGTCGCGAACCAGGCGGTAGCCGGCCTGGCCAAGCCGCTCGCGCCGCTCCGGCGATCCCAGGAGGCAAAGCACCGCCGTGGCGAACTCCGCGGCCGACTCCGCTACCAGCAGGTGCTCGCCCGGCACTACCGTCAGCCCGCCGAGAGCGAACGGCGTGGCGACCACCGCCGCGGCATTGGCCATCGCCTCCAGCACCTTGTTCTGCATCCCGGAGCCAGCCCGCATCGGGCACACCGCCACGGCGCACCGCCGCAGGTAATCCTCCACCCGCGGCACCTCACCGGTGACCACCACTCGCTTGCCATCCGCCAGGCGTCGCAGCGCCGGTGAGGGGTTCCGGCCAACCAGGTAGGCACGCGCCTGAGGCACCTGCTGCCAGATGAGGGGCAGGATCTCCCGCACCAGGAACCGGGCCGCGTCGTCGTTGGGGAAGTAATTCATGTTCCCGGTGAAGGCCAGCGAGAACGGCTCCCGTGTCTCGACCCGAGGAACCGCGGCAGGCACTTCCACTCCGTTTGGCACCACCCGCACGCCAGGGTGTTCCAGCGCCTCGGCATCCACCGCCGAGACCACCAGGCCGGCATCCATCGCCGCGCACACCCGCCGCTCGTAGCGGCGCAGCTGGGCCGCCTCCCACGCGCACAGCCACCGCAGCAGCCCGCGCTCCAGCCGCGACCGGCGCGCGAAGTTCAGCGAGAGGCAGTCGATGAAGTCCACCACGGTAGGCCGCAGCTTGGGGAACAGGCAGCACTCCGCCGCCCGAATCGACACGGCGTGAACCAGGTCGATCTGTTCCGCGGCGATCAGCGCCTGCAGGCGGGCGCGCGCTTCGGGGTGAGTGAAGGCTCCCACCTGCAGCGGCCGGCCGCTCGCCAGGGCGCGTGCAATCCCGCGGGCACGGTTGGCGCGCGAGAGGGGAAGCACCTCCACGCGGGCGCACAACCGCTCCATCGCGCGGAGCGCGTCGGCGGCAACCGGCGCCTCGGCCAGGGAGAGCAGCACCACCCGGTGGCGCCGGGAAAGCTCCCGGATCTGCGGGTAGCAGCGCACCTGATCCCCCTTTGCCGGGGGATAGGGAAAGCGCGGGGTGACAAACAGCAGGCGCATCGGCGACGCGGAACCCCTCAGTAGAGCACGGGGCCCTTGAGCTTGAGCACCCGCCGCACGGTCTCCCGGCCGATCGGCTTGCGCTCGCGCAGTAGACGCGGCATCTGCCGGGCGAGATACCAGTGCGCCAGGAGCACCGCCGCCAGGTTGCCCCGGGAGTGCTTCAACACCACCTGGGCCGAGCGCACCAGGTCGGTGGTCAGCACGTACTGCCAGGGGAGGTTGCGGATCGCCACCTTCACCCGGTTCTGCAGGTGCATCGCCTGGAAGCGGGTAGTTCGCCAGGTGTGCCGGGTGGTCACCTTCTTGTGGTGAACCGTCACCTGGGGGAAGTAGCGGATCCGGTAGCCTGCGTCCAGGATCCGCAGGGCCAGGTCGATCTCCTCGCAGCCGTAGGGGAAGTACTCCTGGTAGAGCCCCACGCGCTCGTACACGGCCCGCGGGATGATGTGGCCGGTGCCGATGAACCAGGTCGTCTCAAACTCGCGGGTGGCGTCGCGCTTCTTGTCTTTCCACGGGAAGGCGCCCGCCTCCAGCTCGCCAGACCAATAGTCGACCACGCGGAAGGTGAGCACTCCCAAGTCTGGCTCACTCTGCAGGCGGCGCACCATCTTCGTGGTCGCGTCCGGATCGCGCAGGATCGAGTCGTCATCGATGGTGACCAGCAGTTCGCCCGTGGCGTGCTCCAGCGCCAGGTTTCGCCCCCCGGAGACGCCCAGGTTGGTCTCGGAGCGGAGGTAGCGGATGTTCGGCAGGTTGAAGGGCCCCGCGAAGAGGCGAGGTGTTTCGTCGGTGGAGGCGTTGTCCAGCACCACGATCTCCAGCGGCGCGTACTGCTGCCGGAGGATCGACTGCAGCGCCTCGGTGAGATCCGCGGCACGGTTGTGAGTAATGATGACGTAGGAAACAGGAACGCTCATCGCCAGTTCGTGGTCATCCGGACATCGCGGTGGCCGGCAAGCCCTCGGGAGAGCAACGGAGTGCCGCAGCAATGCGGCTCCCCCGACCGCCAATGCCCGATTCCCGGCCACGATTCGTTCACAACGCGGCGGGCTCGGCGCGGGGCGCCTCCACCCGTTCCGGGTAGAGGACCGGGGCCGCGTTGGCTATCCCGAGCAGAATCGTGAGCGCCAGCGAGGTGTAGCTCGCGCCACCCAGGCTATAGCTGAGGAACGTGGCCGCGACCACTGCCACCGTGAGGGAAGCGGCCAGCGCCCGCTTCACCCCCATCGGGGCTGGCGACCGGAGCAGCCGCCAGAAGGCCACGCCGATCACCAGGATATAGACCAACGGCACCGAGAGGCCGGCCTGAACGCCCAGATCCAGGAAGCCGTTGTGCGCCGGCATCGGCGCCCCGAGCATCCAGCCCCCGTAGCGATTCACCACGTTGATCAGGAGGTCGCCGTTCATCCCGTGCCCGGTGAGCGGGCGGTCGGCAATCGCGGCAATCGCCGCCGGCCAGAGGATGTCGCGGCCCGACAGGCCGATCTCAAGCTGCAGCACGCTGGAGGCGAATGGACTGGCCTGAATCGCCAGCCACAACCCCACCGCCAGGAAGGCACCTCCCACCATCAGCAGCTTCCTGGCAAGCGGCCCCACGCCGACCAGCACCCAGACGGCCATGGCCAGCGGCAGGGCGACGTACATCGCCCGGCTCCATGACCAGAACACCCCCGCCACGCACAGGCTCATCAGCAGCAGCGTGAGGCAGCGTGCCCCGATCGTTCGACACGCCCCGAGCCGGTAGAGCCCCGCCGTGAAGCCGAGCAAGCACGTGAAGCCAAAGATGTTCGCCTCGTGGAACGGCCCGCTCACCGCGTGTATGCCCAGGAACGGCGAGCTCAACGCCAGGCGAATCCCCAGGAACGACGTGCTCCCGGTGACCACGGTGTAGAGCCCCAGGCCGGCGACGACGCTGCCGATGAGGAACAGCAGGTTCCACCAGGCATCCATCCCCCGCCGGTGGAGGGCACAGGGAAAGAGGACGAAGCCGATCACCGTCACCGCCACGTAGCCACCCACGCGGAACGCATCGCCCATCATCAGGTCGTGGGAGCCGATGGAGACGGCAAGCTGGGTGAGGGCCAGGCAAACACAGTAAAGCCAGGCCAGGGGGCTGCGGGCAAGGTTGTCGCAGAAGAGGGCCAACACGGGGCGCTGGGCAGCCAGGGCACCGGCCGCGACCAGCACCACGACCAGGGCGATGACGTAGGCCCGGTTTGCCAGACCGGCGTTACCATAGTGGTCGAACTGCCGGGCGTAGAGGGGGAGCAAGCTCACCAATATGGCGAGCACCACCCAACGGTGCGGGCTCGCCTTGGGAGGCACCTCGGTCATGCAGGCGCGCTCTGTCGGCACCCGTTCCATAGCCGGTCCACTAACCCCGACGGCAGCGAGTGCGCGGCGAGCAGCTCCGCGGTCTCCACCGGGCGCCCACTGCGAATGCTCTCCCAGGCGGCATCCAGAATCAGCATCGTCCACACCGACTGCTCGATGCGCACCGGCATCGGCGCCTGGCCGTTCAGGCTGGCGGTGAAGTCTCGGAAGAACTGAACGTAGACGCGCAGCGGCTTGGTGAAGTAGCTGCGGGAGGCCACCCCCCACAGCGTGTTGCCCAGCTTGCGTAGGAAGTGCGTCACGTCGTCCAAGGGCGTGATGGAGCCGTGAACCTCGCGGAAGACATCCTTCATCGGCTCGAGGTAGCAGCTTCCCCCGGTGCCGTGCAGGTTCACGGCAAAGCTGAAGGCGCTGCCCAGCCACGAGGTATCAAGCAGCGCCGTGCTCTGATCCTCAAACTCCAGCAAGAGCTGGGCGGCCACCAGGAACGGCGCGTCGGGCCCGCACTCGCGCCCCACGGCATGCACGCGCCGCACCGGCTGCTCCTTGAGGTGGATCACCAGGTCGATTAGGTGCGGGGTGAAGTCGTAGAGGACGGCGCGCGGGTGGTAAAGCCAGGTGTTCAGCGTCCAGGAGGAGGGGAAGCGGGTGAGCGCCTCACCGTAGATCGACGCCACCTCGCCGAGCGCGCCGGCGCTAAGGCGAGCCCGGGCAGCACGCACCACGTCCATGTAGCGGTAGTTCTGGACCACACACAGGCCCCGCTGCGCCTCTTCCGCCTGCTGGTAGATCGTTAGGGTCTCGGCCAGCGAGAGCGCCAGCGGCTTCTCAAGCAAGACGTGCTTGCCGGCAGCCAGGGCGCGCGTGGCAATCTCGAAGTGCGTGGGCGTGGGGGTACAAACATCCACCAGTTCCACCGCCGGGTCGGCCAGAATGGCGCCGTAGTCTTCCTCCCAGCGCGGGATCTGGAACTCGGCGGCAACCTTCCGTGCCAGGGGCGCGTGCGTCTCCGCCAGCGCCACGACGTGGGCCTCGTCCCCCAGGCTGCACCAGGCCGGCAGGTGCGACCGGCGGGCTACTGCCCCGGCGCCGATCACGCCGATTCTCATGCGGTTGTGCCCCCTCCATCAGAAGTGACGGTGGCCGACGCGCGTTGGCGCCGCCACCCGCTGCGCGTCTGCGTGCGCTGCGCGCCGCTGAGCGCGCGCCCCAGGCGCAACTGGAGATCATCCAGCCAGCCATACTCGAAGTCCACCCGCGGCACCTCATCGCCCACCACCTGGGAGCGCAGCGACCCCACGCCCGCCTTCGCCGCAAGGCGGATGTGCCCCACCCGGCGCGGCGCGAAGCCCATGTAGGTCGCCACGGCGCCGTCTACCGCCACCGGGTCGCGGCCGGCAAAGATCACCTCGGCACGGATCGGCACCCCAAACGCCGGGCCACGGGTGCTCCCCTGGGCGATGATCCCATCCACAATGCTGAAGACCGGGCGCATCACCCGGTTGACGTCGGCGATCACCGCCGCCAGGTGGTCGTGGAAGATGCTCTTTTCCACCATCGGCAGGCAGCCAAACTGGTTCTTCAGGCTGGCGGTGATGGTGCTGAGGGCGTTCGTCTTCATCTTCGAGAGGCTGAGCAGGCGGCAGCGGGTGAGGAGGCTCGGCACCGGCACCTCCTTGAGGTAAAAGCCCGGGGTGGGCACGCTGACGACCTCGTCGTGGCTCAGGTTGTGCCAGGCGGCGCCCCAGCGCTGCAGCACCGGCAGGAAGCCGAACCAGCGGATGAACTCGTCGGCGATCACCACGGTGGCGTTGCTCTCCACGACATAGAGCGTGAGGTCCTCGTGCTCCTCACGCAGGTAGCGCAGCAGCGCGTCGAGGAACACCGGATGGGTGATAGTGCCCGTCTCCGGGGTGCGCGCGTCACACAGGTTGATCTTGATCGCCACCGCGTCCCCGGCGCGTACCGGGAGGCCGCCGGCCAGCTCAATCGCCCGCCGGAGGTTCGGGTACACGTCCGCGTAGGTGCTCCGTACGCGGCTCACTACGCTCATCGTCATCCACACCTGCCTTCCGTGCGCATCGCCACCTGCCGGGCGCACCGCGCTTCCATTCCCGAGCTCTCACGGCCAGCCCGATCCCTGGACGACACCTTCAGGGCTTTCCTCATCGGCCCTCGCCCTCCGGGCTGATCGCGGCCGGCGCGGCGGCCACGCCCATCACCTGCAGGATCTCCCGGGCGATCGCCTCGGCCGCGTGGGGCGTGCCGGGCGCGAAGAGATCCTGCACTGCGACTTCCTCGCGCGCCAGCAGCGCGTCATACTCCCCACGGTTCCGGCTGATCGTGTCCAGCACCTGCCGAAGCTGCTCGATGCTCTCCATCACGGGGAACTGACCCAGGTCACGCCAGGGGTTGCGGTGGGCAGCGGCCGGAAAGTCAACGGCGATAGAGGGACGCTTCAGCACGACGGACTCGCCGATGGCCGTCGAATGGGTGCTGAGCGTCACGTCGCATTGGCGTATCACCGTGTTGAGATCCACCGTTGCCGGGAGGAAGGTCGCGTAGTCGAGGGGCGAGAGCCAGGCATAGTAGTCTGGGTCCTCGCGTGGGTGGTTCTTGACGACCAGGTGATAGTCGCTGGCGCGCGCCACCATGTCGGCAATCTGGCGCAACTGCTGCTGCTGGCGGTGGTGCTCGGCCAGGTAGCCGTGCCAGGCACATGCCCCGGGCAAGTAAAGTAGGGCAAACTTCCCTTGCCACCGCGGCGGCCGCTCCGGCTCATCGCCGGGGGCGAACAGGTGGCTGAAGCGCGGGACTCCGGTCACCCTCACGTTGGCGACCCCCGCGGCCTCGAGGGCGCGCCCGGTGAGCTGGCCCATCACGAAGACCCGACGGCAGCCGCTCTGGCACACCGTGCCGGGAGCGCGCAGGAACTCCGCGCCAAGCGCGCGGCACAAGAAGGCCCGCAAGCGCGCGCGCACCGCCTGGCCAAGCGACCGACGGTGCGTGGTCAGCAGCTCAAACAGGTGGGCGTTGAACACCTGGAAGGTTGGCCGGCCCAGCCGCTGGGCCTCAAAGAGGAGCATCCGCACCACGAACGGGTCTACGCCGCAGACGATGCCATCATAGCGCCGCGCGATCGGCACCACCACTTTCTGGCTGCGCAGCAGGACCCGCAGCGCCTGAGCCTGGCTCAGCGCCGTCAAGGGCTTACCAAGCGGCCACGCCGTGGGGATGGCAAAGTGCGGAACCCCGGCGGCCTCTAAGGCCTGGTCTACCCCCTGGAAGTAGTAGGGATCCAGCGAGCCAAACTCGAACCCGACATGCCCCCCGCTGAGGGCCGCCACCGCGCGGGCCACGGGCACCAACGACGCCACTTCGTGGCGGTTCTCGCAGATATACAGCAGGCGCGTGTCTGGCTCGGGATTCATCTCGGTTAGAGGCTCCGTCAGTGCGACCTCAAGCGCGGCCGCCGAGGGTGGATCGCACGTAGGTCAGCAGGCTGGTCTGCCGGTTCGTCACCCAGAGCACCGGCAGCATTCCCGCCCCCAGGAGCAGCAGCCGGACGCCGGTCCACAGCAGGCACGAGCCAAACGTCGTTCCGCTGGTTAGGAAGAGGGTGAGGCCGACGGCCAGCGCCACCATCAGCACCCAGGGAACGCTGACGCGGAGCAGTTCCCACACGACCCTGGAAGAGCGCCCGAGGGCAAACCAGAGCGCATACAGTATCAGCCCCACGCCATGGAAAAGATAGGCGAAGGCCGTGCCGACAGCGACCCCCATCACGCCGTACCCCAGGCGCACCATCAGCAGATCCACCGCGGCGGCCACCGCGATCGTCACGATGCTCCAGATCACCACGGAGTTCTGCCGGTCGATGCTGACCAGGTAGTTCGAGGGCACCGAGGCCACCGCCAGGAAGAACGACCCGCACACCAGGATCTGCGTCAGCAGAATAGAGGGCAGGTATTGCGGCAGCACGTAGCGGACCAGCAGTGGCATCGCCAGCACCACCGCCCCCTCGATCACCACCATGATCGCGGCCAGCGCCTGCATGGAGGTCAGCACGAGGCCGCGAGCCGCGGTGTAGTCGCCGGTGGCCCCATAGCGCTCGAGCATGTGGGGATAAAGCACGTTGGCGACCGACCCCGGGATCAGCGCCAGGCCGGTGCTCACCATGATGCCGAGCGCGTAGTAGCCGAGTTGCTCGGCGCTCAGCGTGGCCGCCACCACCCAACGGTCCACGGTGAGCATGACGCTGCCCAGGAGCGCGGCGACTACCAGGGGCGCCCCATAGCCCACGGCTTGCCGGATGTCCGGGACGTTCAGGCCCCACGCGAACCGGTAACCGGAGCGCCAGAGGAGGTAGACGGTGGTCAGGAGATAGGCGACCAGCCAGCCAACCAGAGCCCCCAGCATGCGGTCTTGTGAGAGCAGAATCGCGGGGGGAGTGAGACACAGCGCCAGCACCGACAGGGCGGTGATGCCGAAGCTGAGCAGGCCGAACCGCTTATCCGCGCGCAGCAGCAGGTAGAGGTAAAAGTAGACGTACTGGACCACCAGGATCACGGCGGCCACGGCAAGCGCGGTCGAGTATTGCGCGGGCAGGAAGCGCGAGAGGCCGATGAGCAGGAGGCACTCCACGCAGCCGATGCCTATCGTCGCCCAGAAGGTGGTGTCTCGCACCACGCGGAGGCGCTGCTCCTCGCCCCGGCTGCGCAGTAGGGGCACCCACTTGTTCATCCCATAGGTCAGGCCGAGGTCCCCGTACTTGCCGTACCCCACGATCATGACCATCACGTTCCAGATGCCGAGCTGTGATGGGCTGAGCAAGCCCGCGACCAGCAGGTTGCGGGCGATCCCGGCGGCCTGCGCCAGCGCGCTGCCGGTGAAGAAGGCTCCCGACCCACGGGCGATCCGAGCCTTCTCCTGGGAGGGTTCGCTCAAACCTGCCGCCATGCCCTGCGGTCTGACAGCGCCGGAAGATGGTTCATTGAGATCTCCACTCACCACAGCGCCGGCTACGCCCCCCTCAGCCGGGCGCGGACCACCTCTTCGCCGGGGGTCACTCGCTTGTGGCCGTCACCGAGGGCACGCTCGATCACGCGGATGTCGCGCACCAGGCGCTGCACTCCTTGCGGTTCCACTGCGGCCGCCTGGTCGCTGCCCCACATCGTGCGGTCTAGCGTCACGTGTCGCTCCACCGACACGGCGCCCAGGGCGACGGCCGCCAGGGTGATCTGGAGACCGACCTCGTGGCCGGAGTAGCCAACCGGGCGCCCATAGCGCTCGCGCAGGGTGTCCATCACCCGGAGGTTGGTCTCCTCAGGAGGCGCCGGGTAAGTGCTGACGCAGTGCATCAGGATCACCGGGTAGTCGTCGCCCAACACCGCGAGGGCGGCATCTACCTCCGCGAGGGTGCTCATTCCGGTGGAGACAAGCAGCGGCTTTCCGGTCTGCTTCAACTGGGTAAGTAGGTGATGGTCGGTCAGCGACGCGCTCGCCACCTTGTGGCACGGCGGGTTGAACTGCTGGATGAACTCCACGCTGGGAGCATCCCAGCAGGAGGCAAACCAGGGGATCCCGAGCCGCCGGCAGTAGGCGTCGATCGCCGCGTACTCCTCCTGCCCGAACTCCACCCGCTGGCGGTACTCCAGGTAGGTCATTACCCCCCAGGGCGTCTCGCGGGGCAACGCCTTCTGCGCCTCCGGCACGCAGAGATCCGGCGTCCGCTTCTGGAACTTGACGGCATCACAGCCGGCCGTGTGCGCGGCATCAATCAGGCGCTTGGCAAGCTCCACGTCGCCGTTGTGGTTGATCCCGATCTCGGCGATGATGAAGCAGGGGTGCCCCACTCCCACCGACCGACCGGCGATCCTCACCTCCGTCTGTGGCATCTCAGCAATTCCTTCTCTCGGTGGCTGGGCCGCGAGGGCCGCGGCGTTGCTCCCGGCTAGGCGCACGCGGCGCCAGGAGGGCTCACGGCCGCCCTGAAGCAGCGCCCGCGGGCAGGTTGCCCCGGGCCGCGATCAGGTCGCACAGCTCCCGAATGGCTCCCTGGCCTCCCGGGCTCTCGAGGTGGATAGAGGCCACCGCCCGCACCGCGCGGTGGGCGTCGCCCACCACCACGCCGCAGCCAACCGCCCGCAGGCAGTCCAGATCGTTCACGTCGTTGCCGACATAGACCGTGTGGGCCAGGTCGGTTCCCTGCTGTGCCAGCCACGCCCGAAGCACCGCCAGTTTGTCGGCAACGCCCTGTTGGCAGGCGATCCCCAGCTTGCGACAACGCGCCTGCACCACCGGGTTCTCCTCGGTGGAGATCACCAGAAGCGGCACGCCGAGGCGCTTCAGCCGTGCCAGGCCCATGCCGTCGCCGCGATGGCAGAGGACCGCCTCGCGCCCATCCTCGAAGACCAGCACCCGGTTGTCGGTGAAGACGCCGTCGAAGTCGAGCACGACGGCCTCGATCGGGTCTGGCAAGGCGGCGCAGGCGTCCTGCCGTTGGCGCTCGCGCAGCAGCACTTCGGCAATCGTGAAGTCTACTGGCTCGTCGATCTCCAGGCGCCGCTCTGGCGGCATCACGTGCATCGCGGTCTTGCCAAAGAAGCGATGCTTTGCCGCGAGGAAGCCAGGCACGCGCATGACGTAAACCGCGCCACTCTCCAGGAACTCCGGGGCTCGCTGCTGCCGGAGGAGACGAACGCGCTTGTCGTGGTTGATCCCCTCCGCGTCGCCCCCGCTCCCCGGGCGCCAGAGGAAGTAGTGAAACGGCACCACTGCCAGAGCCGAGTCGGCCTCGGCCTCCAGCAGCGCCTGCACCGTGGCATCGATATCCTCCGGGGCCGTGAGCGGCGACGTGCATTGGAGGAACACCAACAGATCCGGCTGATAGCCCTCGCTTTGCGCCAGAAACTCGAGCGCGTGCAGCAGGGCCGCCTCCGACGAGGCCGTGTCGCCAGCCAGCTCCGCCGGGCGCCAGACCACTTCGGCGCCATACTCGCGCGCGACCGCCCCGATCTCGGGATCATCGGTGGAAACCACCACGCGGTCGACGGTGCGTGCCTGCCGGGCGTTCTCAATCGTCCAGGCGATCAGCGGCTTCCCGGCCAGGTCACGGACGTTCTTCCGGGGCACGCCCTTCGAGCCGCCACGCGCCGGGATGATGGCCAGCGTGCTCATGTCGACCTCTTGTATCCTTCCTGGCCCCCCTGCGCCCGCCGCCGGAGAGCACCCAGCGCGCGGGCGAGCGTCGGCAATGCCTTCCGGCACCGATGGTAGAGGGTCCGACCCCGCTGGCGGGCACTACCAAGCACTCTAGCGCCCAGGGGTAGCGCCGCGTGCGCCCGCGCCGCCCGAGCGTGATACACCGCGTCTGGCAGGGCGATCGCGAAGAACCGCTCCGCGGGTTCGTCCAACCGCAGCGCCTCCTGGCGGCACACCAGGCCCGGGTCGGTCAGCAACTGCCGGTAGGCCTCGTCGAAGTGGCGCACCAGGGTTTGCGGCAACCAGTAGCGGTCGATCCAGGCCCGGCCGGCACGGCCCAGATCCGCCGCCACCTCCGGGTTGGCGCACAGGCTTTCGAGCACGCCGCGCGCGTCTTCCAGGCGGACGTTCACAAAGGGAGAGGTATCAGCCCCCGTGATGAAGCGGAGCACCCGCTGCGTCCGCTCGTCCAGATAAGCAAGCACCGGCTTGCCCAGGCACAGCCCCTCCAACCCGGAGAGGTGGTAGCCGCCGGTCACCAGGTCATCGACCACCAGGCCGGCCGCGCGCTTCGCCGCCAGCGCGTCTTCCAGCGGTCGGTCGGTGATGCAATCGACCGACCACCCCGTCGCGCGGGCCACCTGGCGCAGCAACGCCAGGGTCTCGGGAACCCCCTTGGTGTTCCAGCGGTCCTCCCAGGCGCCGCGTGTGCTGGTCGGGGTGAACGCGATGCTTCGGCCTGCCTCCGCCGTGCCCGGCATCAGGGCAGCCGAGTGGCACGGGAGCAGGTTTGGCACGACCCTGGCCTGCGGGTAGAAGCGCTCCTGAGACTGGGCGATGACCAGGGAGGGAAGGGGGTAGGAGAGCACCGCGGAGGGGCTG
>JAAZEB010000395.1 GCA_012512505.1 Armatimonadota bacterium | reverse complement strand
CCTGCCGTGGCTGGCAGACCTGAGCTACTGGCACTTCGCGGCGGAGAAGCGGGGCACCCTGCCGCTGCCCTACCAGGGGCACGAGGGCTACCTCCGCCTTCATCGGGAGCTGGGAGTCTGCATCTACTACGGCATGGGCCTCTCGCCCGCCCTCCTCCAGCGTGAGGGGGTGAAGGAAGAGAGCATCGAGGAGGGCGACCGAGCGGTCGACCGCATCGAATGCGACGGCCAGGTGCTGGAGCAACACCGCCGTTGGCTCCCCGAGAGCTGCTGCTGGGCGATCACCCGCCACTACGTGACCGAAGTATCGCAGCTTGCCGTGGTGCGCGAGATCTACCGGCGCACCCGTTACCTCCCCAACCCCGATGCCGACGCGCCCCTGCGCGATGTCGGCGAGGATGGCCTCCCGATCCTGCCGCTGCCCCGGTCGCCGCTGCCCGCACTCTTTGTCGACTGGGTGGGCGTGGAAGGCACCGTCTTCCTGATGGCCGACGCGCGGGAGGAGGTCGAGGAGACGCTGGCGGTGATCGACCGGGCGAACGACGGCTTCTTCTCCTTGCTCTCGCGGACCTCTGCGCGCCTCTGCCACTTCTGCGACAACCTCTCCGCCGAGACGATCGGCGGCTACTGGGATGCCTACTGCGCCGATTACTACCGGCGGCGCGTGGCCCAGGTGCATGCCGCCGGGAAGTACTGCGTCACCCACCTCGACGGCGCCACCCGCGGCCTGATCCGCCGGCTGGTGGACGCCGGCCTGGACGGCATCGAGTCGCTGACCCCGAAGCCGGTGGGCGATATCACGATGGAGGAGATGTCGCAGCTCATGGAGCCAAGCGACTGCGTCTTCTGGGGCGGCCTGCCTGGGGCGATGTTCGTGCCGCCGTGGGACTGGGACTCGCTGCGGGAGATGGTCGGCCGGCTGCACCGGCTCCACCACAGTGGCCGCCGGGTGGTGGTGGGTTCCGCGGACCAGGTTCCGCCGGACGCCCACCTGGACGACGTGCGCCGCATCGCCGAGCGCCTGGCGCAACTCGGAGCGTAGGGGGGCCGCGGCCGGCCGCGTCACCCGGGGTGCCCTGTTGGCGCGTTGACCGGTGGCCGACCGCGCCGGTTCTCTTCAGTCGGGCGCTGCCATGCCTCCGCCCGGCAGGACCCGCGCTGGCACTGGCGAACCTGGGAGCGTCTGCCACCACTTCAGGGAAAGGCTTCCGAACATGGGCACACCGCTACGGAGGATCGACTGCCACCAGCATGCCTGGGAACTGGAGACGCTCGCCAACGTGGCGACGAACGCCGCGCAAATCGACTGCGCGGCCGTCAACCTCGTCTCCTGCATCGACCAGAAGCAGGCGAACGCTAACCCGCCCGCGTTCGTCGCGAAGGCGCTCTTTCCAGAGCAGGTCTACGTCTTCGCCGGGTTAGACCATTCGGCCTACTTCAGCGAGGGCCGGCTTGAGACCCCGTCGCTGGCCGAGCAGATCGACCGGCTGCTGGCCCTCGGCGCCGACGGCATCAAGATGCTGGAGAACAAGCCGACGGCGCGCAAGATGCTTGACATCCCGGTGGACAGCCCCTACTTCGCGGAGTACTTCGCCCATGCCGAGGAGACCGGCGTGCCGATCCTGTGGCACGTTGCCGACCCCGAGGAGTTCTGGCGCCCGGAGACAACGCCGGTGTGGGCGCGCGAGCGCGGCTGGGGCTACAACGATACCTTCGTCGCCAAGGAGCAGCTCTACGCCGAGGTAGAGAACGTGCTCACCCGCCACCCTAACCTGCGGATCATCTTCGCCCACTTCTATTTCCTGTCGGCCGACCCCGATCGTGCCGCCCGTCTGTTCGACCGCTTCCCCGGGGTACACCTTGACCTCGCCCCCGGCATCGAGCTGCTCTACAACCTCTCGCGCAACCCAGACGCCAGCCGCCGCTTCTTCGAGCGGTACCAAGACCGCATCCTGTTCGGCACCGACATTAGCAGCAACCAGCCCGCCACTGAGGCGGCGCTGCGGGCCGGGATCGTCACCCGCTGGCTGGAGACGAGCGAAGAGTACCGCGTGCCGGACGGGGCCGACTTCCTTCTCGGCCCGCCGGAGGATGGCGTGATGCGCGGCCTGGCGCTGCCCGCGGACACGCTGGCGGCGATCTACCACGACAACTTCACGCGGCTGGCTGGCCCCCGCCCAAAGACGCTGAACCTCCCGCTGGCCATCGCCGAGTGCGAGCGCCTGGCCGCCGAGGCGGCATTCCTGACCGGCGAGCCCGCCGAGAGCACCCTGGCGGCACAGGCCGCCGAGCGCCTGCGCGCGCTGGCATAGCCGGCCAAACCACACGACCGCCGGCCGCCCGGGAAGGCAACACCCCCGCGGTGGCAAACCGTTCGCGCCGGTTGGATTGTCCGACCGCTCGTGAGGAAGGTGCAGCAATGAAGATAGCGGTGCAGCTCGGGCTTTTGCCCGGGAACAGCGTGCGCGACAAGCAGCAGTGGGCCGCCGACCACGGCGTCGCGGGCATCGAGATCTCCGCGGGGGCCTACCCGGTGGAGGCGCTCGACCAGGCACGTCGCGAGTTCGAGAACAGCCCGGTGCCGATCTGCAGCGTCTGCGGCAACCCAACCTTCGACTTCCTGGATCCCGATCCGGGCAAGCGCCGCCACAGCATCGAGCAGGTGAAGGCCTACCTGAAATTCTGCGGCCAGGTGGGCGCCACCGGTCAGATCGTGCCACCGATCTTTGGCGGGCCACGCATCCCCGACCTGTCGCCGCTGGCGGACGCGATCACGCTGGAGAAGAACCTGCTGGTGGAGATCTGCAAGGAGTTGGGCGACGCGGCTGAGGAGGCCGGCGCGCTGCTGCTGCTGGAGCCGCTGAACCGCTATGAGCAGCACCTGCTGCGCCGCCAGGCGGACGGCGTGGAGATCATCGAGCGCTGCGGCAGCCCGGGCGTGGCTCTGATCAGCGACTTCTTCCACATGCACATTGAGGAGACCGACACGCCGGCCGCCCTGCGCGCCGCCGGTCGGCACGTCCGCCACTGCCACCTGGCCGACAACACCCGCCTGGAGCCAGGCACCGGCGACATCGACTACGTGGCCGGCATGCGCGGCCTCCTCGACATCGGCTTTGACGGCTACCTGGCCTACGAGTGTGGCCTCAGCGGTCCGGACCGGGCGGCTGCCCTCGCGAAGAGCCTGGACTACGTGCGCACCTGCATCGAGCAGGCGCGGGCGAGGTAGCGGGAGGCAAGCCGAGTGAGCGTGGAGTGGGTGTTCCTCGATGCCTTCGGCACCCTGGTCTACCTGGATCACCCCTTCGAGCGCCTGCAGGCCGCCCTGGCGGCCGAGGGCCACGCGGTGCCGCTGGCAGCGGCAGAGCACGCACTGCGCCAGGAGTTCGCCCACTACATCCAGCACAGCCGCGGCGCGAGCGATGCCGATGCGCTGTGCCGGTTGCGCCTGGAGTGCGCGGGGGTGCTCCTGGCCGGCCTCCACGAAGCGGGCCACCCGGTCGTCCTTCCGGAAGAGCGGGCGGCCGCGGTGTTGATGGCCGCCATTGAGTTCCGCCTCTACCCGGATGTCCTCCCGGCGCTAGCGGCGCTGCGCGCGCACGGCCGGCGCCTCGGCCTGATTAGCAACTGGGACTGCTCGCTTCCCGAGGTGCTGCACCGCCTTGGTCTGGACCCCTACCTGGAGGTCACCGTCGTCTCCGCGCTCTGCGGCAGCGAGAAGCCAGAGCACGACATCTTCGCGCGGGCACTGCAGGAGGCCGGCGTGCTGCCCACGGCAGCCTGCCATGTGGGCGACTCTTACGAGAAGGACTTCATGGGTGCCCGCGCCGCCGGGATGCGCGCCCTGCTGCTGGACCGCGAGGGCCGGGCCGTGCCGCCAGCCGGCGTGCCCACTGCCGCCGACCTCCTGCAGGCCGCCGCCTCGCTCCCCTGATGGGCCAACGGGCCGCCCGTCCGGGTCGCTGATGTCCGGCGCCGGCGACGAGAAGGAGGAGAAGCATGCCTCGATGCCTCTGGCTGGCGCCGTCGCTCGGGGTGATGGCGCTGCTGCTGGCCTCGACGGGCTCCGCGGCGGAGCTGGTGTTCACCCGCGAGGGGTTCGACGCCCTGGAGCGCCAACTCGGCATGACGCGCACTTTCGAGGGCGCCACGGCCGACACTTTCGCCTGGGGCGAGAGCTACATGCTCCGCGGCTACCTGGAGATGTACCTCGCGACGCGGGACGAGGAGTACCTGCGCCGCCTGGTGCGCGTCGCTGACGCGATCCTGGAGACGCGCGACGACCGAAAGGCAGCGCGCGAGGGCCGGCGGGCCGCGCCCGTCTGGAGCCTGAGCGGGCACTATACCGTCGCGCGCCTGGTGGTGAAAGACACGCGCGGTCGCGACGCCCTGCTCCTCCGCTCGATCCGCTACGCCTACAACAACCAGACTGAGGTCACCGTGACGCCCGGCGCCCAGCCGGGCACCTTCACGCTGGCGCACCGCAACGAGTTCTGGCAGGCGCACGGCCCCGCCGAAGCGACCTACACCAACCTGAGCCTCGACCCCGCCTCCCCGCGCTACTTCGAGCGCGTGATCAACGACCCGAGCTACGTCACCGACGAGCGGTTCGCACGCTCCAAAGAGGCGCCGGAGCCGGCCTCTTTCCTCCTCGTCGCCACCGACCTGCGCCGCCAGAAGCGCCGCGACGACCGGCTGGCACCCCTTGGGCCAACGCTGCTGGTGCCGGGCACGGTGGCCTACTACGGCTACCTGGGGCCGATCTTCGCCCCGATGACGCGCTTCGCCGCCCTGGTACTGAAGACGCCTTCGCTGCAGGCCCGCTTTGGAGAGGCCGCCCGGCGCTACCTGCGCGCCGCGCGCGAGTCACTGGAGGCGTACGAGCGGTGCTGGCGTCGGGGCCCAGGGCCAGACGAGGGGCACTACCTCCTGATCGAGAAGGGCGCCGACTTCTGGTGCGACGGGATCATGGCGCCGTTCAACTACCTGGGGAGCACCGGGCAGGTGCTGGCCAACCTGTGGGACTGGCAGCAAGACCGGGAGACGCACGACAAGCTGCGCCGACTGGCGAACTTGTTGTAGCACTCCTGCACCCGGATGCCAAACGGCGCCTACTCCTTCCCCTACTGGTCGCCGGTCGGATTCCGCGGCTGGTCGAAACGCGAGCGGCGCAGCGTGAACACGCCGGCCTATGGGCCAACGACGACGGCGGACGACCTGAGCCACGCGGCAAACACGGTGGAGTTCGCCCTCCTGTGCCACGAGCGCGGCATCGTCTTCACCCGGGAGGACATGGAGTGCTTCGCGCGGACGTTCACCGAGAACCTGTGGCGCGGCGATCCGAAGGGGCTCTCGCTGCGCGTGGACGGCAGCGGCGGCGTAGCCGACGACGGCGTGGCCAGCGCGCGTTGGCTGGATCTGTGCGCCTTCGAGCCGCGCCTCTTTGAGATGGTGCGCGCCATCTGGCAGGCGAACGGCTACCAGAACGCCGCCTACGGGCACGCCATCGGCGGCTATGCCCGCCTCTTCCGCTGGCAGGAGGCGCTCCAGCGCCGTCCGTGAGGTCCAGCTACGAGGCCCAGGGCACGGCACCGTCGCGGCGCAGCACCAACTCGTCGACCGCCGCGTGCGACGAGAGCTTCAGCAGGTAGAGCACCGCCTCGGCGACATCCTCCGGTTCCATGCGATCCGGCCGGTCGGCGTGGGTGACGGCCGACATCTGTGTCGCCACGACGCCGGGGCAGATGGCATGCACCCGGATGCCGTAGGGCTGCGCCTCCAGCGCCAGCGCCTTGGTGAAGCCAAGAACCGCGTGCTTGGCGGCGACGTAGGCGCTCTGCTCGGCGTAGGCGCGCTTGGCCGCCGTGGAAGCGATGTTGATGATGGTCCCGGAGCGCTGCTCGCGCAGGTGGCGCAGCGCCGCCCGCGAGCAGAGGAAGGTGCCGCGGGCATTCACCGCCATCAGCCGGTCCCACTCCGCGACGGTCGTCTCCACCACCGGCGCCAAGGTGAAGACGCCAGCGTTGTTCACCAGGATGTCCAGCCCGTCCAGCTCGCGGATCGTTTCGGCGACCGCGCGCTCCGCGTCCGCTTCCACGGAGACATCAGCGGTGAGCGCCAGCACGCGCCCGCCCAGGGCACGTCCCTGTCGCGCCGTCTCTTCCACCTCCGCGGT
>JAAZEB010000394.1 GCA_012512505.1 Armatimonadota bacterium | reverse complement strand
GGGCAGGGGGGGCCAGCATCTCGGAGGAGGGAGGCCGCTAGATGGATGCATACTCCTCCGAGCCGGTGCCGGCCGAACGAACGCCTCACCGCTACTGGGCGTTAGCGGGCCTGCTCTGCTCCTTCTGGGTGGTGGGCCTCCTCGGCCTGTTTGCTGCCCGGCAGGCGCCGATCGGGGCGGTGCGGGGACGCCTGGTGGCCGCCGAGACCGGTCGGCCGCTGGCGAAGGCCCAGCTTTTCCTGGCGCCCGCCGATGCCTCGGTGCCGGGCCGGCGCCGCCGCCTGAGCGTGGATGCCGAGGGCCGCTTCCACCTACGCGGCCTCCACGCCGGCAACTACGTGGTCTCCGCCAGCAGCCAGGCGCACCGCCTGCGCGAGCGGCGCATCACCATCGCCGAGGGCGAGACGCTGCACCTGGCCCTCGAGATGGCGGCGATGAACCCGTTTCTGGATCTCTATTGCCCCCAGCGCGTCTTCCTTCCCGGCGAGCCGGTGCAGGTGACCGCGCACGGCTTCACCCGGGCCGAGGCGCTGGACGTGGAGACGTTCCGCCTCGACGCGATGCGTGTGGTGGCTGACGCGCAGGGCAGCCTCTGGCGCGTGTTGGCCCCCGACAACCCGCGGCAGTGGGGCCAGCCGGAGCAGCCGATCCCCCTGCGGAGCATTGCCGGCTTGACGCTGGTGGCGGAGACGCGGGTGGTGCCCCCGCGCGATGCCGAGGGGGTCTTCACCCGCCGCATCCCGGTGCCGGCACGCGAGCCCGGCCTCTACCTGGTGGCCTGCCGCGCCGACGGCATCGAGCGCCTCACCTGGATGATGGTGACCGACCTCGGCCTGATCACCAAGCACGTCGGCCGCGACGAGACGACCGGGCCCGCCTGCCTCGCCTACGCGGTGGACCTGAAGTCCGGTCGGCCGGCCACCGATGCCGAGGTGGCGATCCATCAGGGTGGGCAGCGCCTCTCCAGCGCCCGCTGTGACGCGGCGGGCCTGGCCGCGCTGCCGCTTCCTTCCGCGGACGAGGAGGCGCTGGTCATCGCTCAGCGCGGCCGGTCCCTGGCCTTCGTCCGCCTCTGGGGCGGCAGCGGGGAAGCCGCCCGGCACCGTGTCTTCCTCTATACCGACCGGCCGGTCTACCGCCCGGGGCACCGCGTCGCGTTCAAGGGGATCGCGCGGGTGCTGGCCGGCGAGGGGCTGCGCCCACCGACCCCCGGCCCGGTGCGCGTTGAGGTGCGTGACCCGCGCAACACCCTCGTCTACTCCACCGAGACGACGAGCAGCGACCTTGGCTCCTTCGACGGTGCCTTCGAGCTGTCGACGGAGGCGGCGACCGGCAGCTACACCCTGCTGGGCGAGCTGGATGGTGAGCAGCACGAGCACTCCTTCGCCGTCGCCAGCTACCGCAAGCCGGAGTATCGCGTGACGGTGCGCCCGGAGCGCGATGTTTACACGCGCGGCGAGTCGGGGTGGTTTGAAGTCGAGGCGCGCTACTTCTTCGGTGCCCCGGTGGTGGGCGCCACCGTGCGCTACACGGTGATGCGCAGCCCGCTGTGGCCCTGGATGGAGCGCGACGAAGACGCGAGCCTGGAGGAGGAAGACTTCTACTACGGCGACGCGCCCGGGGAAGGGGAGGTGATCGCCGAGGGTGAAGCCCGCACCGACGCCCGCGGCCGCTGCCTGGTCCGCTTCGAGACCACCTTCCGCGAGCGGGCGGGCGACGCCCAGGAGGCGTTCTTCGAGCCGGACGACTACGACTATCGCTACTCGGTGGAGGCCACCGTCGCCGACGCGGGGCGTTTCACTGCCGATGGCTCCGCGGCGGTGACGGTGCGGCGCGGCGAGCTGGCGGTGAGCCTCGAACCGGAGTGGTTTGTGCAGGCGCCTGGCAAGCCGCTGGCGGCGACGGCGGTGGTGCGCGACCACGCGGGGAAGGCGCGCGGCGGCATCCCGGTGGAGCTGTCGCTGGTGCGCCGCCGCTGGCGCGACGGTGCCTTCACCCTGGCGGTGGCCGGCAAGGCGACCGCGCGCACCGATGCCGCGGGCCGGGCCACGGCCAGGCTGCGACCCCCCAGCCCGGGCGACTACCAGGTGCGTGCCCTCGTGCGCGACGAGCGCGGCAACGAGATCCCCGCCTCGGCCTGGGTGTGGGTGACCGGCGCCACCGAAGCGGCGCCGCTGCCCAGCGGGGCCAGCCTGCGCGTGGTGGCCG
>JAAZEB010000393.1 GCA_012512505.1 Armatimonadota bacterium | reverse complement strand
CGCCGCCCTGGTGGTCGGCGTCTTTGATGAACTGGTACATCGCCACCCGCATCTGCCAACCGCGGGCGCGCACCAGCATGCCCAGGGCCGCGCTGGTCTTGCCTTTGCCGTCACCGGTGTAGAGGATGAACAGGCCCCGCGTTCGGGGGGGCGGACTAGCGGCGCCGCCATGGGCGGACGGGCAGGGTTCGCCGGGGGGCGGGAACGAGGGCGCGGGGGGGCCGTCGCCGGTTGCCTCATGTTTGCGCATGGTGCTCTCCCTCCACCTTCAGCACGGCGGAGGGACGCGGCGGCGGGCGAGGGCGGAGATGCTAAACCCCGCCCTCAGCCGGACGGGGTTGGCGTGCAGAAACCCGGCGCGTGCCGCGCCGATGCTGCCGCAGGCAACCAGCCGCTTCCCTTTGTGCCGAAGGTCAGCCGGCAGCCGCGCGGATGCAGGTCTCCTGACTTCCGGATCGTAGCTCCCCGCCCCTTCCCGGCCAACCTGGCCAGTGGGATCTCGCGGCTTGCTCCCCGGTTACAGTGGCGACACCGTGCCGGACTTGCACCGGCTTCCCTATTCTCCTCGCGAACGAGGCACACCCGCGCGTCGCCTCAACATATTGTATGGTGGGCACCCCAGGGGTACCACCTGTATTATGACAGACGGGCGCTTCTTTGTCAAGCGCCACCGCGGCCAGCACCAGAACCAGGAGTGCGCACCGGCCGGAAGGCCCGATGGCTCGGGCACTCCGATGATCGCCTGGGAGAGTAACGGAGCGCCGCAGCAATGCGGCTCCCAAACCGCTGAAGCCCGATTGCTCGGGCACTCCGGCAATTCCCCGGAAGAGTAGCGGAGCGCCGCAGCCAAGACGTCCGATGGCTCGGGCACCCCGGCCAGTTGCCGGGAGAGTAGCGGAGCGCCGCCTGGCCCCGGGTTGCCTACCGTCCGACGGCGACGCCCAGGGTGAGGCCGTTGAGGATCCAGCCCAGCTTGCGGTCGTTCTTCTGCCGCTTCTCCAGGGTGGCGAGCTTCAGGTCGGTGCTTTCACCCAGCGCCAGCCGGGCCTCCCGCTCCTCGGCGAGTGCCGCTTGCAGCGAGGCCACCTTGGCGTCGTAGTCTTTTCTGAGGGCGGCCAGCTCCGCTTCGTGGCGGGTGGCAAGGGCATCGACGGTCTTGGTCAATGCTGCCAGCTTCTGCTCCATGGCTTCGGTGAGCGTCTGCCGGGTTGTCTCGGTGGCGGCGGTGATTTCGCGTGCCGTTTGCTGCTGGGCGGCAGCCAGCCGTGCCTCAAGATCCTTGCGGGCGGCCGTTTCGGCGGCCAGGTCGGCGCGCGCCTTGTCCAGCGCCTCGCGGGCCAGGTCGAGCTGCAGGCGCAGGCGCGCCAGGTCCTCCTGGATCACCACATCGGCCTTCTCCAGCTCCTGGACGCGGGTGGCGGTGGCCTCCGGGGTTTCCTTGGGCGGCTCCTTCGGCGCAGCGGCGGCAAAGCCGGCGGTGGCAATCAGCAGGCCCGACAGGGCGAGGGTCGTGGTCGGTCTCCGCATCGGTGTAGTCCTTTCGTCAGTGCAAAACGGTGATGCTGGTCTCGGTGGTCTCCACCGGGATTCGCTCGCCCCGGCCGTTGGTGAGGACGGCCTCGGTGAGCCGGAGGGTGCTGGTGCCGGGAGCTACCGCCCGGAACTGGATGATCGCCAGGTTCACCTCCGCCTGGGTGAGCGGGGCTGCCTCGCCGCGGGTGGCGGTGATCACTACTCTGCCCGGCTGCGAGAGGTCGAACTGCCAGCCGGGCAAGAGCACGTTCTTCTCCACGAACGCCCGGCCGCGCGACACATCGAAGGCACGGATCACCGCCGGGTCGTAGGTGAGCTCCAGGCGCGCGGCGGCGAAGCCGGTGGCGGGCGCCAGCACCACCGGGGCGAGCACGACGGTGGGCAGCCCGTTCGTTTCGGACGGCACCTGGCGGCGCTCGGGGAGCGTTTTAAGCCGGGGCGACGGCACATCCACCTGAATCTCACGGGTGATCTGGTTGGCCTCCACGTTGGCGCTGCGGCCGGCCAGGACCAGCGGCAGGGTGCCACTGGCGGCGCCGTTGGGGCGCAGGGTCCAGCTCCCCTGCACGGTCTGCCCCTTGGGGAGGGCGGCGAAGTGCAGCTCAGGCTGACCGGCGATCAGCTCCAGCCCCTCGGGCACCGTCAGCGTCAGGGTCACGTCGCGGGCGTCGAAGCCGCCGGCGTTCTCCAGGTAGCCGGCCACGGTGAACGGCTGCGTGCGCTCGTGCAGGAACTGCGCCTCGGCGGGGGCGGTCAGGCCGAGCGCCAGTTGACCGGGCCGCAGCGTCACCCCGCCGATCCCGTAGGCGGTGCTCAGCACCCGGGTAGCCCCAGGCGCCAGCGGCTCGGGATTCCAAAGCAGCGCGGTCGCCGTGTCGGGATCCGTCTCGCCCTTGCGGATGAACCCCTGTCCGGGGGCCAGGGTGGGCTCCCAGGGCTCGTCGGCGAACGAGCCCCAGTCGGCGAACAGCAGCTTGTCGGGCGGGGTCAGGCCCTCGCCGCGCAGGCTGCCCTGCGAGATCACCGTGGGGTTGGCAACGCTGTCGAACGCCTGCCAATAGTCGGGCACTGCCTTGCCGGTGAGGGCGCAGGCAGCGGTGATCGCCTCGGTACCGGCGCGCACCGGGGCGCCATCGTTGCTGCCGAGCATCGTGTCGAGCATCACTCGCAGCCCCACCCGGCGCGTGGTCGTGCCCACGTTCTTCAGCCGGTAGGTGATGCGCACCGTATCCAGCATCCGGGTGCTGGGCCCGCGCACGAGCGCCAGCTCTTGAACGACCTCCACGTCCCCCAGGCGGCCGGTGTGGGTGATGCTGGTGCTGGTCACCTGCGGCGTGCCGATCAGGTCGCCATAGCGGGCCGCCTTGCCGGCGCGGCGGCTGGTGGGGCCGCCGAACACGTAGCTCGTTCCGTCAATGGTCAGGGTGGTGTAGCTAGTCCAGGGGGTGGTGCCACCGAAGATCAGCGGCTTGCGGGCGCTCTCCGGGCGCGAGGGGTCGCCGCCGGTGGTGCTGATCGAGAAGCGACCGGCCTCCTTGGGGCCCGGGTTGACCACCACCCGCACGAACTCATTCTCGAAGCTCAGCGGCGTGGCCGCCGACGCCAGCGACGGCACGGCCAGCAGCACGGCGAGGGCGGCCCATATCCAGAGGGTGGTGGGGCGCCAGGTGGCCTCCCCAACCCCCCCGAGATCGGGGGGGCTTGCGGATAGGGAGGTCCTCCCAACCCTCCGGAGGGTGGTGGGGCTTGAGGATGGGGAGGTCCTCCCAACCCCCTCGAGATCGGAGGGGCACTTAGGGGAGGGCCAACCGCCTCGTATTATGATTGAGCCAAGGAACATGCGCTATCCTCCGGTGACGCTGCCGTTGGCGAAGTGGAAATGGAGGTTCTCGCTGGCGGCAACCGGCTTGCCGTCGCGCAGTGCCGGCTTGAACTTCCAGGAGCGAGCCGCCCGCAGGGCGGCGGCATCCAGGGTGTCGTGCCCGGACGAACGGCTCACCGAGGCGCTGGTCACCGTGCCATCGGGGCCGATGGAGACGGTCACCACCACGGTGCCCTCCGCGCCCGCGTCCTCTGCCAGCTTGGGGTAGGCGGGCACGGAGCCGCCCAGGCGCACCGGGCCGGTGGTTGGGCCGGCCGGCGCGGAGCCGCCGCTGCCAGTGCCGGTGCCCTGGGTACCGGTGCCCTGAGTGCCGGTGCCGCCGGGGCGTCCGGGCGGGGCAGGCGTTCCCTTGCCACCAGGCGTGCGCATCACCGCGGGTGGCGCCGCGCCGGCGCGTCCACCGCCCGTTCCGCCCCCGGAGCCGGGGCTGTTCCCGGTGCGAGACTGGCCGCCCCCCGCCTGCAGCGCCACCCCATCACGCTGGCCGGTGGGCTGCCCGGCACGTTGCGCCCGGGGGGCGCGCACCGGGGCTTTTGGCTGCGGCCGCGCGGCGGGGCGCGGCTGTGGCCGGACGACGGCCGGCTTCGGCTGGGGAGCCGGCTTTGGTGGGGGAGCCGGCGTTGGCCGCGGCTTGGGGGCCGGCTTCGGCGCCGGCTTGGGAGCCGAGATCGCTGGCTGGGGCGGCGCGGCGCGCGGCGGCGCTGGGGGTGGCTCGGGCACCACGCGCACCGGCACCAGCGAGACGACGGCTTCTGGCCGGGGCGCCGGCAAGGGGGTGCGCCCCAGCACCGCCAGCAGCAGCAGGTGCAGCCCCAATGAGATCAGGATCCAGACGCGATAGGTGGCCAGCATTACCGTCTCGCTGCCGTGGTCTCAGGCTGGCGCGTCGCCAGCGCGATCTGGTCGAACCCCACCGTGCGCGCGATGTCGATCGCGGTGATCACGAGGCGGTAGGGCACGCCTTCGTCTGCTTTTACCACCAGCAGATCGGCCCGCCCGCTGCCGCGTGCCTGTTTCAGCCGTTGCCCGAGCGTCTCAAAGGTGACCGGGGTGGTATCAAGGTAGACGCGGCGCTCGCGGGTGATCTGCAGCGTCAGCGAGGCGGGCAGCGGCGTCTGCGCGCTGGCGGCGCGTGGCAGGTTCAGGCGCAGGCTCGACTCCTTCGTGAAGGCATGGGCGGTCACGATGAAGATGATCAGCAGCACCAGGCAGACGTCGGTGAACGGGGTGATGTTGATCCCGGTGATGGTGTTGTTGTTCTTGGTGCGCCGGGTCCGGATCATGGCAGCGGCTCCGAGACGCCCGCGTCCGCGGGCCGGCCGACGCGCTGCAGCGAGTAGGCCCACTCGGTGGCGACGCGTTCCAGGCGCAGGCGGAAGCCATCCTGGAGGGCCAGCAGCCAGTTGTTGCCGATCACGGCGGCGATGCCCACCCCCAGGCCAAGGGCGGTGGCGATCAGCGCCTCAGCGATGCCCCCCGACACGGCGGCCGCCTCGGCGCTGCCGCGTTGGGAGACCTCCTGAAAGGCGCGCATGATCCCGATCACCGTGCCAAACAGGCCGAAGAACGGCGCGATGTTGCCGATGGTGCCCAGCACCGGCAGCCCGCGCCCGGCGGCGGCCACCTCCGCCTCGCAGGCCAGGGTGAGCATGTCGGTGACCTCCTGCGGGCTTGCCTGCCGGCGCAGCAGGCCGGTCTTTGCCACGCGAGCGAATGGACTGGGAGAGTCATCCAGCAGGTGCAGCGCGCGCTGCCACTCGCCGGCGGCCAGCAGCCCCTCCACCCGGTGAAGCAGCTCCTGCGGCAGCCGGTTAAGGCGCGAGTAGGCCCACATGCGCTCCAGGAAGATAGCAACTACGAGGATCGAACAGATGCCCAGCGGGTAGAGGGAGATGCCTCCTTGTTGAACCAAACTAAGCAGCGACTGCGACGGCATCAAAGCGGCTCCTTACGTCAAGGGATGGCTACTGCTTCTTAGACGTGCCAGCGTGCTGGTGGTTCAGCGGCGGCAACAAGGGGGATGCGGCGGGAGGTATGGGGG
>JAAZEB010000392.1 GCA_012512505.1 Armatimonadota bacterium | reverse complement strand
GGGTACAGGCCACCCGCGCCCCGCCGGGAGCGATCTGCTTCAGGGTGTCGGTCACTGGGAGTGCCAACAGCGCGCCACCGACACGGGCAGCAGCCTCGATGCAGGCGGCAATCTGGTCGGGCGTCGTCAGCGGACGCGCGCCGTCGTGGACGGCGACCAGCGGATAGCTCGCCGGGGTGGCGCGGATCCCCTGATAGACGGACTCCTGGCGGGTGTCGCCCCCGTTGAGGATGCGCTGAAGTTTGGTGATCCCGGCGTCGCGCGCCAGCGCGGCGATCACCGGGTGCTCCTCTTCGCGGGCGGCCACCACAATCGCGGCGATCTGGGGGCACGCCTCCAGGGCAGCCAACGTGTGCGCCAGCACCGGTCGTCCGGCCAGCGGCAGCAGCAGCTTGTTTTGTGAGCTACCGACCCTTTCGCCTCTGCCAGCCGCCGGAACCACTGCCACGCACGTTGCTCGCACCCTCTTCCTCCCCGTTTTGTGATCGCACTTCCGCGAAGATCATCTTGCCTGCCACGGTTTGCAGCACGCTGGTCACGGTGACGTCCAGCGTCTCGCCGATGCGCCGACGCCCGCCCTCGACGACCACCATGGTGCCATCCTCAAGGTAGGCCACGCCCTGGTTGATCTCTTTCCCTTCGCGGATCAGGGTGACACTCATCTCCTCCCCGGGCAGCACCACTGGCTTGAGGGCGTTGGCAAGCTCGTTGACGTTCAGGACGGTGATGCCTTCCAGCTCCGCCACCTTGTTCAGGTTGAAGTCGTTGGTGATGATGGCGGCTTGAAGCTGCTTGGCATACTGCACCAGCCGGTGGTCTACCTCGCCGTTGCTGTCCACCGGCAGGTGGTCGTAGGTGCGCACCAGGAGCTTCAGGTCTTTCTGAAGCTGATTCAGGATGTCGAGGCCGCGCCGGCCGCGCGCGCGCTTCAGCGGCTCGGCGGAGTCGGCAATGTGATGCAGCTCCTCCAGCACGCATCCAGGCACGTAGATCGGCCCCTCGATGAAGCCGGTGCGGCAGATGTCGGCGATGCGCCCATCGATGATCACATTGGTGTCCAGGATCTTGATGCGCTCGCGACTGTGCTCCTTGCCGCCGCCGATAGCTTGCGCCTGGGCCTTGGCCACGGCCCCGGCGGAAGGCCAGAAGAGGAAGATGTCCTCCTTCATGCTCAAGAAGAGCCGGGCACCCAGGTACGCGAAGGCCAACCCCAGCAGCAGCCACAGGCACAGCTTGATGGTGGGATGGAGCGGCCACGGCAGGACCAGGATCGTGGCAAACACCGCCCCCAGCATCACCCCCAGCAGGACCTCCAGCTTCTGGGTGGTGGAGAACTCCTCGACGGCTTCCCCCAACACCATCAACTGGCGGGTGACCAGGTTGGACAGGTAGATGGTCACGATGATCCCCAGGAGGATGAAGCCGACGCTGGTCACCAGTCGGTGCTGGTCACTGGGGCCGAGCAACCGGGCCACGGCCGGAATCGCCAGGTACCAGTCCCCGACCGCCTTGCCGAGGATGCCCCCGATGATGCTGAACACGAGCAGGTTCGCAATCTTAATGAAACGGACCATACTCTGGACTCACCCCTCTTCCAGGCGATGGCACCGGGATCCGGCGAGTGCGCCCCGTCCGCCGCCCGGGGGAACAGTGCCATGACGGCGAGCGTGCCGGCCCCATGGGCGTCCATGGCCTGGCAACCGCGATCGATCGCGTTGCCTCTGCAATGCAGTCCACCCGTGCCCCGTTGCGGATCGTCCCGGCCCAGGGCATCAGTTGGCTACCACTACTAGCTCGCGCCCCCGATCTCCTCTTGTGGGCGCGGCTCAAACCCCGTTTTATTGCACAGTGTGAAACACGCACGCTGGCCGCCCCGTCTCTCAGCGCCGCTCCACTGGCGGCAGAGCGGCCTCCACCGCGGCGCGCACCGTCTCCACCCCAAGCACCTGCAGTGTGGGCGGCCCGCCGGGACCGGCGCCCAGGTGGCGGGATCCGGCGGCACGCGCGGCGACCAGGCAGCGGGTGAAGCCCAGGCGCGCCACCTCGTTCAGTCGCCGGTCGAGTTGCTGCACGGCACGCACTTCGCCGGCCAGGCCCACCTCGCCGATGAACGCGGTGCGGGCATCCGCCGGCAGATCGTGGAAGCTGGACACCATCGCCACCGCCATGCCCAGGTCGGCGGCGGGTTCGGTGACGCGCACGCCCCCGGCAATGCTGAGGAAGACGTCGCGCGCCCCGAGCGCCAGTCCCAGCCGCTTCTCCAGCACCGCGACCACCAGGCTCATGCGGTTGTAGTCACAGCCGGTGGCCACGCGCCGCGGCGTGCCGAAGTAGGCCGGCGCCACGAGCGCCTGCACCTCCACCAGCAGCGGCCGCGATCCTTCCAGCACCGGCACCACCACCGAGCCCGGCGCCTGCATCGGGCGCTCGGAAAGGAAGATCTCCGAGGGGTTGGCCACCTCGGCCAGCCCGGTCTCCTGCATCGCGAAGATGCCTAGCTCATCGGTGGAGCCGAAACGGTTCTTGACGGCGCGCAGCACCTTGTACGTCTGGTGGCGGTCCCCCTCGAAGTAGAGGACGGTATCCACCATATGCTCCAGCACGCGCGGCCCGGCCAGGTTGCCCTCCTTGGTGACGTGCCCCACCAGGAAGACCGGCAGGTGGGTGCTCTTGGCCAGCCGCATCAGCCGCGCCGCGCTCTCGCGCACCTGGCTCACCGTGCCCGGCGCGCTCTCCACCCCCGGCGCATACATCGTCTGGATCGAGTCGATCACCAGGCAGCACGGCTGAACCGCCCGCACGTGTTCCTCGATCTGCTCGATGTCGTTCTCGGCGACCAGCAGGAGCCGCTCCGCGGTGACGGAAAGCCGGTCGGCGCGCAGCTTGATCTGCTGCGTCGATTCCTCGCCGGAGGCATACAGCACGGTGCCGTGCTCCTGGCCCAGCCGGTCGGCCACCTGCAGCAGCAGCGTCGACTTGCCGATGCCCGGGTCTCCCCCGACCAGGATCAGCGAGCCGGGCACCACGCCGCCGCCCAGCACGCGGTCGAACTCACCGATGCCGGTGCGCAGGCGCGGATAGCGGCGCGCGTCGATGGCGGTGATCGGCTGTGGCGCCTGGGGCGGCAGGGCACCGGCCTGGGGCGCGGATAGCGCCTTACGGGTCACCTCCTCGATCAGGGTGTTCCACTCGCCGCATTCCGGGCAGCGCCCCATCCACTTGAGCGCCCCGTAACCGCACGACTGGCACACGAACCGTGTTGTTTGCTTTGGCAAGCGACAGCTCCGCGTCGTTGGCCGCGCTCCCGCCCGCACCAGCGCTGAGGGCGCGGAGGCCGGGCGGCAAGGTCCAAATAAGACGCGGAGGCACGGCAATCGTTGCGCGCATTGCCGTGCCCCCGCGTCTGCCTCCGTTACTGGTACTGGCCCGCGGCCGCGCCGGGCGCCCGCGGGCCGGTTGATTGTCTGCAGGCTTAGCCGACCGGCAGTGCCGCCTCGGCCTCACGCTCCGAGCGGATCTTGGTGAAGATGATCCTTTCTCCCTCCACGTCGAGGCGAACAGTATCGCCGGCATGGAAGCTGCCGAGCAGCACATCCTCCGCCAGCGGATCTTCCACCAGCCGCTGGATCGCCCGGCGCAGCGGCCGCGCGCCGTAGGCCGGGTCGAACCCTTCGCGAGCGAGCAGTTCCCGCGCCTCTTCGCTGAGCAGCAGCTCGATCTGGTGCTGGGTGCGCAGTTGCTCCGCCACCCGGTTCAGCAGCAGGTCGACAATCTGCTTGATCTCGTGCGAGGTCAGCGCGTGGAAGAAGACGATCTCGTCCACGCGGTTGAGGAACTCGGGCCGGAAGGTGCGCTTCAGCTCCTCCATCACCCGCTTCTTCATCGCCTCGTGCTGCTTCTCGTCCGGCTCGGTCTTCTCGGTGGTGCGGCGCAGACCCATCCGGTCTTCCTGGATCATCTGCGCGCCCACGTTGGAGGTCATGATGATCACCGCGTTGCGGAAGTCCACCACGCGGCCCTGGCTGTCGGTCAGGCGCCCATCTTCCATCACCTGGAGGAGGATGTTGAACACCTCCGGGTGCGCCTTCTCGATCTCGTCGAGCAACACCACGGTGTAGGGCCGGCGGCGCACCGCCTCGGTGAGCTGGCCGCCCTCATCGTAGCCCACGTAGCCCGGGGGTGCCCCCACCAGGCGCGAGACCGCGAAGCGCTCCATGTACTCCGACATATCGATGCGGACCATCGCCGCCTCGTCGTCGAAGAGGAACTGCGCCAGGGCGCGCGCCAGCTCCGTTTTGCCGACGCCGGTCGGGCCCAGGAAGATGAACGAGCCGGTTGGGCGGCGCGGGTCCTTCAGGCCGGAACGCGCGCGCCGGATGGCCCGGGCCACGGCGCCGACCGGCTCTTCCTGACCAATGATCCGGTGGTGAAGCTGCTCTTCCATGCGCAGCAGCTTCGTCGTCTCCGACTCCACCAGCCGGGTCACCGGCACGCCGGTCCAGGAGGCGACGATCTGAGCGATCTCTTCTTCGTCGACCACCATCTTGGCTTCGGCCTGGCGCTGGCGCCAGTCCTCTTCCAGTTCGGCCAGGCGAGACTGCAGGCGCCCGATGCGCTCGCGCGTCTGCGCCAGCTCCTCGTACTCGTAGTTGCGCTGGGCCTCGTCCTTTGCCTTCTGCAGCTCTTCCAGCTCCTGCTTGAGCGCACGGATCTCCGGCGGCGGCAGCGTTGCCCGCAGGCGCACGCGCGAGGAAGCCTCGTCGATGACGTCAATCGCCTTGTCCGGCAGGAACCGGTCGGTGATGTAACGGCTGGAGAGCCGCGCGGCGGCACCGATCGCGTCGTCGCCGATGCGCACCTGGTGGTGCGTCTCGTAGCGCTGGCGCAGGCCCTTCAGGATGTCCACCGTCTCATCAATGGACGGCTCATCGACGCGCACCTGCTGGAAGCGGCGGGCCAGGGCCCCGTCACGCTCGATGTACTTGCGGTACTCGTCCATCGTCGTGGCGCCGACGCACTGTAGCTCGCCACGCGCCAGCGCCGGCTTCAGGATGTTCGAGGCGTCGATCGCGCCCTCGGCGGCGCCGGCCCCAACCAGGGTATGCAGCTCGTCGACGAACAGCACCACCTCGCCCTGGGCGCGCCGGATCTCCTCCATGACGCGCTTCATGCGCTCCTCGAACTCGCCGCGGTACTTGGTGCCCGCCACCAGCCCGGCCAGGTCCAGCGACACGACGCGCTTGTCCTTGAGCGGCTCTGGGATGTCGCCGCGGACGATCCGCTGCGCCAGCCCCTCGGCCACCGCCGTCTTGCCGACGCCCGGCTCGCCGATCAGGCACGGGTTGTTCTTCGTGCGCCGGCTCAGGATCTGGATCACGCGCTCGATCTCAGTGTGCCGGCCCACTACCGGGTCCAGCTTGTCCTCGCGGGCCAACTGCGTCAGGTCGCGCCCGAACTCGTCCAGGGTCGGCGTTTTCGAGCGCTGGCGCGTCGGCTGGGCGGCGACGTCGCCCCCCAGGTAGGCGATCACTTCGCGGCGCGCGGAAAGGAGGTCCACCCCGAGCTTCTGGAGGATGCGCGCAGCGAGCCCATCGCCCTCGCGAATGAGGCCGAGAAGCAGGTGCTCCGTGCCGATATGGTTGTTGTTGAGCTGCCGGGCCTCATCGTACGCCAGATCCAGGACCTTGCGTGCCCGCGGGTCCAGGGTCATGTCCTGAGTGGTGCGCCCTTCGCCGCGCACGATGCGTCGTTCCACCTCGGCGCGCACCCGCGAAGGCGGCACTCCCAGGCGGTCCAGCACCCGAGCGGCAACGCTGTCCCCCTCACGGACCAGGCCAAGCAACAGGTGCTCGGGGCTGACGTAGTTCTCGCCGAGATGGGCTGCCTCTTCCTGGGCGAAGAAGACCACCCGTTTGGCCCTATCCGTAAATCGCTGCCACATCCTCTGCTTCCCTCCCATCCGTATCGCAGACCGTACCGGCCCACGAGTAGTGGCATTTGCTGCTAGAACGTTTAGCCGATGGGGACCCCTTCCTCCGCGACGAATGCCCGGAACTCCGCGATCAACCGCTGGGTGACCGGCCCGGGCCGCCCACTCCCGATTGCCCTTCCATCGACCTTGACCGCCGGGATTACTTCTGCTGCGGTGCCGGTGAGGAAGCACTCGTCTGCATTATAGACGTCATACAACGTCATTAATTGCTCAGAAACCGGGATCCCAAGCTTGCGAGCAAGCTCGATCACTGTGCCGCGGGTGATCCCTTCCAGGATACCGATGTGCGGCGGAGGAGTGAGCAACGCCCCCTCACGAACGATAAACACGTTGTCGCCGGTAGCTTCAGCGACATAACCATCGCAGTTGAGCATCAGGCCCTCACCGGCGCCGACGCGGTTTGCCTCCATCTTCGCCAGGATGTTCCCGATGTATTTCCCCAGCGACTTGATGCGCGGCTCAATCGCCTGCGCCTGTGGCACCCGGGTGGAAACCGTGACGATTTCCAACCCTGTCTCGTACATCTCCTGCGGGTACAGGGCGAGCTGACTGGCGATGATGACCAGCGTCGGGTTCTTGATGTTCTTCGGATCCAGCCCGAGGCCAATCCCCCGGGTGAGGGTCACCCGCACGTAGCCATCGACGATCCCGTTGGCCCGCGCCGTGCGCAAGATCGCCTCGGCCAAGCCCTCCCGATCCACCGGAACCGTGATCGCGAGGTGATGAGCCGAGCGGAACAGGCGGTCCACGTGCTCACGCAGCTTGAACACCCGCCCGCCATAGACACGGATCCCTTCAAATGCACCATCTCCATACAGGAGACCGTGGTCAAAAACCGAAACCTTTGCTTGTGCGTCGGGCACCAGCTCGCCGTTGATGTAGATCTGCAATGGTCCTCACTCCATGTCCAGATGCACCCGGACACCATGCGCCGTGCCCGGGTGGTGCCGCAATCAGTATATCACACCCCCTAGGAGATTTCAACTGACGGCACGGCCTCGGAACCGCCCCGCCGCCCGGCCCGGTACCCTGGTCATACCCTCTCAGACCTGTGGTGAACCGGCTCGCCGGGCCCGCCTTTCCCCAGGCAGGACGCGGGCGCCAGGATGCCGAAGGGAGCCTCGAGGAGGAGCCTGATGATCCACGCCGCCATCGTCGGTTACGGCTTTGCTGGCCGCGCTTTTCACGCCTATTTGCTGGCCCAGGAACCCCGCCTGCGGCTGACCGCCGTCGCCAGCCGCGACCCGGAGCGCCGGCGCCAGGCCGCGGCGGAGCACGACGTGCGGACCTACGCCGATTACGACGCCCTCCTGGAAGACCCCGAGATCGACCTGGTCGTCATCGCCACTCCCCACGACACCCACGCCGACCTGACGATCCGGGCGCTTGAGGCTGGCAAGCACGTCGTCACCGACAAGGTGATGGCGATGAACACCGCCGAGTGCGACGCAATGATCGCCGCCGCCAGGCAGTCCGGCAAGCTGCTCAGCGTTTTCCACAACCGCCGCTGGGATTGGGACTTCGCCACGGTGCGCCAGATCGTCACCGCTGGTTGGATCGGCACTCCTTTCCAGTATGAGTCGTGCATCACCGGCTACGGCCCCACGGGCGGCTGGCGCGCCGATGCCGCTCGCGCCGGCTCGCTACTGGCCGACTGGGGCGCCCACCTGATTGACCAGGCGCTGCTGCTGGCGCAGAGCGACCTGGAGAGCGTGTGGTGCGACGTGCAGAGCCGGAAGTGGGGACAAAGCAGCGGCAGCCACGGCGTGCTGCAACTGCGCTTCCACGATGGCCTGCTCTTCCGCATTGAGGTGAGCCGCCTGGCCCGTGCCCCCCGCCCCCGCTGGTACGTGCTGGGGGAAGAAGGGGGCCTGATCAAGACCGGGCGCGACCCTCAGGAAGCAGCGATGCTCGCCGGCAACATCGATGCCGCGCGCGAGGATCCGGCCGACCGTACCCGCGTCTTCTCCGGGCGCGATGGCCTTGCCAGCGAAAGCGTCGTGGAGAGCCTGCGCCCCTCCTGGAAAGCGTACTACGCGAACATCGCCGACGTGCTGCTGGAGGGTGCCGAGTTGGCCGTGAAGCCGGAGGAGGCACGCCGCGTCGTGGCGGTTCTGGATGCCGCCGACGAATCAGCGCGCACGCATGCCAGCGTGGCATGCGCCGGCCCGGAGGCCGGTGTTTCTAGCGCATCGTTGTAACGGAGAGGGGCGGTCCGCCCAACGGAGGGAGAGCTATGAGAGTGCCGTTGGTTGTGTCGTTGGCCATTGCCGTCCCGGCGTGCGGGGCGACGGTGGGACAGGAGCCGCACCCGTTGAAGCCGGTAGGGAAGGCATCGGCCCCGATCACGCTCGTGAGAAACGGCCGGCCGCACTACCGGATCGTGATCCCCCGGCAGGCCTCCAGCGAGGAGCGCAAGGCGGCCGAGGACCTCCAGCATTGGGTTCGAGAGATGACCGGTGCCGAACTGCGAATCTCAACGTCGCGGCCGGCCGGCGCCTTCGTCCGGATCGCCGCCGACCCAAAGCTCCCTCGCGAGGCCTACCGGATCGGGCTGAGTGGGAACAACCTGCTGCTGAGCGGCAGCCCGGGGCGAGGGGTCATCAACGCCGTCTACGCGCTGCTGGAGGAAGACCTCGGCTGCCGCTGGTACACCAACGACAGCATCCGCCTGCCTCGGACGAAGACGCTCGCGTTCGCGGTCGTGCCGCGCACCTACGCGCCGAAGCTGATCCTGCGCGACCCGTTCTACTTCGCCAGCTTCGATCCCGTCTGGTCGCTGCGCAACCGCACCAATGCGCCGGACGCGAAGGTGCCCGAGGAGTACGGCGGGCGCGTGGACTACGGCGGCCTTTTCGTGCACACGCACGCTGCCTTGCTGCCGCCGGACACCTACTTCAAGGAGCACCCGGACTACTTCGCCCTGAGCGCCGCCGGCCAGCGCCACACCGCGCAGATCTGCCCGACGCACCCCGACGTGGTCCGCATTGTCACCGAGAACGTGCTGAAAAGGCTGAAGGAGCAGCCCGACACCGAGATCGTCAGCGTCTCCAAGAACGACAACATGGATGTCTGCCACTGCGAGCGCTGCAAGGAGTTGCGCGAGGCCGAGGGCGGCACCGACATGGCGAACCAGTTGTTCCTCGTGAACCAGGTGGCCGAGGCCGTGGAGAAGGAGTACCCACACGTATGGGTCGACACGCTGGCCTACCTGGAGACGATCCAGGTGCCCAAGACGATGCGCCCGCGCAAGAACGTGATCATCCGCCTCTGCAACGACGTGGTTGGCGCCTGGTCTCGGCCGTTCACCCCCGCCCGGCAATCGCCCGTGGCCGAGGTGATCCAGCAATGGTCGGCGGCGCATGATCGTCTCTCCATCTGGGACTACAACGTCAACTTCAGCCACTACCTGGCGCCGATGCCGAACATGGAAGTCATCGCCGACAATATCCGCTTCTGGGTAGAGAACCATGCCATCGGCGTGATGACCCAGGGCGGCTACCAGTCGACCAGCGAGCGCGACGAAATGCGCTCGTGGGTGATCGCCAAGCTGATGTGGGATCCAAGCCGCGACCAGCAGGCGCTGGTGGATGACTTTATCGCCGGCCACTACGGCAAGGCGGCGCCGATGATCGCCGAGTACGATCGCCTGCTTGTGGAGGCGGGCAAGAAGCACGCGAAGGAGCTGGCCGAGCCGCCCGGCGGCATTCGCTACCCGATGACGGTCGGCTTCCTCTCGAAGGAGTTCCTGGAGAGTGCGACGGCGATCTTCGCCCGTGCCAAGGAGGCCGCCGCCGGCGACGAGACGCTGCTTCGCCGCGTGGAGCGCGCGGAGCTGCCGATCCTCTACGTGAAGCTGGCGCAGGGCCCGGTGACCGAGGAGCTCCTGACCCGCTTCGAGACAGTGGCCCGCCGCGAGAAGGTGGACTGGCTGCTGGAGTGGCAGGTGCGCCTCGACCAGCAGCTCGAAGCCTGGCGGAAGCAGCTCCCGTCACAAGCCGCACCCACACAGTAGCCGCGGCGCAACACGAATGCATCCCGGAGCGTTGTGCGACGGCAGCGCGTGGCCTAGCGCAACGCTCCGGTTGCATCTGCCAGCGGGCACTCGCAGGGGTGCGGCCGCTTGCGCTGATACTAGCCTGCGCTTACCCGAGGACGGCCAGGGCCTCGGAGAGGGACATGCGGGCCAGGCCGATCACGTAGTCGGCGCCACCGTAGTAGATGAGCACCTCGTCGCCGCGCTGCACCAGGCCGCAGGTGAAGACCACGTTCGGCACGTAGCCTTGCCGCTCGTACGGCTCTTCCGGCTCCATAATCGGCCCGACCCGCTTCACCAGGCGCGAGGGGTCCTCCCGGTCGAACAGCGCCAGCCCAAGGCGGTAGACGCGGTTGGCGTCCACCGCGTGGTAGACCATCAGCCAGCCCTTTTCCGTCTCCAGCGGGGGGGCGCCGCCGCCCACCTTCAGTGCCTCCCACGGCTCCGGGTTCGGCCAGGCGATCTGCTGGTGGTCCACCCAGTGCAGGAGGTCGTCGGAGTAGGCCACCATCGGGGTAATGCCGTGGCGGTAGTGAAGCACGTAGCGGCCGTTCAGCTTCCCCGGAAAGAGCATCGCGTTCTTGGCGGTTACGTCCGGCAAGATAATGCCGTGCCGGGTGAACTCCTTGAAGTCGGTGGTCGACATCAAGGCGACACGGACGCGCCAGGGGATATCGGCGCTGATTCCGGCCAGGTCGGGCACGTCCTCGCCGATGCGGTGCAGCGACGCGGCGGTGTAGACCACGTAGTAGGTGCCCTCAATCGGCGTCATCCGCGGGTCTTCAACCCCCATGCGCTCGAACGGCTCGTTGGGATCGGCATCCACCACCGGCAGGTCCAGCCGCTCGAACGTCACGCCGTCCTCGCTGCTGGCCAGGCCCAACCGCGAGATCATTAGCGGGTCCACGGCCCGGTAGAGCAGCACGATCTTCCCCTGGTACTCGGCGGCGGCGGCGTTGAAGACGCCGTGCTTCTCCCACCAGTGTACCGCCTCGGTGCGCGGCGCCAGCAGCGGGTTCTCGCGCGCCCGGATTACCTTCAGCAGCGCAGCCATAGTGACGGCCTCCCCTTTTGCCGCAACTCTTACCCACTGGTGTCGCGCGTCACGCCAGGTGCCGGTGCCCGGCCCTGGCGAGGACACCGCCCGCGGCAGGAGTAGCCCCTTGGTTTGTGGAACCTACCATCCGGTGCTCGGAACAGAAGCCCGACAACCCCGGGCGTGCCAAATTGCACGCGGAACGATGGCGCTGCCGGCGCGTGGCACCCGGGTGGGGTGCCGCGGACGACCACCCCGGTCCACGACGATGACGGCGGGGAGGTGCGAGGGCCACACCCCACTATGTCTGACGATATCCTGCAGCAACTCTGCTCTCTACAGCAACAGATCACCGACCTGCGCCGACAAGGGAAGGACGCGCGGGCACTTCCCGTGGCGGTGCGCCTGAACGCGCTGGTGCGCGAGCACCTGGGCGAGGAGCATCCCGACTACGCGGCGAGCCTGAACACCCTGGGCAGCGTCTACCACGCGATGGGTGACCACGCCGCCGCCGAGCCGCTCTACCGCCAGGCATTGGCAGCGGCACGCCGCACGCTGGGGGAGGGCCACTCGGACGTGGCCCACAACCTCAGCAGCCTCGCCGCGCTCTACACCGCGATGGGCAACTACGCCGCCGCCGAGCCGCTCTACCGCCAGGCGCTGGAGGTGCGCCGCGCTGCCCTGGGTGAAGAGCACCCCCACTTCGCCGCCGCCCTGAACAACCTCGGCAAGCTCTACCGCGCGATGGGCAACTATGCCGCCGCCGAGCCGTTGCACCGGCAGGCGCTCGGCATCATTCGCCGCGAGTTGGGCGAAGCGCACCCCTACCTCGCCGCTACGCTAAGCAGCCTGGCCGCCTGCTGCGTTCTCCTCGGCGACTACGCCGCCGCCGAGCCGCTCTACCGCCAGGCGCTGGAGACGCGACAGCGTATCCTGGGTGCCGCCCACGCTGATGTTGCCACCAGCGCCCACAACCTGGCGCAGCTCTACCGCCTGATGGGCAGCTACGCGGCGGCAGAGCCGCTGTACCAGCAGGCGCTGGCCATCCGTCGCCAGGCCCTGGGATCCGGTCACCCGGAAGTGGCCGATACGCTGGAGGGGATCGCCCGGCTCTACCTGGCCATTGGCGATGCCGCCGCCGCCGAGGCGCCGCTCGATCAGGCGCTGCGGATCCGGCGGGCGGCCCTGGGAAGTGAGCACCCGTCGGCGGTGGCGAGCCTGTGCGCCCTGGCCGAGCTGCGGGTGCGGCAGGGAGACCTCACTGCCGCCGAGGTGTTCTACCGGCAGGCGCTGGCGGCGCGGCGCCACCCCACGGGGGATGACGTGCCCCCCTACGGCGCGGCGATCCTGGAGCAGCTTGCCTGGCTGCGTTGTGCTGCTGGCGACTATGCGGCGGCCGAACCGCTGCTGCACCGGGCGCTGGCAACGTGGCGCGCCGCGCTGGGCGAGCGGCACCCGAAGGCCGCCGCCTGCATCCACGCCCTGGCTACCTACTACCACGCCCGGGCGGAAACCTCCCGCGCCGAACTGCGCTACCGCCAGGCCCTCGCCGTCCGGCAGGCGGTCCTGGGCGACGAGCATGCCGGCGTGGCGGAGACGCTCACCGGGCTGGGGGCGCTGTACGCCGGAGACGGCCGGGTGCCCGAGGCACTGCCCCACCTGCTGCAGGCCGCCGCCATCGATGACCGCCTGTTGGCCCAACTGCCGGCGCTACGCTCGGTAGCCGACCGGACGGATCTGGCCGGCGGCATTGAGGAGCGAACGGCCGTCTTGCTTTCCCTCTTGCGGCGCTATCGCGGCGAGATCTCGGATGCGCCTTGCCTCGCGCTGGATCTGCTGCTGCGGCGCAGGCCGGTGATACTGGATGCGTTGTCGAGTCGCAGCGCGGGGGCGTTGGTCGCGCGCTATCCCACCTGGGCATCGGAGCTGACGGAGCACCAGTCGCTGGCGATGCGGATCGCCCGGGCCATCTCGAGCGGGCCGGGCCCGAACGGGTTGGAGGCACACCGCCAACTCCTCTCCCGCTGGCGCCTGCACAAGGAGCGTCTCGAACAGGAGCTGGCCGACCTGGTTCCCGACATCGAGATCGAGCGCCGGCTGCGGGGGGTGAACCGGGCGTCGGTCGCGCGTGCCCTCCCCCCAGACGCGGCCCTGGTCCGATTCGTACGCACCCCGCTGTTCGACTTCGGGGCGCTGCCGGAGCGGGAGGAAAGCTGGTGGCTGCCCCCGCACTACCTGGCGTTGGTGCTGCCGGCGGGCAAGCCGGGTGGCGCGCGGATGGTGGACCTGGGAGATGCCGAGGTGATCGACGCGGCGGTGGCTGCCTACCTGCCGGCCGCGGCCGGCACCGACGCCGAAAGCCGCGCGGCGGAGGCTGCGCGCGGGCACGCCCTTTACGCGGCGGTGGTGGCGCCCCTGCTGGACGCGCTGGGCGGCGCCCGGCGGCTGTTCGTCGTGCCGGACGGCGAGTTGGCCCGGGTGCCCCTGGCTGTGCTGCCGACGGCCCCTGGCCGGCGGCTGATTGATGACTACCTGATCAGCGACTTGAGCAGCGCGGCCGATCTGCTCCGACCGGCCGCGCTGCCTTCGGACGACCGCCGGGAGGCCCTCGTCGCGGCCGATCCCGACTTCGACCTGGCCGCTGCTGAGAGCCCAGACGCGCTGCCGGCCGGCGAACGCGATTCCGAGGTCCTCCCCTTCGAGGCGCTGCCTGCCGGGCGTAGCGAAGGGGAAGCGGTGGCGGCCCTCCTGCAGACGCGCCCCTGGCTTGGCCCGGAGGTGCTGAAGCAGCGGCTGAAACAGGCGTGTGCTACCGCCCGCGTCCTCCATCTCTCAACGCAGGGCTTCTTCATCCCCAGCGCGGAAACTGGCGACGAGCCGCTGGTCAGCCTGCCCGACTGGATCCCCACTCGGCCGCGGCTGGGCGATGCCGCGCCGGCGCTGCGGTCGGGGCTGGCGCTGGCGGGGGCGAACACCTGGCTGCGCAAGGGAGCCCTGCCGCCAGAGGCGGAAGATGGGATACTGACGGCCGAGGAGATCGCCGCCCTGGACCTGCTTGGCGTGGAGTTGGCGGTCATCTCGGGGTGCGATGCGGCGCACAGCGGCGAGCGCAGCGGCGAGGCGCTGCAGAGCCTGCGGGGTGCCTTCACGCTGGCGGGCGCGCGAACGCTGCTCCTTGGCCTTTGGGTGCCCCCGGTGCGGCCTGGCCGAGACCTGCTGCTGGGCTTCTACCGCCGCGTGCTGGCCGGCGTGCCGTGCGCGGAGGCGCTGCGCGAGGCTCAGTTGGCGGTCCGGGAGCAGGAGCCGCTGCCGGCCGCCTGGGGTGCGTTCATTTGCCAGGGGGATCCCGGTCCCCTACGCGGCGCCGGTGACCCGCGATGACGGCGGCTCCTAGCCGCGGTCAGAGTGCCCCGGTTGCCGGCCTCACCTTGCTGGCAGGCAAGCCGGTGCGGGCTGCCCTCTATCAGCCGCTGCGCCGCCGGGCGGTGCCAGTCGAGCCGGAGACCACCCTCCTGCGCCAGCCCGGCGCCATCGTCGGGGTCGTCCCTAGCCCCTGCGAACTCAGTGGGGCAGGGTTAGCCCCCCCCGCCCCCCCGAATCCGGGGGGGAATGGGTTAGCATCCCCCACCTCTCCGAATCCGGGGGGGAATGGGTTAGCCCCCCCCGCCCCCCCCGAATCCGGGGGGGAGCACAGCTTCTTCGAACCCCCCCAGTCTTGGGGGGGCAGGGGGGGCCAGCCTACACATCCCCAGCCTTGGGGGGCCAACCCATCTCCCCCCAACCTTGGGGGGGTAGGGGGGGCCCCTCGCTGCCTCGCGGTGGAGCCGCACCGGGCGCTTTTCCTGGCCGCCTGTCAGGAGCGCTTGGCCGACGCGGGCGCCGCGACGCCGCTCCTGTTCGTCGATTGGGACCAGGCGGCGCTGTCGGTGCAGGCCGTCAGCGTGCGCGATGGGGCGGCCCACTTGCTCGCGGCGGCGGTGGAGCCCACGCTGGGAACGGCGCACCTGGATGAGCCGCTGGCGGTGAACGTCATCTTGCCGGCGGTGACCGGACTGAGCGCGGCGGTGGCCGCCTCGGGCCTGTCGGCGGCCGCCCGCCGGCGGGTGGTGCAGATTGCTCACCGGCTCTTGCGCCAGTGCTGGGGCACTCCGCGGGAGGGGTGGACGGTGGTGCTGCCACCGGGGGAGGCGTGCCTACCGACGGCGCGCGGCCCCGTCGTCACTGTGGCTCGCGACGCGGTGATGGCCTACTGCCGCCGGGTGCTAGTCGATGCCTGCGAACTGGTGCGGCTGGTGCTGGAGCAAAGCGGCCTCCACGCGGCGGGAGTGCCCCCGGCGATCCTCTCGGGGGAGGCCGCTCGCTGGGAAGAGCTGCGGGCGGCGCTGGGCGCCCTCCTGCCGATACTGGGGGTGCCCGCCCACCCGGAGTGCTTCCAGGCACAGGGAGCCGCGCTCGCCGCGGCCGCCGCGGCCGGAACGCTTGGAGAGAGCTAACCATGTCCGTCTCCGTGCGCGTTGGGATCGACCTGGGAACGAGCACCTCGGAGGTTGCCTACTACGATACCGTCAGCAACCGGGTAACGTTCGTGCCGTTTGGCGAGGGGCGGTTCGTGGTGCCTTCCGCGGTTCTCTTCGACCAGGCGCAGGGGCGCGTGGTGGTCGGCTGGCCGGCGCACGCGGTGCGCGTCACCCGCTTTGGCGAGGTGGCGCTGAACGTGAAGCGGCAGATGGGCAACCCGCGCTACCGCTTCCGACCGGCTGGTGCCCCCCGCGAGTATACGGCCGCCGAGGTCTCGGCCGAGATCCTGAAGCATCTGAAGCAACAGGCCGAGCGCTTCGCCGACGGCGAGGTGCGGCAGGCGGTCGTTACCGTGCCCGCCGCGTTTGGCACGTTGGACCGGGAGCACACCGAGGAGGCGGCGCGCCTGGCCGGCCTGGAAACGCTGATGCTCCTGCCCGAGCCGGTCGCCGCCATGGTCGGCTATCCGGGCCTACGCGCCCACCCGGACCGCGAGCAGGTGGCGATGATCTACGACTTCGGGGGCGGCACCTTCGATTGCACGATCATGCGGGCGCGGGGCAATCAGTACCAGGTGCTGGCGAAGGCGGGCGAACGCGACCTGGGAGGCGCCCGCATTGACGAGCGGATCGCAGACCAACTGATCCGGCCGCGCCTGCTGCAGGAAGGCTTCGACCTCGCCGCCAACGAGCCGTGGGCGCGGCAGATCTACCAGCAAGTCCTCGATGCCGCCGAGAACGCCAAGAAGAGCCTCTCCGACGAGCAGAAGCCGAAAACGACCGTGGTGCTGCCGCACCTAGAGGCGCCCGGCAAGCCACCGCGCACCGTGCGTGTGGAGATCACTCAAGCGGAGCTGCAGGAGACGATTGCCCATTTCCTCCGGGCCGCCAACGAGCAGATGGCCATCGCCCTGGAGCGCGCCGGAATGACGCGCGACGACCTGGACATGGTGATCCTGGTCGGTGGCTCGACGCGCCTGCCTGCCATCCGCAAGGCGGTGCGCGAGTTCATGGGGGAGACGGAGTTCGACGAGCGTGAGCGCTCCCCCGCGCGCCGCAAGGTGCTGGCCGATGCCGATCCCGACCTGCTGGTGGCCCGGGGCGCGGCGATCGTGGCGGCCTCCTTCGGCAAGTCCGAGTACCAGATCGAGTTGGTGGATATCCTGCTGGACACCGTCTACCTGCGCGTGCCGGGGGCGGTCGCGCGCTACCAACCCCTCTTCGCCAAGGGCACCGATGTCGCGGCCGCCCGGCGCGATATCTCCCTTGGGTGGCCCCGCGGCGAGACGATCGCGCTTGACCTCTACGAGGGCGAAACCGAGGGCCGCCCCGGCGCCAAGTACATCGGCACGGCCAAGGTTGGACCGGTGACGCTGCCCCCGGGTACGCCGGTGACCCTCAGCATCCGTTATCGCACTGACCGCGCCCTCCCGGAGGTGTCTGCCCGCGTGCGCGCCACGGGCGACCCACTGCGGGCGGCAATGGTCTACGAGCAAAGCAGCGTTGCCGTCACCGCCAGCCCGCGGCTGCGGCTCGCGCGCGAGTTGGACCTGGTCTTCTGCGTGGATACCACCGGGAGCATGATCCACGGCGGCCACCTGGAACGCTTCCGGCAGCACTGTGCCGCCTTCGTGCGCTCCCTGCCCGAGAGCGAGCTCGATGTGCGCCTGGCCGCGATTAGCTTCGGCGACCGGGCGGGCGGCGAGCGGGAGCACGTTTACTCCTTTACCCCCGACCACCGCCTGTTCCTGACGCGCCTGGGCAGCCTCCCGGAGAATGATGGGGGCGACGAGCCGGAGTCGTCGCTGGATGCCCTCGACACGGCGCGGCGTCTGCCGCTACGCGAGGGGGAGACGACCCGGCGGCGGGTAGTGTTGGTGACCGATGCCCCGCCACGGGCGCCGGAAGGAGGGCCGCTGGAGCGGCTGGTCACCGGCCTGGCCGCGCGCGACATCCGGGTGGACGTGGTGGGGCCGTTCTGCACCCAGTACGACGCGGTAGTGGCCGGCACCGGCGGGCGCCACTACGAGCTGGACGACGGGCTGCCGCGGCTTTTCGACGACTTGCGCGCCCAGGTGCGCGCCGATGCCGGGGAAGGAACGGTGACCGATGGCGCCGACCATTGACCGCCCGCCAATCGTGGTGGGGGTGGATCTGGGAAACGCCAACTGCCGCTTCGTGGCCTGGCAAGACCCCGCCGACCACCCGATCCTGCTGGAGGTGGGCAGTGTGCCGGCTCACCCGGCGGTGGTCGCGCGCGACCAGGAGTTGGGGGGCTGGCTGATCGGCCACAGCGCCCTGGAGGAGGCCTACCGCGACAGCGTCCAGGTGTACCGCCGCCTGAAACAGAATGTACTCCAGGGCAACGGCGATGGCCAGGCGGTGATCCAGCGCTTGCTGCGCAAGCTGAAGTTCGGCTTCCAGGCCGACTGCGCGGCGCGGGTGGTGAGCGCCGTCCTCTCGGTGCCTTACAGCTACAGCACCCAGCAGCGGGCTGCCCTCCGGGAAGCCGCCTCGCTGGCCGGACTGCCGGTCGTTGGGTTGATCAACGAACCGGAGGCCGCCGTCCTCGGCTACCGCATCGACGAGCAACTCGAGGATGAGGCGGAGAACGTGCTGGTCTTCAACGCCGGAGCCTCACAGGTTACCGCCAGCGTGGTGCGCGTCGCCAAGCAGGCCACCTATCTCGACATCGAGTTGCTGAGCGAAGCAGTGGCGCGCACCGAGGAGGGTGACTGCGTCGGCGGCGACGCGATGGACGAGCGCCTCTACGCGCGCTTCCTGGAAGGGCGGCTTCAGGTGCCGGCCTGGCCTGCCGACCGGGAGGGCTTGCCCGCCGGCGACCTCGACCCGTTGCAGCAGGAGCGATGGCTGGAGCACCAGGCGCGCGAGCGGCTGCAGGAGGCGCGCCATTTCCTCAGCGGCGCGGTGGTCCACGAGTTCGAGGTGCCCTGGGATGGCGCGCATACCGGCCGGCTGAGCCGCGATGACCTGGAGCGCTGGGCCGGCTTTGATGCTGAGATCGCCCGGGCGATCCAGAGCGCCGTGCGCGGCGCGCGCCACCGCGACCGGCCGGAGGGCTTCCGCGACAGCGATATTGACCGCGTGCTCATCGTCGGGGCGCTGAACCGCTCGCCTTTCGTGAGCCGGATGGTGGACCACTTCCTGCACGTTGAGCCGCGGGAGGAGGGCTTCGAGGAGGTCGCCATCGCCGCGGGGGCTGCTCGCTGTGCCGCGATTCTCACCGGCCGCTGCGAGCAGATTGCCTTCCGCCCGCGCGAGACACCCGCGTTCGGCATTCGCACCGGCCTGGAAACGTTCGACAAGGTGATCCCGGAGAACGCCCCGCCTCGCTTCCGGGCGCGGAAGGTGTACACCCTACCGAACCGTTTTGCCCGGCAGTGGGTCCTGGAGGTGTGCCAGGGCTTCTCCCGGCGCTTCCTGGAGGAGATGTCGCTCGGGCGCCAGGTGGTGCCGCTGGAGTTCCCGGAGGGCGCCGGCCCCGGCACTCGCCTGGAGCGCGAGATCCACGTCGAGATGGAGGTCTCGGGCCCCGAGGTGCTGGTGCAGGTGTTGGATCAGACGCGCGGCATCGCCCAACCTGTGCCCCAGCATTACCGCTTCCGGACGCGGTAGGCGGCAGGAGGGAAGAGGGCGTGAACCACAGCGGTGAGCTGCCGACCGAGGCGGCGGTGGTCAACGAACAGCAGCGGCTGCACGACCGGATGGAGGCCCTCCAGGCGGCGATCTCCCGGCTCGACACGGAGGCCCTCTCGCAGTCCCAGGAGGCAGCGCGGATGCTGGTCGCGCTCGCGGCGGCCCTGGGGGTGCCGCTGGAATCCTCTCACGACCCGGAGGTGTGGACGACGCACCTGGAGCGGACCTTCGACCACTGGCTGCAGCAGCGCGGCAGGCTGGAACTGGAGAACGAGGTCGCCCGGGCGAAGGAGGAGTTGGCCCAGTTGCGCGAGGAGGCAAAGCCGCTGGAGGAAAGGCTGAATGCCGTCGAGGCCGACCTGCAGCGGATCACGGCGGCGCTTGCCGGGCAGCAAGCCGAGTTGGCTGCCGCGCAAGAGCAGATCGGGCGCTGTTCCCGCGAGACAACCATCGCGCAGCAGCGCCTGGAGGCTCTCCAGGAGATTGCCGAGAGCCTGAAGGCAGTGCTGCCCGCCCGCTAAAGCCGGCCGGTGAAGTAGAGAGGACTGATGCGCCCCATGCTGGCGGGGATGCCGATCACGACCGTTGTGGCCCTGATGGCGCTGCTCCTCTCGGCCGTGGTGGGGGCGGTGGTCTGGGTCCTGCGGTCGCGACAACCCCGGGCCAACGACCCCAATCCCGAGGGGCCGGCTGCCATGCCTGCCAGGGCGGAGGCCCCCGTGGGGCCGGCAACCGCCGAGCCGCTGCAGGGGGTGTGGCGGCAGTGGCAGCAACAGCTCGACGAGTATGAGGTCCTCCTAAAGGCGCCCGCGGCGGAGGAAGCCCGCCGGGCGACGGCACTGGGCACGGGCCTGGCGGCGGTGGCCGAGGCGCCGGGTGAGGCCATGGCAGCCGACCCTGCCGTCTGGCAGAAGCTGCTGCGCGCGGCCACGGAGCGGCTGATCGAGCGCCAGGCGCGCGCCGTCGTCCGCGCCCCGGTGGAAGCGGCCCTCAAGGAGGAGCGCGATGGGCCGGCGGCGCTGCGTCGGTTCCTGGAGGCGGCGGCCCCCCGGCTGGCCGAGGCCCAGGCCAAAATCCAGGGGCTGAGCGTGGAAATCGACGCGCTGCGCGAGCAGGTGGCGGCGGCCAGGGCCGCGGTGGCTCCACTGTCTGCGGTGGTGCAGGCGCTGGCGGCGACCGGGCCGGAGACGCCGCTTGGGGAGCTGGTGGCCCAACTGGAGGCCATCGCCGCCGGCGTGTTGGCGGCCGGCTACACGGAGCGCCTGGATAGCCTGCGGCGCCTGGGCACTCACCTGCGCGCCGAGGTGCTGCCTCTCCTGTCGGGCGCCGCTGCCTCGCCAGGCGGGGAGGCGCTCCGGTTCTACCGGGAGACGCTGGCGAGCGCCGTGGCGCGGTTGGAGCAGCGGCTCGAGGAGGCGGCTACGGCCGCCGGGCGCGCGGAGGATGGGCTGGCCCCCCTGGAGGACATCGACGAGCGGTTGGCTCGCCTGCGGGCTCGCTGTCGGGGCCTGCGCGAAAGAGGAGAGTCTTACCGTCGCGAGCAGGCGCAGACGCTGGTGCAGCAGCACCTGCGCCCGCTGCTGGACGACTTCCTCCGCGAGTTCGTGACGCCGCTGCTGCTGGAGGCGCGCGGGGAGGAATGCCTGGTTCCGGTGGCCGAGGCGGTGCGAGAAACCCTGGCGCGCGAGGATCTCCAGATCGTCGCCCCGCCGGCCGGGGCGGTGATTGTTCCCGCGCCGCCGACGGATGGGGAAGCGCACGTGCTCGCCGCGGAGTGTGAGGAGACGGAGGTGCTGCCGGCGGCGGAAGGGGTCCGGCCGGGCACCGTCGCCGCCCTCCTGGAACCCGGCTATCGCTGGGCGGGCGAGGTGATTGCCCGCGCCCGCGTTCGGTCGTATCGCTGAAGGGAAACGCTTCTTGGCTGGGGATCGCACCGGCACCATTCCGGAGCCTGAGCTGCGCACCGTGCGCGACATCCTCTATCGGCAGCGCGCAACCGACCTCGATTCGCTGCAGAAGCAGATGAAGGGGCTGGGCGCCGCGCTGCTGGACGCCCTGGCGAAATCAGCCAGCGCGCTGGAAGAAGCCCTGCAAGATACCCGCGGACACCTGAAAGTGGCCGTCGAAACCTTGATGGAGCAGGCGGTCGAGGTCGAGACGCTGAAGCTGAAAGTGGGGAAGGGGAGCTCCACTGACACCGAGGCGTGGGCACCGCGTATTGCCCGCCTCGAGGCGCGCCTGGAGGCCGCGGAACGCTCCTTGGCGGCGGTGGAGCAGGCCGCGGGCCAGCTAAGCGTCACGGCCGGCCGTATCGAACAGCAAAGCGAGAGCGCGGTCGGTGAGCTGGTAGAGCGGATGGCGGAGCACCTCTACCTGCTGTCGCGGGGGGCTGCCCGGCGGACGGCGCGCGAGCGCGCGGCCCGGGCGCGAGCGCTGGCCCGGGTGGCCGAGGCCGTGGCGGAGGGCTTCGTCACGCGCGTGGTGGCGCTGCGGCGGGAGGTCGGCGGCGACGTGGCGGCCTACGACGGCCTGCGCGGGTTGGAAGCGCGCGGGCGGGAGACGAGCGACGACCTCCGGCGCGAGGCGCAGCGTCTGGCACAGCGCGCCACGGCGGAGGCGGCCGCGCTGAACGGGGCGCCAGCAGACCTGGCCGGGCGTCTGGATGCCTGCCGCGACTTGCTGGCGCTGGGCGCCCTCGACGAAACGGGCGATGACCTGGACTACGAGCTGCGGCGCGTGGTGAGCCAGTGGCTGCTGCCGCTGATCGACCTGGCGGTGGAGTACCGCGAGGCTACCGACGGCGTGGCTCGGGAGGCGTTCGTCGCCGCGCTGGCGGAACTGGCCGCGGCGGCGCGCCCCCTCGACCTGGAGATCCTCGCGCCCGCCCCCGGGGCGCCGGTGGATCCAGCCACTTGCGAGGTGGAGGGCGCGCCCCCGGAAGGGTCGGCCCGCGTGGCACGCCTGCTGGCGCCCGGCTACTGCCTCGGCGGCACCCTCCTGCGCCGGGCAAAGGTGGCGGCCGAGTGAGGCCGGTCGGTTCGGGCAGGGGCGAGGCGTTCGCGCTGAGTACCGGTGCGGCGGCTGAGTATAGCTCGCGAGTGTGGTGCCTCTGGAGCGTGTAGTGGAAACTGACCTGGAAGGCGCATTGCCGGACTTCCTGCCGGCTCCGTATCCGGCGCCGCTGTTCGCGGCGGGGGTGCAGCAGCTCGACTTCGGCGAGGTGCGCCGGCCTGGTCGCAAGCGGCTCACCTTCAAAGTGTCGAACATCGGGGGGGAGGGCAGCCTGGAGGTCACCCTCACGCCCAACCTTCCCAACCAGCAGTGGTTCCAGGTGCGGCCCACGCAGGCGGTGATCCCGGCGGGTGAGGACTGTGTCGTCGACGCGGAGATCGATACGGCGCAGGAAGGCTGCCCCCTTGGCCGGCAGGAGCTGGACATCCAGATCGAGGCGCCCGGCTCGATGGTTCAGGAGATCCCGCGCATCCGGGTGACCGCCGAGATCCTGCCGGAGATCCGCTTGGTGGCCGACCCGCCGCAGATCGAGTTTGGTGAGGTGTCGCTTGGAGAGAGCGCCACCGTCACGATCACCATCCGCCGCTCGGACGAGCGGGAGATCTTGTTGAACGAGCGGCTGGTGGAGCTGGTGGACGACCACGGCACCCCACGGCCGGGGTGGGCGGAGGTAGAGTTTGGGCCCTCCGGCCGGCAGCAGACGGTATCGGTCACCTTCCACACGGCCAACCGGGCGGTGCGCGACTACTACTGCCAGCTTCGGCTGGCGGATGCCCGGCCTGAGGTGAACCGGGTGACGGTGCCGATCCACGTGTGCGTGACGCCGCCGCCCGAGCTGCAGCTCAAGTGGGCGATTGAGCCACTGCCGGTGTTCACCGGAGATTTGCAAGAAGCACAGCTTGCCGTCGGCAACGTGGGCGGAGGCATGCTGCGCGGCCGGGTGGCGGGCGACCAACCCTGGCTGCGGGTGCCGGGCGGCGCCTTCGAGGTGCGCTCCGGCGATGCCCAGATGGTGGCGGTGCGCATCGGCGATCCGCGCCTGGGCGCCGGGGTCTACCACGGCCAACTGGAGATCGCCTCCAACGACGGAGGCCGCAGCCGCGTGGTCCGGATCCCGGTGGAGCTGGAGGTCGAAGGGGAAGAGGCCTCCCCGGTTCAGGTGGTCTGGGAGCGTGCCCTCGGCCGGTTCGCCCGGGGGCAGCGCTTTGAACGAACCCTGACGGTGCGCAACCGCATGGCACGCCCTTTCGAGGGGACGCTGATCAGCGCCAACCCGGAGTGGCTACGGCCGCGGGAGGGCGGTCGGCTGCGGCTAGGGCCGGGCGAGATGAAGCAGGTGGTGGTGGAGGCGAACACCCGGCCGTTGACGGCTGGCCCGATGGAGACCTCGCACGCCACCACCTTGCGCCTGGTGGATGCCGCCGGCAAGGAGTGTTGGGCCGATCGCGCCGAGTTGGTGCTGCTGCCCGTCCCCAGGCGACTGCTGCTGAAGGTGGTGCTCGGCCTGCTGCTGCTGGCCCTGCTGCTGCTGGCGATCGCCGCGCTTCGCCAGGGCGGCCAGGCCGTCATGCTCCCCGGCCCGGCGTCCGCCGACGGTGTCAGCGCCGTGGACCGGCGCGAGCTAAGAGAGGCGCTAAAGGATGATCCGACCAACAAGCTGGCAAAAGCCAAGCTCGCGAAGCTGCGCTGACGAGGAAGCCGCCCCCGTGGCCTTCCAGCCCCCCGGGGCGCCTCCCCGCCACCGCCCCGGTTCCCTCCGGTCTCAGGGGGCCAGGGATGCCTCCTGCTCTAGTTCCCCCCGACATCGGGGGGCCAGGGGGGCCGCTGCTCTTGCCTTCTTCCTGGTGCTGGCCCTGGGCCTGGGGCCGGCGACCGCCCAGGAGGCGGAGGTGGCCAGCACGCTTGATGCGGCGGCGACGCGGATCATCTCGGCCATTCGGGGTCGGAAGGAGAAGGCGGTCGTCATCGTGCTGGACGTGTCTGGCAGCATGACGAACGCCCACCGCTTGCGGCACAGTGTCGCCGCGCTGGCGCGGATTGTCCGCGAGGGCACCCGCGTCGGCGACACGGTGGCGGTCTTCTCCTTCGACACCAGTCCGACCCTGGTGCTCAAAGAGACGCGGGTGAAGAAGGATGCGGACAAGAAGATCATCATTGACCGCATCCCGACGGTGAGCAATAACACGGTCGGCTCAAACATCCGCTGGGCGCACCACGAGGCGTTGAAGCTGCTGGCGCCGTCGCGGCAGCCGTATCAGGTGTGCATCCTGGTGAGCGACAACCGGCACGATCCGCCCCCGGCCGGCGACCCTTATCACCCGGACTACCTGAAGTACTACGTGCCCGGCTCGATGGAGACGCCCGACACGCCCGAGAGCCGCGACTACGCCCGGCTGCGCGAGCAGTTCACCGGTGGCACGCGTGCCACCTACGGGATCGGGGTGGATGTTTTGGAGACCGGCGCCGTCCGCGAGCTGCCGCCGCCGCCGCGCACCCCGGCGTGGGTCTACGCGGCGATCCTGCTGGCGGTTGCCGTGTTGGCCGGGGGGGGATGGCTCGCGGCACGGGCGTTCGGCCGGGCGGCGGCCGCGCGCAAGGCCGCGCAAGCACCGCTGACCGTGGTGGTCCGCGACGTTTCGCCCGACGCGGGCACCCGCAGCTTTGGCGGCGACACGCGCCTGGACCTGGACGCGGAGGATTCCTTCGACCTGGGGGGCGTTCCCTTCGGCACGGGGAAGGTGGTCACCCTGCCGGGCATCGCCGTGCGCGAGCCACTGGCCCGGGTGCAGCGGCATGGCTCGCATCTCGTGATCCAGGCGCTGGCGCCGCGCGAGACGGCGGTGGTGCTGCTCGATGGCGCCGAGTTGGAGGCGGGAGCCGGGGCGCGCCCGCTTCGCCTCGGGCAGACGGTTAGCCTGCGCGTGCGGGTGATGGCTGGGATTGAGAAGCGCGTCGACCTGCTGTTGACGGACACGCAGTCGGTGGCGGACCAGCCGCGCGAAGAGGTCGCGTTCGATCCGAGCGATGCTTCGCCGTACTGAGGGCGGCGCGCGCCCGGTCTGGCTGTAGCGACAGGAGAGACTCGATGGCGGTTGAGCTGGATGCGGTAGGAGTTTCGCGCAGTATTATTATCGGCGCGGGGGGAACCGGCCACCGTGTGCTGCTGGAGACGCGCAAGCGCCTCGTGGACAAGTACGGCTCGCTCGACCGGATCCCGATCGTCCAGTTCTTGCAGCTCGACACCGTGCCGCTCCAGGAAGACGTGCGCTATCCCAAGGAGGTGAACCTGACCCCCAACGAGTACGTCTTCATGGAGGTCCAGAACATCTGGAAGTACCGGCGCAACCTGTCGCGCCATCCGCACCTGGAGCCGTGGGTGCCGGAGACCATTCTCACCTCCAACGTCGAGCAGGGCGCCGGGCAGGTGCGCGCCCGGGGGCGCTTCGCCTTCACGGAGAACTACCCGAGCATCCGCGGCCGCCTCTTCGGCGCCATGAACCGCGTCACCAGCGATGCTGCCTACCGCGAGGCCACCAACAGCGGTGTGCGCGTCGGCTCCGGGGTCATCTCCGTCTACATCGTCAGCTCGCTATTGGGCGGCACCGGCAGCGGGATCTTCCTCGACCTGGCGTATGCCGCCCGGAACGAGCTGCGCCAGGCGGCCGGCGCCAACTCGATTGACACCATCGGGATGCTGATCCTGCCGCCGGCCGGGGGCGAGCTGGTGGAGATCTTCTCCGCCAACGCCTTCGCCGCGCTCCTGGAGCTGAACTACTTCAACGACAACGCCACCGAGTTCTTCGCCCAGTACCAGCCGGGAATGCCGGAGCTGCGCGACCCGGACGACCCGTTCAGCTTCTGCTACTTAATGGACTCGCGCAACGAGCAGGGCGAGGCGATCGGCGAGAACAAGCTGATCGAGATGCTGGGGCATTACCTGTTCCTGGACCTCACCCACGAATTTGCCCGGCACAAGAAGCAGAACCGCGACAACCACAAAGCGTGGCTGGGCCGCGACGAGTACGACTGCCCCACCAAGTACCTCAGCTTCGGCCTCTCCGCGCTGGCCTTCCCCAAAGACCAGATCCTGCACGTTTGCGCCAACCGGCTGGCTAAGGAGCTTGTCTCCGGGTGGATGGACCCCGCCCAGCCGATGGATGAGCGCGACATCGAGGCGGAGGCGGCCCACCGCATCGCGGCCGCGAACTACGACCGCGACCACGTGCTGAGCGGCCTGGCCCTGGAAGGGCACCAGCAGCACGGCAAGGGAGCCGCCGACGCCATCGGCGAGATCGCCCGCAAGACGGAGGAGATGGCCAGGCGGAGCCTCAACGAAGGCGCCATCCGCGCCCTGGAGACGATGATCCAGCAGGACTTGCCTGCCTGGACCTCCGCCGGTGACGAGGCCGATCCGGACGTGATGCGCCGTCGCAACCTGGGCACTTTCCCCGAGGAGATCCGGCGTGGCCTGGTGCGGCGCCTGGAGCACGCCAAGCAATGGCTGATCGACCTGGTGCCGGAGCTGGTGAACGACCCCCGCTACCGCCATGAGGGGTGCCGCAGGGTGCTGGCGGTGATCGAGCGGCTGGCGAGCACCTACCGGGATGATCTCCTCCGCGAGAGCGCCGCCCACAAGGCGCAGTGCGACGCGCTGGTCAAGGACCTGGCGGCGAAGCTGAACCAGGCCCGCGGGGAGATCCGCAAGGTGATGGTGCCCGGGGCTGGCGCGTCGGCCGGGCGCAAGGCGGAGAAGCTGCGCGCCGAGGCCCGGGAGAAAGCGGAGGCCGCTGTCGCCGCGCTGTGCCGGGTGGCGGCCACCCTCGCGCAGACGCGCGTGCAAGCTTTCGTGTGTGACTGCGCCCTGCGCTTCTACCGCGACCTGCTGACACACTTGAGCGCGCTCAACCGGGAGGTGGGCCGCTACGAGGAGCGCGTCGGCGAGCTGCGCGAGCGCTTCCGCGCGGAAGAGGTGCGCTTCCTGGAGTCGGTGCCGGCAGTCAACGGCGAGGTGCTCTACTCCGGTCGGGAGGAGGACGCGGCGGAGGCGATCGAGCACTACTTCGAGCAGGTGGGCCCGGAGGCGCTGCAGGAGCTGGATGGGCGGGTGCAGGCCGAGCTCGGCATCGCCAGGATGGGGCTTTACGGCTACTTCATGGCGGAGGCGGCCACCTCCCTCGACGCGGTGGCCAGCACCTTGCTGCGGCACACCGCGTCTGCCTTCCGCGAGCGCCTGGAGGCGGTGGAGGTGCTCGACCTCTTCTTTGCCCGCTACCCCGACGAGCGCGCCGCCGAGAGCCAGATCGAGCGTCTCAACCGCCTCAGCGCGCCGTTTGTGAACGCGAAGGCGGGCGGCGTCGGCGGCTTCCGTGACCGGCCGGAGCAGCGCCAGCGCAACGTGGGCATTCCCAACGCCGACGAGCCGCGCACCCCGGCCGAACGTCGCTTCAAGGCGATGGCCACCAAGGCTGCCTCGATCATCGACGAGCGCTCCTGGGTGCCGGTCGCCTCCCGCAGCGAGGCGCTGTTCCTGCAAGAGCGCGCCGGCTTCCCGCTGCGGCTGATGGAAGACGCCCTCCAGCGCTGCCAGAGCCACTACGAGCATATCCAACGCGTGCGCAAGGAGCCGATCCACTCGCGCCTGGACATCCCGCATTGGGGCAGTCTCAACCCGCCGCCGCCCGATCTGAAGGCCGAGGCCTGGGAGCTGTTCCTACTTGCCGTCGCCGCGGGCGCTGTCGCCGGCACCTCGCGCGAGGTTATCACCCAGCGCGGCACCGAGCGGCGCTGGACCTACGAAGTCGAGTATGCCGATGACCAGGGCGTGCGGCACCGCGCCGAGTTGATCCGTGACCTGCCTGCCCTGGAGACGCTCGCCTTCGATGGCCGGGACTACCCAAACGGTGTCACTCAGCTCCTGCTGCGGCTGTGCGACCGCGACGGCCTCACTGAGTTGGCGCGGCGGGTGCGCCAGAGCCTGGACAACCTGGTGAAGCAGGAGGGCGCGGGCGTTGTCCGCGAGCGGCTGCTCGTCTTCGTCAACCAGCGGATCCCGGAGCGGGGCGAGTTCAGCGATCACGCGCGCGCGGTAATCTCTCGCTACCTGAAGGAGTTGGGCACGGCCGAGCCCGCGGACGGCCAGCCATCCCAGGCTTCCCCAAGTCCGGGGGAGGTGAGGGGGCCTGCTCCCGCCCCCGAGCCGTTCCAGCGCCTCGACGCGCTCCTCGCGAGCGGCTTGATCGACGGCGGCGACTACGCTGGCAAGCTGAAGGAGATGGTAGCCGCGGGCACCGCCGCGCCGGAGGAATGCCTGGCCCGCCTGGCCGGGCTGCGCGATCAGGGCCACCTCTCGGCGGCGGACTACGAGCTCTACCGTGCCGCGCTGGCCGGCAGCGCCGCGGTCCCCGCGGCGGAAGACCCGATGGTTGCCCGCCTGAAACGCCTGAAGGCGATGCACGACGAGGGCTTGATCACCGACGCGGAGTTCCAGGCCAAGAAACGTGAGATCCTGCTGAGCCTTTAGAGACACGCCTGTCACACCTGGGGGGAGGGCCGCGGAGGAGCTGATGGACGAGGGGCAGGAAAGGCTCCGTCGGCTTCAGGAGATCCGGGAGGCACTGCAGCACGCTCCGGAACCGGGGGGGAGCCGCGCGCCGGATCCGGACCAAGGCGCGGCGTCTGCCGACCCGGACGCGCTCACCCCTCGGCCGCCGGCGATCCCGCCCAAGGACGCGCCCGCGACCGGCCCGTGGGTGGAGCTGTTGGATGCGTGCCCCCACTGTGGCGAACCGGTGCTCGCGGGCACGCCCTGCCCCCGCTGTGCCATGGCACCTGCTGGCCCCGGGCTGCCAACGACCGTACTGCTCAAGGGCGAGCGGCGTGGTCCGGCGTGGCTGCAGTGGCTGGCGGCGCAGCTTTCCCCCCTGGCGGAGATCGAGCCGGTGGTTCGGCTCGGCGCGTTCCTGGTGCTGTTCGTCCTCTGCGGTATTGCCGTCCTGTTCGTCCACAACGCGCTGACCGCCGGGTTCATCGACCGGGGAGCGGGCGTGTTCCTCCGCGTCTTTTTCGCGGTGGTGCCGTTCCTGGTGCCGCTGCTGTTCCTGGTGACGGAGGCGGTGTGGCGCCTCACCATCATCCCCAGCGTCTCCGCGACGCTGACGCGGCTCCTCTGGGCCCCACAGCGGCAGCGCGTGCAGGTGGAGGTGCAGGTGAAAGCCGACTCGCGCGCGCGTGAGCCCTGGCGCGAGGCATTGCGCGCGGCGTTCTCCCTCACCGAGACGCCCGCGCGCCCCCTGGCTTTGAGCTGCGAGGCGATCCCGCTTCCTGGCGGCCGGCAGGTGGACCTGCGTGCCCTCTTCATCGTGCGCCATCAGGAGGTCCGCGGCGCCTTCATCCTCCTTGATCTGCGCGACGGCCGCCGCATCTGCCTGGATGCGCGCGACCTGCGCTTCCGTGCCCAGCGGTGCCCGCGCTGTGATGGCGGCGGGCAGGAGTGCCCGCTGTGCGGCGGCGACGGTAGAGTGCGCAGCGCGGTGCTCTAAGCGTCTGCTTGCCGGGGGAAACCGTGGGCTTGCTGCCGAAAACACCCCTCGTGGCGACTTGGGATTGGCAACGGGCGATGAGTGACCATGGCCGCCGCGCTACCTTGCGCGTTGCCTGGCGGCGGTGCCTGCTCTGTTGCGTCCTGGCGCTGCTGGCGGGCCATTCGCCTTCGGCCACTAGCGGGCCGCTGCCCCTCTCGCCCCCGAACGGCGGCTTCGAGGATGGGCTGCGCGCCTGGCGGCCCGACCGGGTGGAGGGAGTGAGCGCCGGCGACGTGACCCTGGTGGCAGCCGGCGCCGCCGAGGGGAAGCAGTGTGTTTGCCTCACCGGCACCACTGCCCGGCCGCTGATCGGGCTGACCAGCGACCCGGTGGCGGTGCCGCGGGGTGGCGCCTACCTCCGCCTCCGCTTTCGCTACCGCACGCTGGGCGAGCCGGACGAGCTGGTGGTGCGCCTGCGGCCCCTGGACGAGAAGGGCCAGGGCCTCACCCCCCCGGCGAACTACCGCTATGTCTACCTGCCGCTGCTCCCCTCCGCCGCGTGGCAGGAGGCCTCCCTGGGATGCTTGCTGGCGCCAGAGGCCGTTGCTTATGATGTCGGCTTCTGGCTGCGCGGCGAGGGGGCCCTGCTGGTGGATGCCGTCACGGTGCAGACGCTTGGGGTGGGGGATGGCGGCGTGCCGGCGCGCGGCGCGCGCATCCAGGGGGCGCACCAGGACGCGGTGCAGGTCTGGTGTGAGAGCCCGCTGAAGCGTGTCTACCGCGACACGCCGGCCCCGGCGGCGGAGGTGGCTGCCATCGAGCTGGCGGCGGCGCGCGGCGAGTGCGAGCCGGTGCAGGTGGTGATCGTTCCTCGGGCCGATGCCGCACGAGTGCGCGTGCGCTGGCAAGACTTCCTCGGGCCGAGCGTGCTGCCGCGGGAGATCGGCCGCAGCGCCTGGGTGGATTACCTGGAGGTGACGCGCACTCAGGCGCCGCTGGGGCGCACCGGCTGGGTGCCGGACGTGCTCGACCCGGAGGACACCCGCGATCTGAAGGGCGGCCAGGTGCAGCCAATCTGGTTGACGCTGAAGGTGCCGCGCAACGCCCGCCCCGGCCTCTACCAGGGCGCCGTGCAGATTGAGTCGCGCCCGCGCGACCACTGGGCTCCCCCCTCGCTGCCCACCCTGCGCATCCCGATTCGCCTGCGCGTACGCGACTTTGCCCTGCCCGAGGAGCCGACCCTCACAACCCTCGTCGGCATCGACCAGTGCCCGCCCCAGGGCCGCGAGCCGCTGCGTCGCAACCTGCGCCAACACCGCGTGAGCGGCGAGAGCTTCGTCGGTCCCTTGCCCGTTCGCATCGCCGCCGACGGCACGGTGCAGGTGGAGTTCGCCGCCTTCGATACCGCCGCGGCCGACTACTTCCGCACCGGCCTGCGCCTCTTCGCGATCCCGGGAGTGG
>JAAZEB010000391.1 GCA_012512505.1 Armatimonadota bacterium | reverse complement strand
GGTATAGGTTACTTCATAGGTGAACTGGGTCGCCACCCCGCCACTGACGGGGGTGAGTGGCGTTGCCGTGGGCGTCAGCGTCGGCGCCGTGTTCACCGTCGGGAAGGCGATGTGCCCCGAGGTGGGGAAGCGCGCCGACGAGGCGCCGTCGTGCGCCTGGAAGTAGTAGGTATGCTCGCCCGTACCCAGCTTCTGGGTGTAGACGTAAGCAACGTAGCCATCGAAGGCGGTAACCGACTCGTTCTGGCGCTTCATCTGGTGCGCCACGCCATCGATCACCACCGTCATCGCCGCCGGGGCGCGCGATTTGCCCTGGGCGTCGGTAGCCTCCGGCGAGTTACCGTCCACGTCGTGGTAGAGGATCGACCAGGTAAACTCAGTGTCCTTATCGCCGATGCGCGGCCAGATGCCAGGCACCACGATCTGGAACTGGTCTCCCGCCTGCACCCCATCCGCCGCCGGATCGGTGCCCGGGTTCGGGATGTCGGGGAAGGTCGTGGTCGGCGTGGGACGCGGACCAGGAGCCAGGCTTAGGGCGCTGGCAACGTTGCCGGTGATCTGGTACCACTTCCCGGCCGCCGCCCCGGTGAGCATCTTCACCAGGCGGTTCTGGTGGACGTCCGTATCCCACAGCATGGCGGCACCCGTCTGCGGGTGGCCGCACTGCAGCAGCATCGCGCCGCCGGCCGGCGCGGTCACCACCCGGGCGGTCGCGCCCCCTGCCGCCGCCACGGGGTCAACGATCGTGCCCAGTTCCGGCACGGTGTTGTCAGCTACCCGCGGCAGCGCCAGCGGCGTGATCGTCGGCGGCTGGGATAGGCTGCCCTGCGCGCTGCTGAAGAACGAGCTGAACCCGTCGGAGGTGAAGAAGAGCGCGGTGTGTGGGTTCGGCGTGCTGGGCAGGCGCGTCTGATACTGGAACTCGGCGCCGTCCGTGTAGCGGTGGTCGCTCTCAACCACCGGCGTCATCGTGTGGACGCCACCGGCGGCGCTCGGCTCGATGCGCACCACCGTGACCTGATCGTTCGGCACCACCGGATCGTTCGGGGTGCCGTCGTTGTTCCCATCCAGCAGGCTGAAGCCTGGGGTGAGCGTCACCGTGGTGCGCGATCCATCGTACCAGGAGTCGGTGATGTAGAACCACCGCCCGGCCGCGTTGCCGCTCTCGAAGCGGAGAACCCGGCCCGGCCGCGCTGCCGCGGTGTGGTTGCCGACGATGGTCAACCAGCGGCCCTTGGCGTTGGCGCCAGCGTTGTCCAGCGTCTCCACTGGAAGCGGGCCGGCTTCGTCCCGGATCACCGGGTCGATGTAGACCTGCAGCACCGCCGGCGGCTGGTTATCCTTGTCGGTGTAGGTCACCCGATAGGTGAAGAGGGTGGCCGTGGTGCCGTCGGGCGCCGCGTCGGGATCGACCGGGTTGCCCTGCTCATTGATCACCCGGCCGTTGGTCAGCGCCGGGGCGCTGTTCGGCACCACCACCGGGTCCTCGTAGGCCGGGTTCTTACCGGTCGTCGGCAGCATCACGCACTCGCCATCCACCGGGTCCTGGTTGGGCTGGCCTTCCACCCAGTTCCAGTTGTCGGTGAAGGCGAAGTAGTGCTTGTGCGGAATGTAGCGGTTGCTCGCCGCGTCATACGGGCTAGGCGTCAGGTTGAAGTCGGTGCCGGTAGTGTATTGGAACTCCACCCCGTTGCGATAGTCGGCGGGGCTGGTCTTGGTCGGGTCGGTCTGCTTCATCACCACGCGGATGTACTGGCCGCTGTTGGCCGGCTCCTCGATAAAGAGGTAGGGCCACAGTGGCTTATCGCCATCCGCATCGCGGTAGGTGACGGTGTAGGTGAACTGGCCATCCTCGGGCCCGGTCTCCGGCGACACCGACGGATCGAGCAGCTCCGGCTTGTGGTTGACGCGGAAGGCGTTGACCGTGCGCGAGATGTTCAGGGCGTGCAGCGCGGTGTTGTACATGGCCCCCTGCTCACCCGGCCAGTAGGTGGTGCGAATCCCATCGCTGGCCTCGTAGTAGTAGCGGTAGTAGCCCTCCGGCAGCGTCTTGGTGAGGCGATACCACTTGCCGTCGTTGTAGTTCTTGTCGGCCGCGTCCTCTTCCACCAGGTTATAGGGCGACTTGTCGTTCGGGTCGTTCGTGTTCACGAACTCGTAGTAAGGACCGCCCTCATTCTCGGCGCGCAGGATGTGAACCTGCACGCGCAGCGGCGGCCGGCCGTTCGGCGTCTGTGGATCATCAGCCGCCGTATCTGACTGGAAGTACTGAACGCGGAACGGCCACCGGGTCGCCTTCGTGCCCCGGGCGAAGCGCCAGATCTGGCCACCATCCACGACCCGGATCGGCGTGGGGGTAGAGCTGTCGTTGCGCGCGTCGTAGGTGGAGTGGGTCTCCGCCGCGTAGTGTGCCGGCGCGAAGATCTCCGTCGTGCCGTCCGGCCGCTGCCGCTCCTCGACCGAGATCACCGGGTCCACCTTCAGGCGGTCCAGCCGCGAGTCGTTGGGATCGGCGGGTGGATTCTGCGAGCCGTTGCGCCCGGTGTAGCTCACCCACATCGTGTTGGCACTGGCCGGCGCGGGATAGGGACGCCCATTGGGGTTGTTGGCCCCATCGCTGCTCATCGCAGCCTCATCCCACGGCTCCGTGGGGTTGGGCGACTCGGCACTGGCGGTCAGGTTCGTGCGCTCGGCCCAGACAACGATGTCGCGGCTCATCTCATAGCGGAACTGCAGCCAGCCGGGGCTGCCGGGGCGCAGGTTCGCGCGCACCCAGTTGTCGCCCCCGGCCACCATGCCGCCGTAGCGGAAGTTTTCGTAGTTGTTGTCCCACGGCTTCCCCTGCCCGCCGTTTTCCCATCGCGTGCCGGGCCAACCGTTGGTTTGGATATCCGCGGGATGCACGACGTAAGTCCAGACGGCACCGCCCGCCGCGGCAGGATCCTGGCGCATGTAGTGCAGCGAGTCCTGCTCGTTGACGACGCCATCGCCGTTGTCGTCGAAACGGATCGCCAGCGGCGACGGGATGGGGGCGGCGTTGGGATAGACGGGGGTCGCGTCCGTGTTGCGCCACGGGTCGCGCCGACCGTTATAGAACGAGAGGATTGTCGGAGCCGCGCCTGGCGCGGGCGAGAAGCCCAGCGTCTGGGTCACAGCCCCGAAGTTGACCGAGAAGTCGAAGAAGGTGCGGAAGGTGAAGGTGGAGGAACCGGTGCCCTTGCGGTCGTGTGCCGCGTCTACCGGGTCCACCGTCACACCGCCCTCGTTGAACCAACGGAAGGCATCGTCGCGGTAGCCATTGGTGTCGGCGCTGCCGTCCGGCCGGCAGGGATAGAAGTTGCTATCCAGCACCTGGTGCATCAACGGGCCGGCCTGCCAGAGGGTAGTCTCCAGCCCGGGCCAGACCGGACCGGAGGAGGCGCCGATCGCGACGCCGGGGTAGTACGAAAGCTGCCCGCCCTGGTTGAGGCTGGGGCGCGGGTTGCCCTGGTCTACCACACCGTCGACATCGCGGAAGACCACGCAAAACTCGTAGCGCCCCTCTACCGTGGGCGGCGCAGGCAGCCGGCGCGCGTAGCGGTACCAGATGCCGCCGCGGAACTCAGCGGCACTGATGCTGTCGATGTCCCGGTTCCTACCCGTGGCCAGGTCAAACGGCTGCATCACCTCGCCGTTGATCACTATCCCCTGGTCCCACTGCTTCCGGACGTACAGCTTCGGGTAACCGTCCAGCAGCCGCTCGCCATCCTCGTCGCTAATCCTGATGAAGAACTCGTAGACGGAATCCTGCGTGCCGATCACCGGGTTGTCCTGCACGTCGCGCACTACCGGGGTGAAGCCAACGGGGAACGGGCACTCATTGCTATCCTCGCCGTCGTCCGGGTGCGAACCTTTCGAGGTGACTCGCAAGGTGAAGTTGTCATGGCCGCCCGTGGCCGGGTGCGTGATGGAGCCGGGAGCGTTCTCGTTCCACCAGTAG
>JAAZEB010000390.1 GCA_012512505.1 Armatimonadota bacterium | reverse complement strand
GCTTGTGACGCGCGACCAGGTCGTCATGCTTTTCCTGGGCGGTCTCATGATCGCGGCGCGCCACACGCCACTCGGTTTGGAGCGCCTGCCACCTCTCAACCTGCTCGACGCGCGCGCGAAGCGCGTCGACGTCCACCGGCTCTGGAAGCGCGTCGAGGGCCTTCTCCACCTCGGCGACTTCATCCTCCGCCTGCTCACGCTCGCGCACGGCGTCGCATTTCGCTTTCTCCGCCTGAGCCTGCGCGGTTTCCACTTGGGAGAGGGCGGACGCGGCCTCTTCCAGCTTGCTCTGGGTCGTGGCGGAGGTGTCGAGAGAGCGGAGAGTCACCAGGTCGGCATCGCGCTCGCACCGGGCAACAGCCTCCTCTCGGGCGGTCGCGAGTGCCCTCTCGGCCTTCTGTACCGCCTCTTGCAGCGGAACCGGCAGCCCGAGGTGTTGGGTCGCTTCATCCGCCAGCTTCTCGACCGCCCTAGCGTGTACCAGCAGCGTGTCGTCAATTTGCAGCCCGGCCAACTCGCGCTCGATCTTCTGGAGGCGCAAGCAGGCCTCGTCAGCTTGCGCGCGCGCCTCGTCATGGCGCTCTCTCGCCGTCTGATAGTCGCGCTCGGCGGTCAATGGGAATTCTGCCACGTCAGCCAGCGGCTCGAGTTGCGTGCGGAAGCTGACGGCCTGCTTCCACGTCTCGCGCGCGTCCAGGACCTCCCGGCAGCGTGCCAAGTCCTTTCTGACGCCGGCGAGCTCCATGTCCAGTTCGGTGACACGCTGGCGCTCGCTGGCAAGCTTGCGCTCGCACTCGTTGAGCCGCGCGGGCTGCTGCGAGAGCTGGAGCACCTCATCGTGAGCCTTCTTCCACTCCGCGAGCGCGTGCTTGACGGGCACCAGCGCGGTGGTTTTCTCCGTCTCTTTGATCGCGTCGCGCAACTTTTCGCCCATCGGGTCCGCCTGGACGAGGATGACGTCGCGGAGTTCGTCGCACCATTGGAGATCATCCAGTCCGAGGGCGTAGACGCTCTGGTAGGTGCCAAGGGAGGTGTTCCCCAGCCAGTCGCGGTTGAACGCGTCCAGGAGAACGCTCGGGCCACCTTCCGCGGGCTTGAGAGTGAACGCGCCCTTGCCGCGGACGTCGCGCCGGGTGAGGTGCCAGAGAGCGCCGTCGTGCCACAGGACGGCTTCCACGTGCCGCTTGTCGTCATCGGGCTGGTACTGCCTGCCGGCGCCCGCGCCGAAGAGCAAGAAGCGAATGGCACCAAGCAACGTGCTCTTTCCAGTTTCGTTCGGGCCGAAGAGAGCGTTGAGCCCGGGCCGCAGGTCGCCCACCTCCCAATCGGCGAACTCGCCGAAGCGCACCAGCTTGATTCGGTTGATCCTCATGATTGCACCGGCACCTCCTCCGAGGCGAGGGCATCCTCCTCATCCCAGAGCAGCGTGAGCGCGACGCTCTCTGCTGCATTCAGGAGCTCTTCCAGCGACATCTCCGGTCCGGGGATGCCCCCGAACTCGCGCGCGCCAGGGATCTTCGAGAAAGCGCCGAGCACCTTTTCTACCTCGCTGCGCGCATCACTTTCGGGGTTCGCCCGCGCCTGATCCAGGACGCGGAGAAAATCGCCCAGCAGGTCGTCGCGCGCCAGCAGCTCTTCACGTGGCGGCAGCGGCGCTTGAACGCGCGACTCCAACTGCTCGATCACCAGGAAGGGCGTCTCCATCGCGCCGGCGGCGTTCTTCCGAATCTCCTCCAGCGTTTCCGGGCGCTGCAACAGCCGCCACGTTGAAAGCTCCGGGCGGCCAGCGAGCGTCACCCGGGCTATCAGGCCCTCGGCGCCGGCGCGCGCAGCCTCGTCCAGCCGGGTCTGAAGCGCGTCGTGGATCGCCTCCGTCACGGCGATGTCGTCCGCGCATTCGGAGACGGCGACCTCCACGCGTGCCCAGAGAATCGATCCGAACGGCACAAACTCGGTCTGCGGGTCACGCCCCGGTTCCAGGTGGACGAGGAGCCCGCCCTTCGGCCCGGCTTCGTTGATGTCGCGGCCCTGGGGATTGCCCGGGTAGACGACGAGCGGCCGGGCATGGAGCGGCTTCTCGGAACGCTTGTGGATGTGGCCCAGGAGCCAGGCCTTGACCGGGGCGCGGGCCAGGTCGCCCACCGAAACCGGCGCGTAGCCGTTCTCCCCGCTCATCGAGCCCCCGGCATCGCAGTGAAGCAGGCCGACGCGCAGGGGAGTGGCATCCAGCGCCGCGGCGCGCTCTTCCAGGCCGGTCAAGGGGTTCACCGCGCTGAGCGCCTGGCTGAAGCTGCGCCCGACAACCGTGCAGGCGGGCGCGCCATCCTTCTCGATTACGCCGGCGCCCCATTCCGCGTCGAAGAGCGTGCAGCCTTCGGGAAGCGAGACGTGCCGGCGCCAGAGCGAGAAGTCATCGATCGGGTCGTGATTCCCGCCGATGATGAAGCAGGAGATCCCCTCCCGGCATAGCATCTTCAGCGCTTCACCGAAACGCATCCGCGCTCGCAGGCTGGGCGCGGTTGCGTCGAAGATGTCGCCTCCGAAGGTGACGGCGTCGAGCCGGCCACGCTGTCTCTGTTCCAGGGCAAAAGCGACGGCCCGGTCGAGCGCGTTCAGGGTGGCATCTCGCAGGCGGATGGCCAGCGCTTCGTCGGTCTCCGCCAGCCCCTTGAACGGCGTGTCGAGGTGCAAGTCAGCAAGGTGGAGAAGGGTAACCATCGAGCCTCCGAGCAGGAGCCGCTTGTTCTACCAGCATTTCCTTGACAGGCGCTAGGTTGGCAGGCACTCTGTCATTCGCGGGAGAGAGGCGAACTCCTCCCTTGCTCTTTTCTAGGCCGTCAGGGGCGTTTGGGGTTGCATGGGCAGCAGCGCGATGCAGCACATAACCCTATGCCCGCTCGCTCGGCCGACACAGCAGCCGCCTGGCGCCCGCAAAGGAGGCAGCCAGCACCCGGAGGCAACGTGGATGTATCCCTCCGGGGGGGGCGCCCGGGAACCAGGAGCAGACACGGGCGCCAGCGGCCGGACCGCCAGCGCCCGCTGATCGCGGAACCCCCACCCGGGCTGGGGGCGCCTGGGGTGGTGGCAGGAGAACCACCACCCACGCCGAATGTTCCTTGGGGAGGAGTAGAGTCTCCCATAAGTACGGACTGGCAGCCGCCGGACGCGACCGGCTTGGTGTTCTGGCGCCTGTGGGGCAGCCGTTGACACCCAGGGCGTCTTCGTGTATACTCTGCCTGTTTGGCTCCCTTGTTTGGGGAGCACACCCGCGGCGGCCAGAGGGCCTGCCAGACGTGCTGCACCGTGGAACGCCGCGCTGCGGCCTGATGGCCGCGCGCCCGAAAGCACCGCCTGTGCCCTTCCCTGCGCCGCGCACTCCCGTGAGTGGCATAAGGCGCGGGCTAGGCAGCCTTTGGTAGCCTCCACGGGACTGGGAGGTCTACACATTAGCCGATGAATAGTTCTCAGGGATCGGGCCAGCCTCCGGCCAATGGGAGCCCGTGCGCTCCGGAGGCTCAAGACCGGGGGGATGCGGAAGACGCCAGTTGCGACCGGGCGCTGGCAAGGTGGCAGGAGAGAGTGCGGGCCCGCTACGAGGACTGGCGACGGCGGCCCGACCGTCTGGCCACCCCTCTCGCCGTGCCGCTCCGCCATCGGGAGGCGCTGGCCTGGTGCCGTGACCTGGAGCAAGTTGCCCGCGGGCACGGCTGGCATCCCAACGATGCTGTCTTCCTGCAGTTTGGCCGCTTTTGCGTTTACGTCCGTGGCGCCGGACACCGGAAACTGCTGCACCCGGTGGTGCTGGCACCCAAACAAGACTTCCTCTCCCTGGTGCCGATCGTTTGCCCCCCAGGGCACCTCACTTACCTCGATGCCCAGGCGGTCACCGATGCCGTGGCCAGCGACCCGGCGATAGCACGCCTCGTCGGCAGCATCTACTGCTTCGCCAACTCCTGCGAACAGGTGCGCAACCGTTCCCTGCCGCCGGAGCCGCTGCCAGACGTTGGCCTCTCGGCAGAGGCCGCCCAGGCCCTGGAAGAGCGCATCGCCCAGAAGGTGAGCCGCCTGCAAGACCTGGCGGACAGCACCACCCGCCTCCTGAGCGCCGTTTACAACGGCGTCTCCCCTCAGATCGTGCTCGACGGCCCGGTGACCGAGATCCGCGCGGCAGTGGAGGACCTGGTGGGTAGCCGCCTCGCCGCCACCGCGCTGCCCACGCCGGCGCTGGTGCCCGGCGCGGCCGACACCCCACCCGCCACCGACCCGCTCGGCGAGGTGTGGAATGATGTCGCGGCACTGCAGGAGCTGGTGCAGTCACGCCTGATGACCGCCGACAAGCAGCGGCGGCTGTCGGCCGCCGCCGAGGCCCTGCAAGCCCGGATCATTCGCCTGGTCGAGGCGTCGCTGCCTGCGGCCGGCGATGGGCCGGAAGCCCCGGAAGGCGCCAACCTCGATGCGTTCAGCGAGGCGGTAGTCACCCGGGTGAACTTCGGCCGGCTGCGGCAAGCGGTGGCAGACCTCCGCCAGGCGCTGCCGCGGGTGTTGGACCCGGCCAGCTTGAGCGCCGAAGCGGCCGCCGTGGAACAGCGCCTGGCCCAGTCAGTTGGGCCGGAGCGCGCCCGCGCCCTTCGCGATGACGTGGCCCGCACCGTGGAGTGTGAGCGCGCAGTGGACCGGGCCGTGGACCGCCTGCTGGAGGCGGCCGCCACCGACGTCGCCGCCGCAACCGCCGAACTGGAGGCGCTGCAGCGCTGGGTGGTGGCGATGGTTGGCGCCGAGGAGGGAGACCGCCTCATCGCGCCGCTGCGGGAGGCGCTGCCGCGCGCCAACGCGGAGAACGGCCGCCAGGAACTGCGCGACCACGGTATCGGCTTGCTGCTGGCCCTCTCCTCGCGGGGCGAGAGCCGCCTGGAAACGCTTTTCACCACCGAGGGCCTCACCGAGGAGGATGCCTGGCTGCTCCAGAAGCTGCACCGCATCCTGGTGGGCCAGAGCATTGCCGCCTGCGCCCTGGCCGCGGCGGCGCGTCTCGAAGAGACCCTGGCCGCGGTGCCAGTCTCCAGCAGCGCCATTTTGGCCGACAAGCAGGTGCTGTGGGGGCTGGCCTACGAGATCCTGAGC
>JAAZEB010000389.1 GCA_012512505.1 Armatimonadota bacterium | reverse complement strand
TTGGAGGCGTGGACCGGAATCGAACCGGTGAATAACGGTTTTGCAGACCGCTCCCTTAGCCACTTGGGTACCACGCCACGCCGGCCTGCCTTGCGGGCCAGGCCGTCTGGAGCGGGCGATGGGACTCGAACCCACGGCATTCTGCTTGGGAAGCAGACGCTCTACCACTGAGCTACGCCCGCACGACTGAAGCTATTATAGCATACGTTCTCCCGTTAGGCAATAGGTGCGAATCCGATTTTCGCGTGGCTCACACGTACTGCGCCACTTTGGCGCTCGCCAGGAGAATCAGGCACGTCACGAAGCCGACGACGATCGCCAGCGGCGAGATCCCGCCGGGCATCGCGATCCCCAGGCGCTCCCCCAGGTAACCGGCCAGGGCGGAGCCCACAATGCCCAATAGAATGCACCCGAAGATGCCCCCCAGGCGCAGCCGCGGCGTCAGCAGGTAAGCGAGGATCCCGGAGGTGCCTCCCACCAGCAGCCGCGAGATCGCCGCCCAGCTCTCCGGGTTCCGGCGCAGTCCCTCCCCGGTGAGCAGGCTCCACCGCACCAGCTCCTCCCACAACGAACCCGGGGCGGACGCAGCCGGCTCTGCCAGGCCGGGGCTCTCGCCGGCCACCAGGCAGAGGAAACCAGCCGCAACCATCAGAACAGTGCGTGCGATCCTCACCCGCGTCTTGTTAGCGGAGTGTCCTCCTGGCGCGGGGGGCCTCACCCGGCATCGGCCCAGCCCCTCCGCTCGCGCTGTCGTACCCATCTCCTCCCTCCCTCCCACTCTGTATTATCGGCAAGAGAAGTGAAGGGTACTAACAGGTCGATGGTCACAGCGGCGCGCCAACCAAGGATCAACCGCCTCATACCGCCACGGGGGAGGGTGACCATTAGCGCGGGCGCTTGCTCATCTCCGCGAACATCTTGGCCAACTTCCGCCGCTGCCGGCCCTCGGTGGTCTTGAGCATCTCCTGGATCGATGCCGCGCTGTGCGTCTCGTGGCTTAGCTTGCGGTAGCGCTCCAGGCGCGCGGCGTCCAGGGTGCCGGCCGCTATTGCCTCCTTCACCTGGCAGCCGGGTTCGTGGCGGTGCCGGCAGTCCGCGAAGCGGCACCGCGCGGCCAGCGCCTCAATATCCGCGAAGGTGGTCGCCAGGCCCTCTTCCGCATCCCAAAGCTGCAGCTCCCGCAGGCCGGGAGTGTCCAGGATGAGGGCGCCCGAAGGCAGCACGAAGAGCTGCCGGTGGGTGGTGGTGTGCCGCCCCTTGTCGTCGCCGGCCCGTACCGCCTGGGTTCGCTGCGCGTCGCTGCCGTGCAGGTGGTTGATCAGCGTCGACTTGCCCACGCCCGACGAGCCGAGCAGCGCCAGGGTGTGCCCCGGCCGCAGATACTGCGCGAGCGCTTCCAGGCCCTCGCCGGTTACCACGCTGAGGGCGTGGACCGGAGCCTGCCCGGCAACCGCCTGCGCCTGCCGCACCCGCTCGGCCCTCTCCGGGCACAGATCCGCTTTCGTGAGGAGCACGACCGGCGTGGCGCCGCTGGACCAGGCAAAGGTGAGGTAGCGCTCGATGCGGCTCACCCGGTAGTTGCCATCCAGGCCAATGGTCAGGAAGACGGTATCGATGTTGGCGGCGAGGGGCTGCTCGTCGCGGCCCGAACCAGGCTCCCGCCGCGAGAGCTTGCTCTTGCGGGGCAGGACGCCGCGGACGATCGCCTGCGGCGGACGCTCGTCAAGCACCTCCAGCGCCAGCCAGTCGCCAACGACGGGGAGGTGCTCCCGCGTCGCCGCCTGCCCCCGCACCCGCCCGGTCAGGCGGGCGGGCATCTCTCCTTGCGTTGTCTCTACCTGGTACTGGCCCCGGTGCTCCGACATCACGCGGCCGGGCACCAGCCCCTGGGTGGCTCCCGCCGCGAAGTGCCCGGCAAAGAACGGATCCCACCCCAGCGCCTCTAGCGTCATCTCCGGCTCTCCCGCAATTCACCCCGCCCGAACAGCGGGCGTGGCCCATCCAGCAGCTTTGCTGCCAGACGGCGCGGGCCGCCACGCCCTGGCGCAGCGGCCCGCGGAGGCATTTTTCCGGCGCTTACCGCCGGCGCCCTGCCTCGGGGGCGGGTGTCACGTACTCCATCACCCACCTCCTCTCTAAGGCGCAATTCCCGGGTGCCCGCGCCGCCAGCCCGCGGGCGGCCGCGCGTGCCTTCTTCCCGGTGGGCGCCTCCGTTCCCTCTATCGCTCGGGGCGGCCCCGATGCTAAAGCTCGATCCTGAGTGCGCTGGCCGGCCTCGCGTCGAACGCTGGCGCCCCGGTTCTGGGCGGATCATTGGGCGCCGGCCCAGGCCAGGTACTCCCGACGGATTTGGCGCACGTGGTAGGCGATGTTTGCCGAGGTACACCCCAGCGCCGCGCCGGCCTCGCGCCAGGTGAGGCCATCTATCAACAGGTTCAGGATCGCCCGCTGGGCTGGTTTCAGGCGGCCGGTGAACTCCGCCACGCAGGCGGCGGCCAGCGCGGCGCTTCGGTCGGGCGTGGCGGCGGGGAGCGCCTCGGCGTCTTCCAACTGGGCGCAGCGGCGCACGCGGGCGCGGCGAACGGCATCGAGCAGGCGCCAGCGGGCGTGCTGGATCAGGTACTGCTCGGGGCTGCCGATCTGCACGTCCAGCGCCGGGAGTGCCTCCAGCAGGCCCACCCACGCCTCCTGAAGCAGGTCGTCGGCGTCTTCGCCGGTGCAGCGGGCGTAGTAGGCCGCCATTTTAGCCAGGCGGGGCCGCAGCGCGTCGGTGATCGCCCGCGTGGCCTGGGCGTCGCCGGCCCGGGCGCGTTCATAAGAGAGGTTCATCCCTCTGGTCTCTCCTCAAGCAACAAGAACGGGCCGCAGACACAACCATCCGCGGCCCGGCAGTTCCCTCGAAGAGAGCCCGGGATGCCTCACTGGCGAGGCAGCGTCAGGAGAGGTAACCGCCGGGAACGGACGCGTGTCGTGCGCGGCAAGATTGCTGGTGGCTGCTTCGTGTCATCGCCTGAACCGTATCCTGCATCACTTGCGCCTCCTTTCCCGAAGTGTTGGCGCCGCAATCCGGCGCCGGGAGGGGAGCGTGCTTTCCCTGCCGCCCTCCGTCTTCTATATCGCGCGGTCTGGTCCTGCTGCTAAAGAGAGGGGGAAAGAACAGATCTCGCGGACGGGCCGGTACTCCACCAACCCGATCTCGACCAGTGTGGCCGGAACGAAGAGGTGCTCGCCGCGGCATACCGCGAGCGCCTGCGGCACCTGGTGCGGCTCTAGTTCCATGGCGACCGTGCAGTGGGGCACCCACCGGCCCGGCCGGTAGTACTCATGCACGCGCAAACCCAACGCGGTGAGGTGCGAGTACACGCGGCGGTGTATCGCCAGCAGCTCCGGGGTGATCGCGGGCGCCAGGAACACCACGCCCTCGGTGCCGGGGAAGGTGCCCGCCGAGGAAAACTCCACCGGGAGGGGCATCTGGTCGCTGGCCAGGCTGGCCAGCACCGCCGGGGCGGTCGTCGGGTCAACCCGGTCGAGCAGCGCGAGACTGATGTGTGGGCGTGATCCAATCGCCGGGAGGATCGACCGGATCCCCTGATCCGCCAACTCCTGCCAGAGCCGGCGAATGCGCCTCTCCATCGATGGATCGAAGTACAGCTCGACCGCAAATCCCACGGGACACCTGAGCTTCCTGCCCTGTGGTTCGCCACTGGCGCCTTCCCTCCTGCCGTGATCCCGACGGGGGCCTGCCTTCGCCACTCCCGGCGGCCACAGCCCCGGTCGGTGGCTCGGGCAGGGAACCCTCCCCCGGCCATGGAACACATCCTTGGCACTCTAAGGAGTGTCGCATCGGCCGGGGCCTTACCCTCTGTCTTGTTGATCCAGTGGCCTGCGGCCGGGTCTAGGAGACGCGTGGGAGGGATCTGGCTCCTTTGTCGTTGGGGAGCAGGGGGATCGCGGCTCCAGACTAGGAGGAGAAGAGGCACATGTTTTCGAGGACGCTACTGGCGCTGCCCCTGGCAGCGCTGTCGCTGGTGCTGCTGCTGCCATGCGCTCATGCCCAGACCGTGTATGTTAATGGCAAGAAGGTGAATCTGAAGACCCTCGCTAAGGGGGGGGCCACCTACGTGGAAATCGCCCCGCTGGTGCGCGCCATGGGCGGCCAGATCCGCTATGACAAGGCGACCGGCCGGTTCTACGTTACCACCGGTGGCAAAGGGGGAAGCGGTGCCGCGACGACCCCCGCTGCCACCACTACCACCACCGCCTCCGCCGGCACGGCCCAACTCGCCGGCGACCAGGGCCAGTTCGGTGAGGTTTACAGCATCGGCAAGGAGAGCCCGTTCTACTTCCGCCTCACCGGCGCCGAATACCGCGTCGACCGGCTTCGCTTCGGCGATACCGTCGTCTACCCGGAGCGCGACAAGAAGCTGCTGGTGCTCCGCTTCACCATCCAAAACCCCCAGAAGCGAGAGGCCACGCTTCGCTGGGACAGCCTGAGCTTCACCGCGGTAGACTCTGCGAACGTCAACCACGAGTATGCGGAGCTGCTGGGCGACGAGCGCAACAGCGGCCAGTTGGACATCAGTCTGAAGCCCGCGCAGCGGGTGTCCGCCTACACGGTCATCAAGGTTCCCGCCAATGTGTCGGTGCCGAAGTTGATGGTGCTGCCGAGGGATGGCTCGCCGGTGTTGCGCTACGACTTGCGCGGCAAGGTGAAGGCAGTGCCGGCGCCGTTCGCTGACCCAAAAGACCAAACCGGCGCCGCCGCGCTGCCGTTGGTTACCGTGCCGATGGGCGACTACTACCCGTGCTGCGACTTTGACGTGGCCCTGGAGAAGGCGGAGTACTCCACCCAGGCGATTAGGGAAGAGACGCTGGAGGAGGGCGAGCGCTTCCTGGTGCTCACCGTTCGCGTGAAGAACCAGTCGCCGCAAGAGAACACCTATCGCTGGGATACCTTTGAACCCGAGTTGCGCACCACCGATGGCGAGCGGCTCGAGTACAACGAGCATCTCTTGCTGGCTACCAGCAACCGCGAGGCCGATCTGACCCTTCACCCCGGCGAGGAGGTGCGGGTGCGCTACTTCTATCGCATTCCGGAAGGCGCAACCGCCAAGAGCTTTTCGCTCCGGAACGCCCGCTACGACGGACGCACCCTCGTCTTCGAGCTGCCCTAATCGGAGTAGGGCTCGCTTCGTTCCCCACGGCCGGCGGGAAGCCCCGCCGGCCGTTTCTTCCTCCAGCCGCCAGCAGGTTCCCGCCGCGACGGCCCCCTCTACCGCCTCCTTGCCGCTTGCCGCCAAGCGCCGGCCGGGAACGTTTGTGGCCGTGCCCCTGTTCTTGCCAATGGTGGGGCGCGTTTGGCAGCGGGGGGAGCGGGGGACAACGGTAGGGAGTACCTTGCGAGGGAGAGCAATGGCAGCGACAACGGTGGTAAACCGGCTCAGCGAGGAAAGCAGCCCCTACCTGCGCCAGCACGCGCACAACCCGGTGGACTGGTACCCTTGGGGCGAGGAGGCGCTGCGGCGAGCGCGTGACGAGGACCGGCCGATCTTCCTTTCCATCGGCTACGCGGCCTGCCACTGGTGTCACGTCATGGAGCGCGAGTCGTTCACCGACCCGCGCATCGCCCAACTGATGAACGACCACTTTGTCAATATCAAGGTGGACCGCGAGGAGCGCCCCGACCTCGATCACCTCTACATGAGCGCCACGCAGCTTCTCACCGGCTCCGGCGGGTGGCCGCTGTCGGTGTGGCTGACGCCCGACCTCAAGCCGTTCTACGCCGGCACCTACTACCCACCCGAGGACCGCTTTGGGCGGCCCGGCTTTGCCACCGTGCTGACGGAGATGGCCCGTGCCTTCCGCGAGCGCCGCGCCGACGTGGAAGCGCAGGCCGACCGGGTGGCGGAGGCGCTGCGGCAGCTCGCGACGGTGACCCCACCGGCCGTTGCCGGCGAGCTGGACCGCGCCCCGCTGCAGGCGGCGACTACCGCGCTGCGGCGCCAGTTCGACGCGACGCACGGCGGCTTTGGCGGGGCCCCGAAGTTCCCGTCCGCCGGCGCCCTGCTGCTGCTGCTGCGCCAGTACGAGCATACCCACGACCCGACGCTGCTGCAGATGGTCACCCAAACCCTGGTGGCGATGGCCCAGGGTGGCATCTACGACCAGATCGGGGGTGGCTTCCACCGCTACGCCACCGATGCACGCTGGCTGGTGCCGCACTTCGAGAAGATGCTGCCCGACCAGGCGCTGCTGGTGCCCGCCTACCTGGAGGCTCACCGCGTGACCGGCGACGACCTCTACCGACGCATCGCCGAGGAGACGCTGCGCTGGGTGCAGCGGGAGATGACCCACCCGGAGGGGGGCTTCTACTCCAGCCTCGATGCTGATAGCGACGGCGAGGAGGGCCGCTTCTACGTCTGGACCCCGGACGAGGTCACCACGGTGCTCGGGCGCGACGACGGCGCGTTGTTCAGCCGCATCTACGGGATTACCCCCCAGGGCAACTTTGAGGGGCGCAGCATCCCTCACCTGCGCCGTTCGGTGGCGGAGTGGGCCGCCGAGCTGGGCCAGGACGCCGCGGACCTCCAGGCACGGCTGGATGCCCTGCGCGAGCGGCTGCGGGAGGCGCGCGCCCAGCGTGTCTGGCCCGCGCGCGACGACAAGATTCTCACCGACTGGAACGGCCTGATGCTCTCCGCGTTTGCTCGCGCCGCCGACCTCCTGGGCCAGCTCGATCTGCGAGAGACGGCGGTGCGCGCGGCCACGTTCCTGCTGGACCACCTGCGCCGCGATGGCCACCTGTGGCACTCCTTCCGCGCGGGCCAGGCGACGGTGCCCGCCTTCCTGGCCGACTATGCCTTCCTGGCCAACGGCTTGCTCGACTTGCATGCCCTCACCGGGGAACAGCACTGGCGCGATGCCGCGCGGGACCTGGCCGACCAGATGATCGACCTGTTCTGGGACGACGCCGGCGTGGGCTTCTTCATGACCGCGCGCGACCAGCAAACGCCGATCACGCGGAGCAAGAACCCCTACGATGAGGGATGGCCGGCCGGCAACTCCGTGGCGGTGGCGGTGCTGGTGCGCCTGGCCGCCCTGGGCGACAACGGCGCCCGGGAGCAGCAGGCACGGCGCACGCTGCAGGCGTTGCGGCCGCTGATGGAGCGCGCCCCGGATGGGTTCCCTTACCTGCTGGCGGCGCTGGACACCTACCTCGACCTCCAGATCGAAACGGTGGTTCCGCTCCCGGAGGTGGTGCGCGCCGAGGCACGTCTTCCCGATGGGGCGGTGCGCCCTGGCGAGCCGGTGCGGCTGCTGGTGCGTCTGCACATCGAGCCCGGCTGGCATATCAACGCCCCGGAGCCGCTGGTGCCGAACCGGATCCCCACCGTGGTCCGGATCACCCCGGAGCGCGACCTGACCGTGCTGGCCGTGCATTACCCGCCGCCCGGCGTCACCGGCGGGCAGTTGGTCTACGAGGGCGACGTGGAGATCTTGGCAGATTTGAAGGCGGACGCCGACGCGCCGGCGGGAGACTCGCACCTCGCGCTGCAAGTGCGCTATCAGCCGTGTGGCACCGACCGCTGCCTGGCGCCGACGGAGACCCATCTCACCGTGCCGGTGCGCTTCGAGCGCGAGTGAGCGAAAGGCGAGGGCGATGGCGAAGGTGCGGATCGAGCGCGATACGCTGGGCGAGAAGGAGGTGCCCGCCGACGCCTACTATGGGGCGCAGACGATGCGCGCGGTGGAGAACTTCCCGATCAGCGGCTGGCGGGTGCCCCCGGCCCTGATCGCCGCCCTCGGCTCCATCAAGCAGGCCGCTGCCGAGGTCCACGCATCCCTGGGCCTGCTCGACCCAAAGCTGGCCGACGCGATCGCCGTCGCTGCCCGGGAGGTGGCCGAGCACCGGCTGGATGATCAGTTCGTGGTGGATGCCTTCCAGGCCGGCGCGGGCACCTCAACCCACATGAACGCCAACGAGGTGATCGCCAACCGCGCCAACGAGCTGCTGGGCGGCCGCAAGGGCGAGTACCGGCCAATTCACCCGAACGACCATGTCAACCTGGGGCAGTCCACCAACGACGTGATGCCGACGGCGATTCGCCTGGCGGCGCTGGCGCTGCTGCCGGAGCTGCTGGACGCCCTCGAGGCGCTGGAGGCGGCGCTGCACGCCAAGGCGGAGGAGTTCGACGGCATCCTGAAGGCAGGGCGGACCCACCTCCAGGATGCTGTGCCGGTGCGCCTGGGCCAGGAGTTCGGCGCCTACGCGGTGGCCATCACCCACGACCGCGAGCGGATCGAGCGCGCGGGGGAAAGCCTGCGCCGCATCGGCATCGGCGGTACGGCGACCGGCACCGGCCTCAACGCCCACCCGGAGTACCACGCCCGGATGGTGGAGAAGCTGTCGAACCTGACCGGCACGCGCCTGGTCTCGGCCGGCAACCTCTTCACCGCCATGCAGAGCCTGGCCGACCCGGTGGAGCTTTCCAGTGCCCTGCGCACCCTCTGCCTCACCCTCACCCGGATCGCCAACGACCTGCGCTTGCTGGCGTCCGGGCCAACCACCGGCCTCGATGAGATCCGGCTTCCGGCGCTGCAGCCCGGCTCTTCGATCATGCCGGGGAAGGTGAACCCGGTGATGGCGGAGATGCTGAACATGGTCTGTTACCACGTCATCGGCAACGACCTCACCGTGGCGCTGGCGGCGCAGGCCGGGCAGCTTGAGCTGAACGTGATGATGCCGGTGCTGGCGCTGAACCTGCTGCAGTCGCAGGAGTTGCTCACCCGGGCGATCCAGGCATTCACCGACAAGGCGGTGCGGGGCATCGCCGCCAACGCCGAGAAGTGCCGCCAGTGGGCGGAGCAGAGCCTGGGCCTGGCCACTGCCCTCAACCCCTGCATCGGCTACCATGCCGCGGCCGAGGTGGCCCGGGAAGCTCTCACCACCGGCAAGAGCATCCCGGTAATCGTCCGCGAGCGAGGGCTGCTGAGCGACGAGCAGATCGCCGCGGTCCTCTCCCCCCACGCGATGACCGAGCCCGGCATCCCCGGGCGCCGGTAACGACCCGTCAGCGGTCCAACGGAGCGCCGGGTGCCTGACTCCCGGCGGGCGCCGTGGTTCGCGGATGGGTCCCAACGCTTCGTCGATGGCTCGCTGAGGATCACGGCCCTCGCTGTGCGGCTCCCGCTCGGCTGGTGACACGGCACCGTTCATGCAATCTGCCGGCCCAGCAGTAGCCGCCCGCGCCGGTTTCGCGGACACTCGGGCGGGCGAGAGGAGCAGAGATGAAGCGTTTACCAGCTTCGATGCCACGGGTGGTCCTGGGTCTGGCGGCCTCGGTGGCGCTGGCCGCCGCCGGCTGTGGCGGCGGGGGGGGCTCCAGCCCGCGAGTCGCCGGGGTCACCATCAACCCGGTGCAAACCCCTCCCCAGGCACCAGCGCCGCCGGCGCTCGTCGATGCCGGCGAGCAAGATTTCGAGCCACCGGCCTTTGAGGAGGAGATCACCCCGCCGCAGCAGCCAACGGTGGAGCCGCCCTCCAGCAGCGGCACCGACACGCTGCCCAACTTCTTCCCCGGTTTTCAGGGCGGCGGGGAGATCCCGGGCGCGGCGCGCGGCGCTGCCACCGGCAACTCTCCCCTCCCCAGTGGCGGGAGTGACGCCTTTGCCGATACCGGCACCCTGGGCTTCTTCGGCGTGCGCTACGTGAGCGCCACGGAGATCCGCGGCAACTTCCAGTACGCCGATTCCGGCGCCCACCTGGCGACCGTGCCGCGCAGCTTCGCCGACACCGGGCTGAGCTACCCGAACCAGCTCGTCTACGAGCCCGGCGGCAGCCTCTCCGTCGAGAGCACCGTGATCACGTACTACCGCTCCGGCTACCGGAACGACCTGTTCCACGAGCGCTCCTGGTTCGCGGTGATCGCCGGGGAAGCGACGGTGAACGGGGTGCCTGGCTACACCTTCGCCGTCTTCGCGGAGGATCGGTCGGATCCGGAGAACCCGAACGACACGCGCACCGGCAAGGACTTCGCCGCGATCACGATCTTCGCTCCCGATATGCCGTACGGCGGCTCCTTCGAGCGCAACGGCCTGATCGTCTGGGGCATGCAAGGGGTGGTCTACCACAACCAGTACCCGCTGCGTGCTGGTGACCTGCGCGCCATGGAGACGCCGGCAGAGCCGACGGGCACTCCCTAAGCAGGATCCGGTCGGTTGACGCGGCCCGTGCCGGGATGTAGCGCCTCGCCGCCGGCACGGGCGCCCTGGCAGGGTGGCCGTAAACGACCACCCTGCCCGAGGGTTGGGTGGCCGTAAACGACCACCCTGACCATACGCTTGGCCCTTGGGTCAGGCGCCCTATGACGCCCCGCCCCGTGACCCCCTCCTTGCGCGTTGGCTAAGCTCGCCCATCTAAAGCAGCCGCCCGCTGAGCCCAACAGTTGCTTTGGCCCTGCAGGAATGATACAATGAAGTACCATGGCGACTGCGCGGGTGCTGATCATCGAGGATGAGGCGCACATCGTCGAGGTGCTGACCTGGTACCTCCGGGAGGCCGACTGGGAGGTGTTCACGGCCAGCGATGGGGAGAGTGGCTTGGCGCTCGCCCGGCTAGAGGAGCCGGATGCCATCATTCTCGACTTGATGCTGCCCGGCCTCGATGGCCTGGAGGTCTGCCGGCGCCTGCGCCAGGAGTCGCGGGTGCCGATCCTGGTGCTCACCGCCCGCGATGGGGAGACCGACAAGATCCAGGGGCTGGAGGCGGGCGCCGACGACTACGTGACCAAGCCGTTCAGTTCGCGGGAGGTGGTGGCGCGGGTGAAGGCGCTGCTGCGCCGCGCCCGCTATACCGAGCCACTCACGCGCAACGTGCTCTCTTTTCCTGGCCTGGAGATCGACCGGGCGGCCTATACCGTGAGCGTCGCCGGCCGGCCAGCGCGCCTGACGCCGATGGAGTTCCAGGTGCTGGCGCTGCTGGCATCGCAGCCGGGGCGCGCCTTCAGCCGCGACGAGATCATCACCCGCGTGTCCGGGGTGGAATACATCGATGCCCGCACCGTGGATGTGCACATCCGGCACCTGCGCGCCAAAATCGAGCCGGATCCATCGCGCCCGCGCTACCTGCACACGGTTTGGGGCGTTGGCTACAAGTTTGAGGTAGTGGGCTGATGGCAGCGAGGGCCATCGCCCGGGGCGCGGGGGTCCGGCAGCCGCGGCCCGAGCGTTCCGTCCGGGGAGAGCCGCGATGCTCCGCACCTTCCGCGCACAACTGATCATCAGCTTCTTCCTGGTCATCCTGATCACGCCGCTCCTCTTCCTCCTATTGTTCTACCCCACCTACGGGCGCTACGTGCTGGCCCGGAAGATAGACCTGCCCCTGGTAAGCCACGCCCAGGCCGTGGCGGTGGCGCTAGTGGCTGGCGGCCGCGCGCGCCTGTCGCTGGCGGACGCGGAGCCGGTGCTCCGTTCGGCGCAGCGGGGCACCCCCTTCCACTACATGCTCCTCGACCCGGAAGGGTGGCTGTTGCTGGATACGCGCGTGGCGCCCGGCACCCCGCCCCCACGCCGACGTATCCGTCTGCCGGAAAGCGAAGCGGTACGCGACGGCGCGCCGAGCGCCACCACGCTTCACGGCGCGGTGCATCGGGCGGCGGTGCCGGTGATGGCAGAGGGCCGTCAGGTGGGGATCCTGCTGATCTCCCGGGAGTACCCACACTCGTCACCGGACGATCTATGGGCGCCGGGGCGCTACGTGCGCGCGGGTAAAGTGGACTCGCCGCTGCAGAATCACGCCGCGGTGGTAGCGAATGTGATCGCCGGGCGGGGCCGAGCGGCGCTGGGTTCGCCAGAAACGGAGGCGCTGCTGCGCGCGGTGGCACAGGGCACTCCCTACCGCCTGGTGCTCGTTGATCTACAGCGGCGGGTGCTGGCCGACACGGCGGCGCCACCAGAGCGCCGACCGCGAGCCACTCTGCACCTGCCCGAGTGTGACGCGGTGCTTTTCCGGGGGGCGTTGGGGTCCACCGGGATGGAGGGCTACGTTCACCGGGCAGTGGTGCCGGTGGTGGTGGATGGCGAGCGGGTCGGCGCGCTGCTGACCGCGCGCGAGTTCCGCGCGCCGTCGCCGTTCGATCCTCTGGCGCTGCTGATTCGCGTGGGAATCTGCCTGGTGATCTCCGGGGTGGTGGGCCTGGTGCTCTCGCGGCGCTTGCTGCGTCCGGTGCAGCAGTTCACCGCGGCCGCCGACGCGCTGGCCGACGGTGACCTCAGCCAGCGCGTGGCGATGCCTCCTCACGGCGAGTGGGGGCACCTGGCGGAACGCTTCAACCACATGGCCCAACACGTCGAGGAGCTGGTCAACCGCCTCTCCAGCGAACACGAGCGCCTGCGTGTGGCCCACGCCGCCCTGGCGGAGTCGGAGCGGCGTCAGCGGGAGTTGATTGCCAACGTCTCGCACGAGTTCCGCACGCCGCTGGCTTGCATTCGCGCCTCCGCGGAGGCGATTCTCGACGGGGTGGCCGCCGACGAAGCCAAGCGCCAGCGCTGCCTGCAGACGATTGAGGAAGAGACGGAGTCGCTGGCGCGGCTCGTCTCCGATCTGCTCACCCTGTCCCGGATCGACCAGGGGGAGCTTCCCCTGCAGCGCGAGGAGATCGCGGTGCCCCGCCTGCTGGCGCGCTGTGCCAACCGGTTTGCCACCCACGCGGCCGCCCGCGGCGTTGCCCTCGAATGGAGCTGCCCGGAGGGAGTGACGGTCACCGGCGACGAGGAGCGCCTGGCGCAGGTGGTGAGCAATCTGCTGGATAACGCCCTGCGCTACACCGACGTGGCGGGCCGCGTGCGCCTGGAGGCGGCCACGGCAAACGGGCACGTCTGCCTCCGCGTGATGGATACCGGTCAGGGTATCGCCCCAGAGCACCTCCCCTACGTTTTCGAGCGTCTCTATCGCGCCGAGCGGTCGCGCCACAAGGGGTCGGGGGGCGCCGGCCTCGGCCTGGCGATCGCCCGCGAAATCACCGAAGCGCACGGCGGCACGATCCACATCGAGAGCCAGCCGCGGGCGGGCACCACGGTGACGCTCACCCTCCCCGGCGGGCCAGCCAGGCCTGTTCCTGCCCAGTGATTTTTTCGTATTTCTGCTCAGTGACTTCTTCCATACACACAATTTCTTCGTATCGATTGTGTGTTCTAACGTGCGGCTCAGACGGACGCGAAGAGCCACGCGCGTTGTCGGGCGGTGGCC
>JAAZEB010000388.1 GCA_012512505.1 Armatimonadota bacterium | reverse complement strand
GATCACCACGGGCGCGTGGGCCCTGGGGGTTCGATCCGACGATGAAAGAAGCCCCGTGCGGCAGCCCTCGGCTCCCCTCCTCTTGATCGCTGCCGTCGCCTTGCTGGCGGCGGCGCTGGCCCTAGTCCCGTTCGAGAGCCACGACCTGTGGTGGCACCTGCGTGCCGGCGAGCTGATCCTGGAGAGCGGGCGGGTGCCCGCCCACAACACCTTCTCCTTCACCGCCCCCAGTTTCCCCTGGATTACCCACGAGTGGCTCGCCGAGCTCCTCTTCTTCTGGGTGTTTGACCGCCTGGGCCCCGCCGCCCTCGTCGCCCTCAAGGCGCTCCTCGTCGGCCTGACGTTTGGCGTCGTCTGCTGGACAGCTTGGCGCGAGAGCGGGAACGCCTGGGTTGCCGGCGCGGTGACGGTCATTGCCGCCCAGGCGGCGCGCTTCGTCTTCGACATCCGCCCCCACCTTTTCACCCTGCTGGGGCTGGCGTTGCTGCTGGCCGTGCTCAGTCACGACCGGCGCCGCGGCGGGCGCCTCTGCTACGCGCTGGTGCCCCTCTTCCTGGTGTGGGCCAACCTCCACTCCGGCTTCATCGTTGGCCTGGGGGGGCTGGCCCTGGCAACCGCGCTGACCGCCGCGCGCCGCCGCGCCCTCTGGCCGGTCCTGCTCCTGTCGACGCTGGCCTGCCTGCTGACGCCGAACCACTGGCGGGGGCTGTGGTTCCCGCTGATGGTCAGCCGCACCACCTTGTTCACCCAGTCGCTGATGGAGTGGTTCTCGCCCGACTTCCACTCCTCCTGGCTGCACGGCTTCGAGGTGCTGCTGCTGGCGTCGATCGCCGTGCTGGCGCTCTCCCGCCTACGCCCCCGCCCGTTTGACCTGCTGCTGCTGGTCGGCCTGGCTCACCTGGCGCTGCAGCACCAGCGGCACGCCGCGCTGTTCGCCGTCGCGGCGGCGCCGATCCTCGCCCGGCACGGGGCGCCGCTGGTGCGGGTGGCGGTCGATGCCGCCCCGCTGCCGGGGTGGACCGCTCGGTCAGTGGCGGCCGGGCTGATGGTGGCGGCCGCGGTGCTGTTCGCCAGCGCCTTCCCCCGGCACGACGCCCTGGGCAAGATGACCGGGAGGGAGAGCTTCCCGGTGGCCGCGGCCGAACACCTGCTGCGCCGGCCCCCCGGCCGGGTGTTCAACCATTACGCCTGGGGTGGCTACCTCATCTGGGCCTGGCGCGCACACCCCGCCTACCGCGTCTTCATCGATGGCCGCGCCGATGCCTACCCCCAAACAGTGTTCCGCGACTACCTGAGCATCGAGCGCCTGGAGCCCGAGTGGCAGTCCCTGCTGAACCGCTACGGGATCGACGTCGTCTTATACCCTGCGGGACGCCCTCTCAGCTTGATGCTGCGCCAGACCCCGGGCTGGGAGCGCGTCTACGTCGACACGGTGGCTGAAGTGTTTGTTCGGCGCAAACAGCTCGCTAAGGCCGCCCTGGAGTAGCGGAAATAGCGCCAAACCTTGACGCGTTTGGCGCACACACGGTATAATCGGTTGGGTGAGCCGATGGCCTGCGCCCTGAGGCACGCCCCTCGCTCCTGTCCCCAAAGGAGGTCGCCGTGTTCTGCGGGAAGTGCGGCACCCGGAATCCGGACGTGAACAAGTTCTGCCGCGAATGTGGCGCCAAGCTGCCGGAGCGCCCTAATCGCACCCTCAGCGAGGAGCAGTTCGCCGACCTGCACCCGCCGGCGCCCACCGAGCCGGTGGATCACGACAAAGTGGCCGCCCTGATGGACCTGGCGTTCTCGTACCACCGCGACGGCCAGACGGACCAGGCCATCGCAACCTGCCTGGAGGCGATTGCCCTCAACGACGAGAGCACCTCGGCCCACTCGCTGCTGGCGCTGCTCTACGAGGAGAAGGGTCAGTTCGACGAAGCGGTGGCCCACCAGCGCCGGGTGTTGGAGCTGAACCCCGATTCGGTGGCCGATCAGGTCAACCTGGCACGCTTGCTGGGCGAGGCTGCGCCGGGTGGGTCGCCAGCGCCGTTGGGCAGCAGCCTTGCCGCCCGGCTCCTGTCGCCCCAGGTCCGCCCCCTGGTGGCGGCGACGGCGGCCGCCCTGGTGGTGCTGGTGAGCCTGTTGGCGTACGTGTTGCCCAAGCTGCGCGCCGAGGGCGAAACTAAGAGGGCGGCGCTGGATCCGCCGGCCCACCAGACCACTCCCTTCGGCGCAACGCCTTACCCGGGCGCGTCGTGGGCGCCGGCTCCGTCTGGCTCGCCCGCGGGCGCCGCCGCTCCTGCCCAAATGCCGGCGGCAGCAGCCCCGGCTGCCTCCCCGCTGGAGGAGGAGCCAGACCTTGGCCCGCCGGTGCCAGCAGCCCGCCCGGAGGCCCCCGCGCCGGCACCCCGGCGGCAGACGGCCTCCTCGTCGCCGCAGATGCCGCCGCTGCCACCGGAGCTGCCGGATAGCGATGGGCCGCTGGAGGATCTGCCTGTGCCGCCCTCGCGCACGGTGGCCAGCCCCCCGGTGATCCTGGTGCCGACTCCCCAGGGGCAGCAACAGCAGCAGCTGCCGCAACAACAGCAGATGCCGCCGCCTGCTCCCGCTGCCCCGCAGCCCGCGCCCCCGATGGAGATGCACATCTCCACCGGGCCGGCGGAGGGGCAGCCGCCCGCCGCGCCCCCGCCGCCCCGGGCGGTGCTGCGAGTGCATGAGCCGACGCCGGCAGACCACGAGAAGTGGGCGCTGGCGGCCTCGGCCAAAGGGGAGTACGAGTCGGCGGTGAGCTACTACCAGAAGGCGCTGGATGGCGCCCGCACGCCTCGCGAGCGCGGCAAGCTGCACCAGCAGATGGCCTACGCTTACCAACAGCTCGGCCGCGTTGCCGAGGCACAGGCGCAGTACCGGCAGGCGATCGCTCAGTACCAGGAGCAGATCAAGGAGGGCTCCAACGCCGAGATGGCGCGAGTGAGCATTCGCGCCTGCGAAGAGGGCCTGAAGACGCTGGGGATGTGAGGGGCGCGCGACGTTCGCGGCGCCAGGAGACGGCCCGGTTCCGCCTTCCCCGGCGGTGCCCGGGCTGCGCCAATGGAAAGTGGCATGGGGAGTAACGGAGGACCCGCAATGCGCATGCTCTGGCGATGGCCGGCCTGGCTCTCCGCGGCCCTGATCGCGGGCCTCCTGTGGGCGGGCCGGTGGAGTGCCTGCGGCGAGGAGGAGACGGAGAAACGTGCCCCCATCAGCGTCGTCCTCTTCGACGTTGCCTTCGAGACGATGCCGGCGGAGACGAACCTCGACGAGTTCAGGGCGCTGCTGAACAAGGGGCTGGCCGAGGCCCTGCGTGCTGGCGGCTATGAGCCGATGGCGTTCAACGAGGAATCCCCCTCGGTGCAGCGTGCCCTCAGCCGCGAGGGCACGCTGAAGTACGAGGATGTGGTCCATCCCGAGCGGGAGGCCTCCGCCCGCCGAATCGCTGCCGTCTACGGGGCACGCTACGTGCTCTTCCCGCGCCTGGTGGAGAGCACCCTCGCGCTCGACAGCGGGCAGGGCCGCGTGCAGTTGCAGATTCGGGTGGTGCCGAACATCGGCGCGGTGCAGGTGATCGAGGGGAGCGGCACCGGCCAGGTGAAGGTAGACAAGCGCGGGCGTGCCCTGGCAGCGCGCATCCTGGAGCAGGCGGTGACCGCCGCCGGCCGCGAGGCCGCGCGGGCGCTGGCGGCGCTTGGCAGCGGTGCCCCCGCCAATGCCGTCCCCGACGAGGCGGAGACCTACTATACCCAGGCGATGCGCAGCCTGCAGGAGGACCGTCTCGATCTGGTGGTGCCCCTCCTCGAGCGAGCGACGCGGCTTGACCCGCAAAACGCCACCTACGCGATCGCCCTCGCCGATGCCTACCAGCGTGCCGGCGACGCGGCCAGCGCCGTGATTGAGTACCGCCGGGCGGTGACGATCCAGCCGATGAGCATCGACCTGCGGGTGCGCCTGGCGCGCGTTTACCTGCAGCGCAGCATGTTGCGCGAGGCCTCCGCCGAACTGAAGCGTGCTTCACGGATCGACCCGAACCACCCGGAGCTGCGCTCGACGCTGGTCGATATCTACCTGACCAACGGGATGCTCGACGAGGCGGCCGCCGAGTACCGCCGCATGATCCAGGCCCAGCCGGACGACGCCGACCTTCGCTTGAAGCTGGGTGACCTGTTGCTGCGCCGGGGTCAGTTGGAGGAGGCGCAGAAGGAGTACCAGGAGGCGGCCCGGCTGGATGCCGAGAACCCGGTGCCGCACGAGAAGCTGGCGGCGCTCTACCGCCGGCGCCAGATGCACCGCGAGGCGCTGCACGAGCTGCTGCTGGCCCAGCGCACCCCGGCTGGTGCCGGCGATGGCGAACGCTACCGCCAGATCGCCAGCGCCCTCGACGCGGAGGCACAGAGCCTGCTCGCCGAAGCGTCGCGAATCGCCGCCGAGCGTAAAGAAGAGAAGCTCACCCGCGAGGAAGCCTACGCGGCCGTGAAGGATCTGAGCGCCCGCGCCGACGCGCTGACCGCCGAGATGGCCGACTTGAAGGCGCCCGCCGAGCTGGCCGATGCCCACCGCCGGCGCGTGTTCGCCTTCAGCTTGTTGACGCAGTGCCTCTTCGGCTACCAGAGCTTCTACGAGAGTGACCGCCCCGTGGAGGGTTCCAGCGCCGCGCTCCTGCACACGCAGGCCATGAAGGAGTTGCAGCGGGCCCAGGAGGCGACGGGCGCTTCATAGCGCCCAGCCACGGGTAGAAGTACCGTATGGATTTGAACTTACTGGGCAGGATGCTGATTGGCGTGGGCCTTCTCATTGCCCTGGCCGGATTGTTCATGGTGGGAGTGTCGCGGCTGGCGGGAGGACAGGGTTGGCGGCTGCCGGGCGATGTGCTGATCCGGCGCGACCACGTGACCGTCTACATCCCGATTGCCACTTCGATCCTCATCAGCGTGCTGCTGACGGTGCTTCTTTATCTCGTTTCACTGTTCAGCCGACGCTGAGGTTCGATCAGAGCGATGCTCCTTTCCCAGTTTGACTACGAGTTGCCCGAAGCGGCGATCGCCCAGGTGCCGATGGTGCCGCGCGACGCCTCCCGGCTGCTGGTGCTGCACCGCGACACCGGCGCCCGTGAGCACCGCGTTTTCCGCGAGGTGCTTAACTACCTGCAGGCCGGCGACACGCTGGTGCTCAACGACACCCGCGTCATCCCGGCGCGCGTGCGCGCAGTGAAGGAGACGGGTGGGCGCGTGGAGCTGCTCCTGCTGGCCCGGCGCGCCCCGGGAGAGTGGGAAGCCTCCGTGCGCCCCGGCCGCCGCGTGCCACCCGGCGCCCGCCTCTACGTGCCGCGGGGCGATCTGCAGGTGGAGGTGCTCTCGCGGACCGCCGCCGGCGGGCGCGTGGTGCGCGTCAGCGGCGCTGAGGATGCCGACGCGGCGCTCCTGGCGGCCGGCGAAGTGCCGCTGCCGCCCTACATCCACCAACCGCTGGCCGATAGCGAGCGCTACCAGACGGTCTACGCCGCGCACGCGGGCTCGGCCGCCGCGCCCACGGCGGGCTTGCACTTCACGCCGGAGCTGCTGGCGCAGGCCCAGTCGCTGGGGGTGGCGGTGGCGCGGGTGACGCTGCACATCGGCCTGGCAACGTTTCAGCCGGTGCGCGTCGAAGCGATCGCTGCCCACGTCATGCACGTCGAGCGCTACTTCGTCTCGCCGGAGGCGGCCGCGGTGATCAACGCGACGCCGGGCCGCGTGGTGGCAGTGGGCACGACGACGACGCGCGTGCTGGAAAGCGTGGCCGACGAGGCGGGGCGCGTTCGGCCGGGCGCCGGGGAGACGCAGCTTTACATCACCCCCGGCTATCGCTTCCGGGTGGTGGACGCGCTGGTGACCAACTTCCACACGCCGCGCTCGACGCTGCTGATCATGGTGAGCGCCTTCGCCGGCCGGGAGCGCATCCTGGACGCCTACCGGGAGGCGTTGGAGCGCGGCTACCGCTTCCTCAGTTTCGGCGACGCGATGCTGCTGCTGTAGCTGGTTGCCAGGGCAACCGTTCCTCACAGAGGGGGTGTGAATCATGGAAGAGGGCAATCCGGGCTCGGCCCAGGAGCGGCTGGCGAACTGGTACCGCCACCTGGAGCAGGTTGCCCGCGAACAGCGGCGCAGGGAAGAGGAGCGACGCCAGCGGGAGGCCGCCCCACCGGCGGAGCCGGCTCCCAGCGAGGCGCCGCCCGCGCCCGCCGCGGCTTCGGCGGACCCGCCTCGCCCGGCCCTGGAGGTGCCCGCCGTACGGCCATTGACGCGCACGCCGGCCGCCCCACCACGCGAGCCAGCTCCTGCCCCACCCGGCGACAACCGCCCGGCATCGGTGGCTCCCACGGCCCCGCCGCGCGAACCGGCCCCGGCACCAAGCCCAACCCCGGCGCCCGCCGAGGCCACGGCTCCCTCGCCGGCAGCTTCCCCGGAGCCGGCGCCGGCCGCGGAGCCAGCACCGACGGCGGCGGGAGACGCCCCGGCGGCTGGGGTGGAGAAGCCGGCGCGGCCCCGACAGCGCCGCCGGCAAGTGGTGCCGCCCGCGCCGGCCACGGGCGAGGTGGCCCCGGCGTTGGCGCACCTGCCGGAACACGTGCGCGCGCAGCTCCTCGGCCCGGAAAAGGAGACCGCCCAGCGCTACTACTCACGGTTCCGTGAGACCCGTGCCGAACTGATCCAGCGCCTCCTCGATCCCCCGCTTACCCTGGAGGAAACCGCCCGCATCCTCAACGTGTGCCCGATGACGGTGCGCCGCTACACCAACCGTGGCGTGTTGCCCCACTTCCGCACCGGCGGTGACCAGCGCCGCTTCCGGCTCTCAGACGTCCTGGCCTTCATGGAGCGCCAGGGCCGGCTGAGCGGCGATGAGTGAGCACATCCAGCGGGCGCTGCAGTCGCGGCGAATCGAGGAGCGGCTCGGGGCAGTGGAGGCGTTGGCGCGGTTGGAGCCGGCCGAGGCGACGCCGCTGCTCTTGCAGGCATTGCGCGACCGCTCGCGCTACGTGGCCGCGCAGGCGGCGCGCGTGCTCGGGGAGCAGCGCAACGACGAGGCCGTGCCGGAGATGGTGGCGCACTTCTGCTGGCTCTCGGAAGAGGGCAAGGTGCGCGATCCCGGCTGCCGCGTCCGCAACGAACTGGCGGTCGCCTTCGGCAAGCTGGACGACGCCCGGGCGACCGACGCGCTCTTCCTGGGAATGCGCACCGTGCAAGTGGAGCAGGACGGCGTGGCGCTGGTGGATATGGCCACCGGCCTGCGTGGCAACTGTGCCCTGGCGCTGGCCCAGCTCCGCCCCCCGGGCGCGCTCTACGCTCTCTCGCTGCTCCTGTTCGACCTGATTCCCACCGAAAGCGGCTTCCAGTGGGTGGAGCCCACCAGGGCAGCCGCCGAGGCGCTCGGCCACCTGGGAGACCCGGCCGGCATGGTGCCGCTGGCGCTGCGGCTGGCCGGCGGCATCGCCCTGCGCAGCGATGGACCCACCGCGGTGGCGCCCGGGCTCTCTGCGTCCTGGCTGCCCACGGCGGCGCCGGCCGTGCCGCCACCCAGCCGCGAGCAGATCGAGCCGGACCTGGTGGTGGCCTGCATGAACGCGGCGGTGACGCTGGATCCAGAGCAGGCGGTGCCGCTAGTGGCGCCCTACCTGCGCGCCTGCCGCGGTTGGGAGGTGGGTGACGACGAGCCGGGGCACGGCGGCGCGCGGGCCTACCTGTGCGGCAGCGCCGCGCTTGCCCTGGCGCGCACCCGCCGGCCGGAGGTGCTGCCGCTGCTGCGGGAGTGCCTGGAAACCGGGCCGGACACGGCCCTGGAGGCGGTCGCCATCGCCCTGGGCAACCTCCGCTCCGACGAGGCGCGCGCGGCGCTGATGGAGGCGGCCTCGAACAGCCGGGCATCGGTGCGTGCCGCCGCGGCCGCCGCCCTCGCCCTCTTTCCGGACGAAGAGGTGCTGGCCCTCCTCCGGCGCCTGGCGCAGCGCGACAAGGCGGCGAAGGTGCGGGAAGCCGCGCGTCGGGCGCTGCCGTAGAGGCGTGCTGGAGTGCGTCCCGCGGCGCCTGCGGCTACGACGGCTTCTTTGGCCCGCGCATCGTCCAGGCGACGGCGGCAACGATCCCGGCCACGCCGACCGCCGCGGCGAGGGTGCGGGTCGCCACCCCGAGGCCGTAGCCCAGCGAGCGAAGGCGCTCCTCCCGCAGCGCGTGGAAACGCTCGACGAACGCTTGCGCCTCCTGCGGATCAAACCCCTCGCTCCAGGCGCCGCCGACGGCGTCCAGGGTGGCATACCAGGAGTTGTCTCGCACGGAGGGCACGGCACCGCCGAACAGGTCGCCCAGGCCGTGGCGGCACACGCGCACCGTCTGCCCGTCGAAGGTGACGTCGACCAGGGCGAGATCGTGCGGGCCGAGGTACCAACGTTTCAGGTGGGGCAGCGAGCGGGTGGTCACCGCGCCGAGGGCGCCGCCGACGAGCGTGCCGTCATCGAGGCGGCGCCGCAGCTCCTCGGCGATGCGCGCCCAATACTCGGGCGAGACCTCGGCGGTCAGGGCGTGCGGCGTCAGGCGCAGCAAGACGCGCTCGTCTCCCGTGCCGACGCCGAGTGTGGCTGCCGTTTCCGTGAGTTCCATCGCCAGACCCTCCTGCCGGTCATCGCCGCCATCCTCACTCCGTGGCGGGCGGTTCCCCCAGGGCGAGGAGGCTGCAGGCCACCGTTGGCTCCAGCCCCAATGCCGCGGCGCGAGCGAGCAGCTCTGGGCTGTCGGCGCCGGGGCTGACCCACAGCTCCTTGACGCCCTTCTGAGCCACCTCCTCAATCACCTTTAGGCCCACTGCCGGCGGCACGTAGAGGACCACGCGATCCACCGGCCCGGGGATCTCCAGCACCGAGCGGTAGGTGGGTAGCCCCTCTACCTCCGTCTCGCGGGGATGAACGGGGTGGACGGTGAACCCCCGGGCGAGATAGGCGCGGACGGCCCGGTTGGCGTATTTCGCGCGGTTGCTCGACGCGCCCACGATCGCGACTCGTTCCATCGCTCCTCCTGATCAGTTTGCCCAGCCGGGGTTTGCCCCCAGCTTTCGCGGCGGCCGCGGCAACTCCTGCGTCCGGGGCGGCACCTCCGGGGTGTGCCGTCCGTTCCTGGAAGGGCGCTACACGCCGGCCAGCGCGGGCCGCCGCGCGGGGGCGGCATCTTCCGCCGGGGGCAGCCCCTCGTGGATATTGTACTGGTAGCCCTGCTCCGTGAGGAAGAGCTGGCGGTTGTTGGCGAACTCCTGGTCGCGGGTGTTGTGCGTGACCAGGGTGTAGAAGCGCGCCGGGGCCGTGTTGGTCTTGGGCCGCAGGATGCGCCCCAGGCGCTGCGCCTCCTCCTGGCGCGAGCCGAAGGTGCCGGAGACCTGGATGGCGACGTTGGCGTCCGGCAGGTCGATGGAGAAGTTGGCAACCTTCGAGACGATCAGCAGCTTCAGCTCGCCGGTGCGGAAGCGCTCGTAGAGCTGCTCGCGCTCGCGGTTGGGCGTCTTGCCGGTGATCAGCGGCGCGCCAAAGTGCTGCCGGATCTCCTCCAGTTGCTCCAGGTACTGACCGATGATCAACACCTGGTCGTGCCGATGCCGCTCCACGAGCTGTTCCGCCAGCCGGATCTTCAGCGGGTTCTCCGCGGCGATGCGGTATTTGTCCTTCATCGGTGCGAGGGCGTAGGCCCGGCGCCGCTCTTCGGGCAGGGGAACCCGCAGCTCGTAGCAGAGCGCCTGGGCGATCCACCCTTGCCGCTCCAGCTCCCGCCAGGGAACGTCGTGCTTCTTCGGCCCGATCAGGCTGAACACGTCGTCCTCGCGGCCATCCTCGCGCACCAGCGTCGCCGTCAGACCCAGCCGCCGCCGCGCCTGGATCTCCGCGGTGACGCGGAAGACCGGCGCCGGCAATAGGTGGACCTCATCGTAAATGATCAGGCCCCAGTTGCGCTCGTGGAACAGGCGCAGGTGCTCGAACTCGGCATCCTTGCGCCGCCGGTAGGTGAGCGCCTGGTAGGTGGTCACGGTGACCGGGCGGATCTCCTTCTGATCGCCGGTATACTCGCCGACCTCGTCTGGCCGGAGGTTGGTGCGCTCCAGGATCTCGTGGATCCACTGGCGCACCGCCACGGTGTTGGTAGCCACGATCAGAGTGTGCGCCCCCACCTTCTCCATCGCCCCCAGGCCAACCAGGGTCTTCCCGGCGCCGCAGGGGAGCACCACCACACCGCTGCCGCCGCGCGCGCTGCCGCCCGCGTAGAAGGCATCCACGGCCTGGTGCTGATAGCGGCGCAGGGCGAACGGCTCGCCGCTGCGGGTGCGCTCGCCCAGGCGCAGGGCCAGCGGATCGCCGGTCACGTAGCCGGCCAGGTCCTCCACCGGGTAGCCGAGCTTGATCAGCGCCTGCTTGAGCAAGCCGCGGTGCATCGGATGGACGCGCACCGTGTGGCGGTCCAGCCGCGATCCCAGGAAGGGGCGCGGCCCGTCGTAGGAGAGGATCTCGTCGAGCAAGAGATCATCGGCGGCCGTGAGGAGTAGGCTGTCGTCGCCCTGGGTGAGCTTGAGCAGCCCGTAACGGCCGACGCTCTCGAGGATCTCCTGGCGGACGGTCTCTGGCAGATCATACTTGCCGTAGCGCTGCAGAACGGCGATCATCTCCGAGGCCGGCATTCCTGCCGCCGCCGCGTTCCACAGCGACAGCGGCGTGATTCGGTAGGTGTGGATATGCTCCGGAGACTTCACCAGCTCCGCGAACTGCGCCAGCCCGTCGCGTGCCTCCTCATACAACGGGCAATCCACCTCCAGCAGCACGGAGCGGTCACTTTGCACAATGATCGGGTTTGCCGGATTGCTCATCATCGATTCTCATTCATCACTCTTCGGCGTATGCGAGACTTAGCATCCAGTATACCAGAAGCGATGCCCGCACGGCAAACCAGGTGCGCGGCGTGCGGCGCCGGGCCAGCGGCAGCGTTCTTGCAGATCCGGTTCCCAAACAGCCGAGAGGGGCAAGCGCCAATGGCGGAGCAGCAAACGAACCAGACGGGGGCGACGAGGGAGGCGGCCGGGCCGGCGGGCGAGGCGATCAAAGCCCGCGCCCGCGACGCCCTGTGGCGCGTTTGGACGCCGCTGGCCGCCGTGGCCGCGCGCGGCTACGTGGCGGGGCCTCATCTGGCCGATGCCCTGCGCGCCAGCGAAGCGCTCTCCCGCCAGGGCTTCACGGTCACCCTCTGCCACTGGAGCCCGGTGGGCACGGAGCCCGCGGCAGTGGCCGAGGCGTACTGCCAGGCGCTGCGCCAGGGGGGCGCGGCCACGCCGGGATGGTACCTCTCTGTGAAGGCGCCTGAACTGGGCTACTCGCGCGCGCTGGCCAGCACGGTGGCCCGAGAGGCACAGCGCGCCGGCTTGGGCCTCCACTTCGACTCTCACGGGCCGGAAACGGCGGATCCCACCTTTGCCCTGATCGCCGACCTGCTGCCGGAGTACCGCAACCTCGGCTGCACCCTTCCCGGGCGGTGGGAACGCAGCCAGCGCGATGCCGAGCGTGCCCTGGAGTGGGGCTTGCGCGTGCGCGTGGTGAAGGGCCAGTGGCGTGAGCCAGGCCGGCCCGAGCAGGATGCCCGCCGCGGCTGCCTGGCCGTGATCGACCGCCTGGCCGGCGGGCCAAGCCGGGTCGCCCTGGCCTCACACGACCCGGTGCTGG
>JAAZEB010000387.1 GCA_012512505.1 Armatimonadota bacterium | reverse complement strand
GGAATGGGGGCACCCACTCAGTAGCGCACCCAGGCGAACGCGGCCCACAGCAGCAAGATGAGAGCGGCCTGCGGCAGATCGCGGCGGTGGGCGCGCAGGGCACCCCGGCGCTTCGCGTACAGGATGGCCCCCAGCAGCGCCACCAGCTCCACGGTGCGGATCAGGATCTCCAGTATCACGGTCTCTCTCGTGCGGCGCTGCTGCCGGCAGCGTGCTTCCTTCGCGCAGCGGTCAGCGCGGGTCTGCCGCCCACAGCTCCTTCACCAGGGAGATGGCGCAGTCGGCCAACTGGTCTCCCGCCTCGGGCGCCAGCCGGCTCACCGGCCCGAAGGTAGTCTCGTAGCCGCCGCGGCGGAAGGCGTCGCGGTGAGGCACATAGCCAACCATCCCGTTGGCCCACCCAACGACCAGAGTGTGCGCGGGGTGCGTTTCCTCTTTGATGCGCAGCCCGTGCTCCACGAAGTACTCGGCGGGAATGCCCACGAAGGCCCGGTCGCCCACGCGCAGTGCCTGCACCTCGGCCGGCTGCGTGCCGCGCTCGCGGATCCGCTGCAGCAGCCCGGGGATGATTCGCTCGTAGATGGCGGGGTCCACGAAGCGTTGGGCGCCGCGAGTGGTGCCGGTCACCTCGGCCTCGTTGATCTGCCGGTAGGAGAGGGCCACCGTCCGCGAGCGGGCACCCAGGGTCACCTGGTCGCTGAAGGGGATCGTTTCGATCACCCGCAGCGCCGCGCGGGCCAGGGTCTCGCCCACCACCTCCATCGGCTGGCCGGCGGTGCCATGCATCGGGTCACTGGTGTGCAGGTTGCCGGCGGCGCCGTTGAGGAAGAGTGGCACCGGGCATCCGGCCGTCTGCATCGCCGCGGCAAAGACCCCGGGGAAGCCGGCGGAGAAGCAGGGATCCGGCCCCAGGTGAACCGGATGGCAGGCGAAGTTGACCAGGGCGCCCAAGAGATTCCCCTGCTGGCCGCGGACGGCCAACACGGCCACCTCCGGGTCCATCGGCCCTTCCAGGAAGAGCGCGTTGGGATCCAGGAAGGAGCCGTGGGTGCAGGTGGTGCCATCGCGCATCACCACGCGGCGGTTGTGCGAGAGCCCGAACTCAAACGTGCTGCCCTGGCCCACCGTCGCCGCCTGCCGGCTCGCCAGCGCGGTAGCGAAGGCGTCCACCACCCGGGCAACCATCTCTTCTAGGTAGCCCTCGTCTCGGCGAACGTCGCCGCAGTGGGCAACGGCCGGTCCGGCGTGGGTGTGAGTGGCCGCCACCAGGATGTGGTCGCCGGGGAAGCCACAGCGCGCGGCGATCCGCTGGCGGATGTCGTTCACCTGCGTCCAGCGGATCGAGAGGGTGTCGAGCTGGATGAAGGCGACGGCCTCGTCACCTCCATCCAGCACTGCCACCCGCGCGTAGAGCGGGTCCCGCGTGGTTTCGCCGATGATCTCCCGCAGCCAGCCGATCTTCCGGGTGCCCGGCGGGGGAGTGATGTCTACCTGGGCGAAGCCGGCTTTCAGCACTGCAGTTCCTCGACGTTCTCCATCACCTTGCGGATCGCGGCGGCGGTAAGGCGCGCTACCTCGGGGCCGTTGGGCGGGCGCAAGGGCACGGTCATTCCGGTGTGCGTGTCACAGTGCCGCTGCGCGACCGGGAAGCGTTCCAGCGAGTAGTCCACCGGGGCCGCGTGTGGGCAATCCCAGGGGCAGCCCTTCCCGTAGCCGTTCTTCGCCTGGAAGACGGTCATCGCCGGCAGGATGTAGCCCTGCCAGACGCCCGTGTCGACCCCTTCGGCCTGCATCGCCTCCACCAGTTTGTAGCGGAACGCGCTCGCGTCGTGAACGTGCCCCAGGCTCTCCATGTCGAAGCGGAGGGTGTAGTTGTACCAGTTGTGGCGGGCGCCTTCCGGCTCCACCGGCAGGATCAGGTGGGGAACGCCTTGCAGGTTCTCGGTCAGCACCGCCGCGCTGGCGCGGATCGCCTCCAGGTAGCCATCCAGCTTGCGGAGCTGCGCGCGCCCAAACGCCGCCGTCAGGTCGTTGTTCCGGTACATCCACCCCATGGCGTAGACGTGGTAGTCGCGGCTCTCCACCGGACTGCGGCTCTCCCCGAACGACCACAGCGACTGGGCCTTCGCCAGCATCTCCTCGTCGTCGGTGACGAAGATGCCGCCCTCGCCGGAGCAGAGGAGCTTGTTCTGGTTGCAGCTGAAGGCGGCGCAGTCACCCCAGGTGCCAACCTTCTTGCCGCGCCAGCGCGCGCCGTGCGCCTGGCAGGCATCCTCCACCACCTTGAGGCCGTGCTTGCGGGCGATCGCCATCACCCGCTCCATGTTCACCGGCAGGCCATGCAGGTGGACGACGATGATCGCCTTGGTGCGCGGCGTGATCGCTTCCTCGAGGCGATCCACGTCCAGGTTCATCGTGGCGAAGTCGATGTCGACAAAGACGGGAATGCAGTTGTGCTGCATGACGCAGGTGGCCGACGAAGACCAGGAGTAGGCCGGCACGATCACCTCGTCGCCGGTGCCGCAGCCACAGGCGACCAAGCCCATGTGCAGCGCGGCGGTGCCGGAGTTGGTGGTGATGGCATAGCGGTTCCCGTTCCAGGCGGCGAACTCCTCCTGGAAAGCCTGGCAGTTCGGGCCGAAAGCGTGCTGGTGCCCGCGCAGGGATGCCAGCACCTGCTCCTCGTCAGCGGCGTCGACCGGAGGCCACGGCTGAATCGTGCCCTCTGGGATCGCGCGGGGTCCCCCGTTTATCGCCAGTCGTTTCTCCATGCTCTTTCTCCTGATTGTTCTGTAATTCGCCAGCGACCGGATCGCCGGCGTCTCGCCGGCCCCCTCCTGATATGCCAGGGCCACCCCTGGCCCGGTGTCGCCGGCCAGAGGCCGGCACTCCGACCGCAGCCCCCTCCTACATCGGGCTGGTAGGGTGGCCGGCGCCAGCGATGCTACCGGGGGGGTGTTCCCTATGGCTGCCCCCAACTCCTGCCCGCGAAGCGGTGGGGGGGAGCCCCGGTGGCCCCGACGGCGGGCGGCCGCCTTAAGCCACTAACGCGGGCCTGCCGAATACAGTCGGGAGCCGGCCAGGAGCCAGCGGTGGAAAGGGGGAGACCGGGCGCCAGAGCCGCGGGAGGGTCGGCAGCAGAGACGGCACGATGCCGACGGGGCGATGGAAGCGCCCCGGCAGTCACGATCAAGGAGGATCGGAACCATGTCGCTTCGGATCAACCAGAACATCGGTGCGTTGAACGTTCATCGCAACTTGATGAACACCGACAACGCGATGAGCAAGTCGGTCAACCGGCTGTCGTCTGGCTTCCGCATCAACGGTGGCGCAGACGACCCGGCCGGCCTGGTGATCTCCGAGTACCTGCGTGCCCAGGTGGACGGCCTGGGGCAGGCGATTGCCAACTCCAACGACGCCATCAACCTCATCAAGACGGCGGAGGGCGCGCTGGCGGAGGTGAACAACCTCCTCAAGTCGATGCGGACGCTGGCCGTCCACGCGAGCAACACCGGCGTTAACAGCGCCGAGGCGCTTGCCGCCGACCAGGCGGACATCCAGTCGGCCATCGCGTCGCTGAACCGGATCGCCTCGACGACCATGTTCGGTGACAAGCGCCTGCTTGATGGCACCTCCGGCATCACCGGCACGTCCACCAACGGCCTGATCACGGTCACCGGCGGCACCGCGATGACCAAGGCGGGCACCTACTCGGTGGACATCACCGCCGTCGCCACGCGGGCGAGCGTCACCAGCTCGGCGCGCCAGGTGCAGCAGATCACCGCTGGTGCTGCCGCCGACAACAGCAAAAACACGATCACGGGTGCCGACTTCGGGCAGCTCCAGTTCGCTGGCGACGCGGTGGGAGGCAGCACCTACAACATCCGCATCTATGCCAACGAGACGGTGCAGGATGTGGTGGACCGCATCAACGGCGACGCTTTCCTCAGCCAGAAGATCACCGCCGGCCTGGATGCCGCCGGCAAGCTGACCTTCACCACGAACACGCTGAACGCCACCGACGGTAGCCTGACCGTGCAGGCGATCAATGGTCAGGGAGCCAGCGGCACCGCCGCCATCGTGGAGGCGTTCACCGGGGTGACCGCGGCTTCGGCCATGACGAGCGCGGCCGTGACGGCCAGCGGTTCCTCCCGGTTGGCCAAGGCCGAGACGCTGACGATCACCGACGTGACCAACGGCAATCGCTCCACCTCGGTCTCCCTGCAAGCTGGCGACTCGCTGGACACGGTGGTCCGCAAGATCAACAGCGCGGTGATCGCGGCGGGCGTGCGGGTTCAGGCCTCCCTCGAGGAGAACGCCAAGATCGTCTTCACGAACACTGCCTATGGCTCGGCCGCCAATGCCCGCGTCACCATCACCAGCAGCATCACCGAGGCAGCCTCCACGGCCAACCTGGGGATCGGCTTTGTCGATGAGCTGCACGTGGCGAGCGGCGGTGGCGGCGTTGGCAACTATGCCGCTGCCATCGGCGGCACCGACGTTGCCGGGACGATCAACGGCGAGGACTGCACCGGCGTTGGCCAGATCCTGACCGGCAACTCCGGCAACGCCAACACCGCCGGCCTGCAGCTCCGGGCGGCCGTCAACTTCACCGGCACCGCCGTTGCCAGCGTGACGGTCAACCAGGGCTCGCTCACCTTCCAGGTGGGCGCCAACGCCGGCCAGCTCATCTCGCAGTCGCTGACCAGCGTCGCCGCCGACCAGCTCGGCACCACCGCGACCGGGCTGGTGACGGGCGCGCGCAGCGTCGCGGACATCGACATTACCACCCTGGATGGCGCGCAAGATGCCATCAAGATCCTCGACGCGGCGATCCAGCAGATCTCCACTCAGCGTGCCCAACTGGGCGCCTTCCAGCGCAACGTGCTGGAAAGCAACATCAACTCGCTGGGGATTGCCAAGGAGAACCTGCAGGCCTCCGAAAGCTCGATCCGTGACGCGGACATGGCGGCGGAGATGGTGCAGTTCACCCGTCACAACATCATGATGCAGGCCGGCACCGCGATGCTGGCCCAAGCCAACCAGTTGCCGCAGCAGCTCCTGTCGCTCCTGCGGTAGTCTCGTGCGGCGCGCCGCGCACGACCTTGTGCGGCGCCCTCTAGATGGGCGCGGGCCCTGCGGCCCGCGCCCCACCCCGCGCTGGGGCCGGGCCCGTGTCGCCCGGCTTCTGCCCCAGGAGGATCAGCATGTCGGGCAGTGCTTCCGTCGGCGGCATCATCTCCGGACTGGATACCGACAGCATCGTCTCGCAGCTCACCCTGCTGCGCCGCGCGCCCCAGGTGCGGCTGCAGGGTCGCAAGACCACTCTGCAGAAGAAGCTGGAGGCCTGGGACTCGCTCCAGGGACACCTCTCCTCCCTGAAGAATGCCACCGCCGCGCTGAAGCAGGCCACGACGTTCGGCCGCACGACCGGGGTGAGCAGCAACACGGAGGTAGCCACCGTGGCGACCAGCCCCGACGCTGCCCCGGGCCTCTACACGGTGACCGTCCTCCAAACCGCCCAGGCCCACCAGACGTTGAGCCAGGGCTACGCCGACACCGCCTCGCCCAGCCTGGGCACCGGTTTCGTGACCTTCCGGGTGGGCTCGGCCCCGGAAACCACGATCACGGTGGATGCCAGCAACAACAGCCTGGCCGGCCTGCGCGACGCCATCAACCGCGCTGGCGCGGGGGTTACCGCCTCCATCATCAACGACGGCAGCGCCGGCTGCCCCTACCGGCTGGTGCTCACCGCCAACAACTCGGGCGCGAGCAATGCCATCACGGTGAGCTGCGACCTCTCCGGCGGCACAGCCCCCACTTTCGCCACGCTGCAGGAAGGCCGCGACGCCTTGGTGCGGCTGGGCGAGGGTGCTGGCGCCCTCACCGTCTCCAAGGCGACCAACACCATCACCGACCTCATCCCGGGCGTTACCCTCCACCTGGCCGCGGCCGATCCGGCGAAGCCGGTCCGCCTCACCGTGACGCGCGATTCCAGCTCGATCCAAAACGCCGTCGAGGAGTGGGTGGCCTCCTTCAACGCGGTGGTGGAGTTCATCGCCGCCCAGGGGCGGTTCGATACCACGACCAACACCGGCGGGCCACTGCTGGGCGACCCCTCGCTGCTCCTGATCCAGGACGACTTGCTCAGCGTGGTGGGCACCCCGGTGCCGGGCGCCCCCGCGGCCATGAGCATCCTCTCGCAGGTAGGGATCACGATGCAGGGAGACGGCCGGCTCGAGCTGGACGGCGCCGAGTTGCTCCGCGCCCTGCAGTCCGACCCGAGCGGCGTGGCGAAGCTGTTTGCCGCCGTCGGCGAGCCGTCTCAGTCGAGCGTGCGCTACGTCAGTAGCACCAAAGAGACTCGCTCCTCCGGTCCGGCCGGCTACGCGGTGTCGATCTCCCAGGTAGCCACCCGCTCGCGCGTGACGGCGGGGGTGGCGCAGACCGAGGTGCTGGCCCTGGGGGAGACGCTCACGATCAATGGCCACGATGTCACCCTCACCGCCGGCATGACCCAGGAGCAGGTGATCGCCGCCATCAACGCGGTGTCTTCGCGAACCGGGGTGATCGCGCGTGCGACCGGGGCGGATGGCACCGGCAGCGGCCATTATCTCACCCTGGAGTGCGCCCAGTACGGCTCTGCCTATTCGGTCTCGGTCGTCTCCAACCGCTCTAACGGCGGGACGACGCCGTCAACCGGCTGCTCGGGTATTGGCACCCTCTTGGTGTCCGACTCGCAGCCGGCGGGAGAGGCGGGGAGCGGCACCGGGCAGACCGGCGTCAACGTGGCGGGCACCATCAACGGTGAGGCGGCCACCGGCTCCGGCCAGATGCTGACTGGCGCCGCCGGCAACCCGAACACCGCCGGCTTGGTGCTGCAGATTACTGCCACCACGCCCGGCGACCAGGGGGTGGTGGTCTTCAGTCGTGGGGTGGCCAGCCAGCTTGACCAACTGATCGAACGGTTTACCAGCGGCACGGAGTCCGCCGTGGAGCGCGCGCGGGCGGCCGTGCAGGACGAGATCGAGGATGTCACCGAGGATATGAAGCGGGCCGAGGAGCGGCTGGCCGTGTTGCAGGAGCGCCTCCGCGCGCAGTTCAACCGCATGGAATCGCTCCTGTCGCAGCTACAATCGCAAAGTGCCAGCCTGTCGCAGCAGATCGCGTCGCTGAGCACTCTCGGGAAGGCGCAGAAGTGAGGGAAGTGAAGTAATGAGGCAGATGTCGATGCAGAATCCATATTGGCAGTACCAGGAGCAGCGGGTGCAGCACGCCTCGGCGGGCGAGCGCGTAATCCTGCTCTACGACGGGGCGATCCGCTTCCTGCACGGGGCGCGCGCCGCCATGGAGGAGGAGAACGCCCCCGGACAGCGCTACTACCTCGACCGCGCCCAGAGCGTGCTGCTGGCCCTTCTCTCCTCGCTGAACCTGCAGCAGGGCGGCGAGCTGGCCATTTGCCTGCTCCGGGTCTACGAGTACTGCTACAACCGCCTCTGTGATGCCGTCTCCTGTGACGACCTTTCGGCCGTGGTGGAAGTTTGCGGCCTGCTCACCGACCTGCGGGGCGCGTGGGCCGACGCGGCGGCGCAACTGGCGGCGCCCGCGGTCGCCGAGCCCGAGGCGGCGCCGCTGGCCCTCACCGCCTGACCGGCTGCGGGTGGGTGGCAGCCCTCCCCGGTTTGCCGCCCACCATCATGCCGCGCGCGACGGTGCCGGGCCGCCGGTGCCATCGCGCGCGAGCACTCCGGGAGCCACCACGATGAACCTAGCGGAGCTGTACGAGCGCCTGGGCGCCCTCTGCCGGCAGCAGGTGGCGTGTGCTGCCACCGAGGATCTGGACCGCCTGGAGCACCTGCTGGCGGAGCGGGAGGCGCTGCTTCAGCAGATCGCCCGTCTCCAGTCGTCCGGGCGGGCGCCGCTGCCCCCGGCGGAATGGGAGCGGGCGATGAACGCCGCGCGGGCCGCCGCCACCCTGGCCGCCGAGGCGGAAGCGGTGCTCGCCCGTAAGCTGGCGGCAGTGCGCGACCGCTTGACCCACGCCGGCGGCGGCCGGGCCGCCCTCCGCTGCTACCGTGCCGCCAGCCTGGCCGCCGCCACCGTCGACCGGTATTCTTGAGGCCTGCTGGTGAACAACGCCACCCGCTATGCGCCGGTCACCGGGCGGTGTGCAAACGCTTTGCCCCGGTGGCGTGCCCAGGAATGCCGGGCGGCAAGAGGTTCCCAGTCTCGGAGCCCAGCCGTGGCGGCGTGGCGGCCGTTTACAGGCCGGCCGCCAGGTGTTATAATACCAAAGCGCCGCAGCGCCGCACCGGGCTGCCGCTATCGTTCAGCCGCCGGCCGATCCCTGGGTGATCGCGGGCCAGGCTGCTGCCGCGGCACGAGCGTGCGTCCGCACCTCCCGGGCTGACGCATCGTACTCCTGGCCCTGCGCACGCTTCCGAGGGAGGTCAACCATGGACAACTCCGCGCAGAAGATCCTGATGGTGGATGATGAGCCGGCCATCACCGAGGGGATCTGCGAGGCCCTGGAGCTTCAGGGATACCACGTCGCTGCCGCGTTCGACGGCCAGCAGGCGCTGGACGCCATTGAGCGCGACTGCCCCGATCTGGTGGTCATGGATGTGCGAATGCCCCGGGTGGATGGCCTGCAGGTGCTCAAGCTGCTGCGCAGTGCGCCGGAAACGCGCGACCTGCCGGTGATCCTGCTGACTGGGCTGGGAACCGACCAGCAGATCGTGGAAGGGATCAAGTCGGGCGCGACAATGTACCTGACCAAGCCGGTGGAGCTAGCGAAGGTCACCGCGCTGGTGGCGGCCATTCTCGGTCCGCGCCGCGCCTGAAGGGTGAGCATGCACGGACTGGCGTTCTATCTCGGGGTGGGCCTGGCAGTGCTGGGGCTTGCCTACACCGCGGCGGTGCTGTATCTGCCCGGGGCGGTGTTTGGAGATCAGCGGGGGCCTTACCTGAAGAACGGGGCAGCCCTCCTCATCCTGGCGGTGTCGCTGTTTGGCCGCGATCTCTTCTTGCTCCCCCGGCTGGCGGTCTACGCGCTCTGGCTGGTGGCCGGCACCCTGGCGCTGTGGGCCAGCCG
>JAAZEB010000386.1 GCA_012512505.1 Armatimonadota bacterium | reverse complement strand
GGCGGGTGGGGGCGCGTGAAGAGGCGCCCCTACCCGCCCTGGCTATTTCACAAAGGCGTGGTAAATCGCCTGAACCGTGGTGGGGAAGTCCTTTTCGTCGACGCCGATGATGATGTTGATCTCGGAAGAGCCCTGGGCGATGACGCGCACGTTGACGCCAGCGGCGGCAACGGCGGTGAAGAGCCGGGCGGCGGTGCCCACCCGGTAGGCCATCCCCTCGCCGACGGTAGCGATCAGCGCCAGTCCGCTGATGATCTCCACGCGATCCGGCTTCAGCGCGTGCTCGATATCGGCGATGATGTGCTCGGCCTGGCTGTCCAGCTCCTCCTCGCGGAAGATGACGCACATCGAGTCGATGCCGGTGGGCGCGTGCTCAAAGCTGATGCCGTGATCCTCGATGATCTCCAGCACCTTGCGCCCGAAGCCGCGCTCCTTGTTCATCAGCTCCTTTTCGATGAAGAGCATGCAGAAGTGCGGCCGGCCGGCGATGCCGACAATCGGCGTGGCCGAGGCGTCTCGCGTCGGCAGGATGAGGGTGCCCGGATCGTCCGGCTCGTTGGTGTTGCGGATGTTGATCGGGATGTTCGCCTGCCGCACCGGGAACATCGCTTCCTCGTGGAAGACCGATGCCCCCATGTAGGAGAGCTCGCGCAGCTCGCGGTAAGTCACTTCCCGCATGGTGCGCGCTTCCGGCACCGTGCGCGGGTCGGCCATTAGCAGGCCGCACACGTCGGTCCAGTTCTCGTAGACGGCGGCGCCAACGGCCCGGGCGACCACGGCGCCGCTGATGTCGGAGCCGCCGCGGCTGAAGGTGCGGATCTGCCCGTCGGCGCCGCGGCCGTAGAACCCCGGCACCACGAAGAGGCCCTCTCCCTGAAGCAGGGGGGCCAGCAGCGCGTAGGAGGCCGGGTCGAGGCGGCCATCGGCGGTGAGCCGGATGCCGTCGGCGGGGTCCACAAAGCGAGCGCCGAGGAGATCGGCGAGGATCAGGCCGGAGAGGTACTCGCCGCGCGAGGCGACGTAGTCGCGGTTGGCGCCGTCGCGGATCGCGGCGGCGATCGTCTCCAGTTCGGTATCGAGCGGCGTGCTCACCTCCAGGCCGCGGACGATCTCTCCGTAGTGCTCGCGAATGAGCTGGAATGGCTCCTGGAACGAGAGCCCCTGCGCGGCGAGTTGGTGGCAGGTGTAGAGGAGGTCGGTGATCTTCTTGTCGTTGGCGTGGCGTTTGCCCGGCGCGGAGGGCACAATAAAGCGGCGCCGGGGATCGGCCCGCACAATCGCTTCCACCTTGCGGATCTGGGCAGCGCTGGCTACCGAGGTACCGCCAAACTTACAAACAATCGGATTCTCCATCCGTGGGGCCTCACTTCTTCCGTGGCTTCCAATGTGGGTACTGGCGTGTGCCATAGGGCACAACAGGTGTATTGGACGCCTGGCCCCGATCTCCTGTTGCCGGCGGGCGGAGTACTACGCGGGAGGGGGATCGCCCCCCTCCCAGCGGTGGTGGGTGCACAGCCGGGTGTAACTCGTTTCGCTGCGGCCGTTCTGGCGGACGACCACACACGCCAGACGGTCACTTACCGCCCGCCCCTCGGCTCTCAGCCGCGCGGCAAGGGTATCCACCTCCACGGGATCGCCCCCCACGATCCAGGCTGCTCCTGCTTCCTCCACCAGACGCGCGCCGCACCCCATGGCACCCACCTCCTCACTCGCCCTCCACTCTATTAGTCGGAACGCAGCCCGGAGGGGTTGAGGGCTTGTTGGCGAACCGGCGCGCCCACAGTGCCGCGGGCACCGGGCGCCCGGCGGGGAGACCCTCGGTGGGGCGGCCGCGGAGACTGATTCTCAAGTGCGGGCGGCGCGGGCCGCGGCGCCGTAGCGGCGGTCGAGGTAGGCCAGGATCGCGTCGGTGCGGCGGGTGTTGCGGCCGCCGCCTCCGTGGCCGCGCGCCTGCGCGGTGATGTGCGAGGTATCGTGCTCGTACTCGAAGCCGTCCAGGCGCTCGCGGCGAATGCTCTGCGCCACCAGGCGTTCGATGCCGGCCAGCGCGGCCTCGTCTTTGGCGCTGGCCAGAGTGATCGCCACCCCAGTGCGCTGGGCGCGGGCGGTTCGTCCGATGCGGTGCACGTAGTCCTCGGCGTTCTCCGGCACGTCGTAGTTGATGACGTGGCTGATGTGCGGGATGTCGAGGCCGCGCGCCGCCACGTCGGTGGCCACCAGCAGCTTCACCCGGCGGGTGCGGAACCCCTTGATAATCCGGTCGCGCTGGCTCTGGGTCAGGTCGCCATGCATCGCCTCGGTGCCGAACCCCTTGCGGCGCAGCAGGCGGGCCAACTGGTCGGCGCCGCGCCGGGTGCGGGTGAAGATCAGTGCCGTCGCGGGCTGCTCCCGCTCCAGCAGGCGCACCAACAGGTCGGTCTTCTGCCGCGGCGCCACCATGTGGATCACCTGGTCCACGGTCTCCACCGTGGCGCCGCTGCGCTCCACGGCGACTTGCTCGGGGGCGCGCAGGTAGCGCTGTGCCAACTGCAAGATTGCCGGGGGAACGGTGGCCGAGAAGAGCATCGTCTGCCGCTCCTGGGGCACCGCACGCACAATGGCACGCACCTGCGGCTCGAAGCCCATGTCCAGCATGCGGTCGGCCTCGTCGAGGACGAGCACCTGCACGCCGGAGAGATCGACGCTGCGGCGCTCCAGGTGGTCCATCAGGCGGCCGGGGGTAGCGACAATGATGTCTACGCCCTGGGCCAGTTGCTGAATCTGCGGCTTGATGCCGGCGCCGCCGTAGAGGACGCAGACGCGGGCGGCAACGTACTTCCCGTAGCAGCGGAAGCTGGCCTCGATCTGGCAGGCCAGCTCGCGCGTGGGAGCCAGGATGAGGGCGCGCGGCCGGGGGCCGGTGTCGGGGAAGCGCTGCAAGATTGGCAGGGCAAAGGCGGCGGTCTTGCCGGTGCCGGTTTGCGCGCAGCCGATCAGGTCTTTGCCGTTCAGTGCCAGGGGAATCGCCTGGGCCTGGATCGCCGTCGGCGTGGTGTAGCCGACCTCGGCCAGGGCTTTCTGCAGGCTGGGGCTGAGCCCAAAGCCATCGAACTGTGACATATCACCTCTTGAACCGGCGCGTGTCCGGCCTCGCCCACACGGGCACGCGCTCGCGAATGCATCGCTCTGCGGATGCGCCACGGAGTCGGTGCGCGTCTTGGCCGGACTGCCCGGCCGGCACCATGCCCCGCGAAGCTGCGGAGACGCACACGGATCGTGGGAACAGACGCTGCGGGGAGGGCGAGAGACGGTGAAGCTGGCTCGCGCCACAAACCAGGAGAGACCACGGCTGTTCGCACTCTCAGTATAACAGATCGGGCGCGATTGTGCAAGCTATCGTTTGGAGGCTTTGGGCGTGTGCCCGGAGCGCGCGGCGGCGTGGGCCGGGGTGGAGGTCCAGCACGCCCCGCGCGCCCGGATCGGGCAGCAGGTTGCCCTCCACGCGACGGAGCGGTGTTGAAGGCCGGGCAGAGGATCCCCCTTGCCGCCGAACAGGTGAAGGCCCTGGAGGCACAACGCGACGCGGCGCAGAAGAGGGTGGCAGCGGGCATCGCCCCGAAGATCGACCTACTGCTGCGTACCGAGGTGGCTCTTTCCGCTACCAGAGCCAGGTGACGCTACTGACCGAGGTGCTGCAGGCGCAGGCAGAGCGGACGCAGGCACGCTCCGACATCCTGGTGGCCCAGGCTCGTCTGCTGCACGCGATGGGGGAATGATGCAGGTAAACCAGACCACGATTACCGTTGTGCGCGGCAGCGTCCTGGAGCAGGACGTGGAGGCTATCGTCAACGCGGCAAACACCGCAATGCGGGGTGGCGGTGGGGTGGATGGCGCCATCCACCGGGCGGCCGGCCCGGGTCTGCTGCGAGAGTTGGAGCGCGTGGCACCCAACGGTGCCCCCACCGGCACCGCCGTGTTGACGCACGGCCACAACCTGAAGCAGCCCTGGATCATTCATACGCCGGGGCCGGTGTGGCGCGGTGGAAATCACGGCGAGGCCGAGCTGCTCGCCTCCTCGTATCGCTCCTGCCTGGAGATCGCCAACGCGCAGAGGCTGGCGAGCATCGCCTTCTGCTCCATCTCCACCGGGGTCTACGGCTACCCGCTGGTACAGGCGGCTCCCCTCGCCCTGCGTACCGTGCGCGACTGGCTCCTGGCGCACCCGGACACCTCGCTCGTGTGCGTCCGGTTTGCCATGTTCCAGGAGCAGGAGTACCAGGAGTTCACGCGGGCGCTTCAGGTGTTGGCACAGGCGGATTGACGGCCTGTTGAGCGTAGGAGGGGGTGCGCCTCCTATGGGGGCCGGCGGGACGCCGGCGATCCGACCCATCGGTGTCGGAGGCGCCTCCAACGCCGATGGGTCGGATCGCCCCTTGTACGTGGTTCCCCCGGGTTCGGGGGACCAGGGGGGGCCGTCCGCGCCGTCCCTACGGCCGGAAGCCGATCTTGATCGCTTCCTGGCGGCGCAACAGGGCGAGCCCCTCGGCGTACTGTTCGAGGGGGAGCTCCACCGAGATCAGCGGGCGCAGGTTGATCTTGCCGGCGGCGATGAGGCCCAGGGCGTACTCTGCCGCGGCCTTGTAGTGCCCCTCGTAGCCGATCACGGTAAGGCCGGCGTGGCCCAGGGCGTAGGTGTAGTCGTGCCGCTGCACCGCGAAGAGGGCGACGTGGCGGCCGGTGTGGTCCATCAGGTAACGGGTGGCGTCAGGATAGCCCACGCAGTCGATCGCCACGTCAACAGCGGCGCCGCCTGCCCGCGGCGGCACGCGCTCGGCGGTGGCCGGGTCTCGCGGATCGAACGCTTCGTCTACTGCCAGCCCGACCGCCAGGTCGCGCCGTCGGGCGTTGGGCTCGAAACCGATCACCGACGTGGCGCCCTCGGCGCGCAGCATCTGGCCGGCGATCAGGCCAGCCGGCCCCAGGCCGTTCACTGCTGCCCGCTTCCCGGCGATGGCGTCCAGCTTCTTCAGCGGCAGCACGGAGACCGCCACGCACATCGCCAGTTCCAGCGAGGCGATGCCCCGGTCATCCACGGAGTCGGGCACCGGCAGCAGGTGGTCGGTGTTGTGACAGACGTATTCGGCGTAGCAGCCCTGGCGGTCGTGGCCGGCATCGCGCCAAGCGGCCACGCGCTGGCCGACGCGGAACTCTTCCACTCCCTCGCCAACGGCCGCCACGGTGCCGGTCATCTCGTGCCCCGGCTGGCCGGGCGTGTAAGGATAAGGGATCTGGTGGCCGACGAACATCGGCTCGCCGGCGTCCAGATGCAGGTCCCACTGGGGGCAGGTGTTCACCAGCGAGACCCGGACCAGCACCTCTCCCGGGGCCGGCTGCGGCACCGGAAGCTGTATCACCTCGGCCCGTCCCGGGGCCATGATCTGCAGCGCTTTCACTTCGCACACCTCCAGGCCATCTGCGATGGGCGCGGGGCCACCAGTGGCCGCGATGGCACCGCCGTCAATGGTTTCCCTGGCCGGGCGGGCGACTCCTGGGCGCTCAGCGCGCCTCGATGGTCGCCGTGGCCGTGCCTTCGGCCAGGTTCACTGCCTCCACCTCGATCCGGTGCTGGCCGGGAGAGAGCTTCTCCGTGGTCAGCGAGAACTCCTCCGTGGGAGAGTCGAGCATGCCGTCGGCTGGCGTGGCGGCCAGCCACTCGCCACCATCCACCCGGTAGGAGATGCTGGCAATCGGCACGCGCGGGTCTTCCACGCGGCCGCGCAGCGACACCCGGCCCTCGGCGTCGCGGGCGAGGGTGGCGCTATCAAGAGTCAGCTTCGGCTTCGCGTTCGTGACGAGCACCGGCCCCACCACGCGCTCGGCGGTGCGGGCGTCGCCCGGGTTGGAGCGGACATCGCTCGCTACCACCTTCAGCAGGTAAGGGCCGTCGGCCAGGCCGGCGGTCTCCCACCGGAACGAGGTGCCGGTTACCGGCCCCGGCCGGGGCAGTGTTGGCGTGGGCTTGGGCGGCTCGCTATTGGCCTGGGCGGGCTTGGCCTCCGGCTTGGGCGTGTCTCCCGCCGGGTTGGTTGGCGCGGCGGGCGTTTGGCTTTGGGCCGGTGCCCCCTCCTTGGTAGCTCCCGCGGGCGTGCTGGTGCCGCTGTTGGCTGGCGGCGGCGCGGCCGGCTGCATCTGCTGCCAGGTCTGGCCCCCATCAGCGGAGTAGAAGAGCTCGTAGGTAAGCGTGTCGTGATCGGGGTCACTGCCTGTCCAGGACAGCGCCACCTTGCCCGAGACCGGGGTGCCGACCAACGGACTGCGCCACTCCACCCGGGGCGGGCGGTTCTCCGGCAGGTAGGAGAGGGTCACGCTCTTCAGCACTGGGCTGGCGCCTCCCTTCCCGGCGCGCAGCACCACCTGATACTGCACGAAACGCCCAGGTGGGCTCTGCACCGGCGTGCCGCTGGCGTCGGTGTACTCGTCTGACCAGGGGCTCCAGGAGGCGTCTGGCTCCGCCGTGTTCCCCGTGCGGGTCCGCGCCGTAACTGTTGCCCCCTCCGGCAGGATCGCCTCCCAGGAGAGGCGGCCCCAGCGGGCGCTGGTCTCGGCATCTCGGATCACCGACGCGAACGTGCCCTGCGCGCCTGGGCTTTTCAGCGTATAGAGACCGGCGCCGTTGCCGGTGCCCGCCCACAGCTTGCCACGGCCATCCAGCGCCAGCGCCAGAAGCTGGCCCTGGTCCTGGCATTCCAGGGTGAGGGCGTCCTCTGGGCCGCGGAGGCAGAGGAGCCGGGTGCCAGCCCCGGCATACACCATTCCGTCCGGGCCGCACGCCAGCGCCAGCACTGTGGCCTGCGCCTCCAGCAGCGGGCGGGCCTCTCCTTCCCGCAGGATCAACCCGCGCGGGGCGGTGCCGGCGACCACCCGGCCGTCGCGATCCACGGCGAGGCCGCCAACGGCGCGATCCCCGGTGTCCATCACGGCGGTGCCCTGCCCGGGCGCGGTGATGCGGTAGACGACGCCCTGCTCGGCGGTGCCGGCCAGCAAGGCTCCCTTCGAGTCGAGCGCCAGGCGCAGCACGTGCGGCTCGCGGGTGGTGAAGTACTCCGCTCCCTGGCCGTCCGGGGCGACGCGGAAAATCCGCCCCGCGCCGCCGGTGCCGGCGTAGAGGTTGCCGGACGCGTCGATTACCAGCGAGAGCACGTAGCGCTGACGGGTGCGGAAGAAGACCGTAGCCTTGCCGGCTGGCGACACGCGGTAGATTACCCCGCCGGGGCCGGCGCCGGCGTAGAGGTTGCCCTGGCGGTCCAGCGCCAGCGCCTGGATGGACGGCTCGGGGGCATCAAAGAGCAGGCGCATCTGGCCCTCGGGCGAGCGGTGGTAGATCCGCCCGTCGGTGCCGGTGGCCAGATAAACGTCGCCGGCGCTCCCGGCCGCGATGGCCCACACCATGCGCTCCTTCGCCAGCCGGTAGACCACGCTCAGCGAGGGGGCCAGTTCGAGGGTGCCGGCCGTGCTAACCGCCGTGCCCTCGGCCTGGCCGCGCTCCCAATCGCGGTGGCTGCGCTGCGACCAGAAAAGCGTTTGGCGACCGGGCCGCTTGCGTGGGCCGGCGGGGGGCTGAGTGGCCGGGGGCGAGGGCGCCGCCGGCTCCTCTGCTTCGTCCTCTTCGTCGGACGAAGGCTGCGTCTCGGGCGCGGGGGAGGGCGGCGCCTCGGGTGTCGCGCTGGAGACGGGTGCCGGTTGGGCCAGCGGATCCACGGAGACGCCGTCGCGGTTGCCGGCCGGCAGGGGGCCGCGCGCTTGGTCGGGTGGCTGCTGCGGCGGCGTCGGTGCCTCGCTGGGGGCCGCCGCGGGGGGTCGCGGACGGGGCTTTTCGGCCAGCGCCTGCCGCTGGATTGTGATGGGGATCGCCTGTGCGCCGGTCACCACCCGGCCCACACCCACGCGCTGCCGCACTTCCTCCAGCAGCGGGTGGAAGCCGGTGGCCTTGGGCGAGCGCATTACGTCGGCGAGGGGAGCCGGGAGCCCGTAGAGGCGCTCGCCCTCCACGCTTCCGGAGGGGCTGGGCAGGTGAAGGCGGGCGACCAGCTCATCGTTGTGCTCTCGCTCCAGGTAGCGGCGCACGAGCTGCCCGACGCTGGTTACCGGCTCGCTGGCACTGGTGCGCCCCCCACCGAGGATGAGGATCAGGCCGCTGCCGGCCGCCGGCCGCCGGGGGAGTCCACTGGCGCCGCCGGAGACGCTGAGATAGGCCCGTCCTTCCGGCGCTCCGTCGGGAATCTTCACCTCCAGCGTCCGTACCTCCGGCGAGCCCCGCCAGGGACGCAGCACGGCGGTCACACGCACGGTCTCGCCGGGCGCCACACGGTTGCGGTCCACCGCCAGGCGCTCCAGGGCGGCGGTCTTGCGACCGGGGGTGATGGTCACCGAGAGTCGCACGCGCCGGATCGGCACCTGGCCGAACGGGTTGGTGCTGAGGAGGCTCAGCAGCTCGTTCAGGTCACGCAGGGCGGCGTACTCAAAGCCGTTGGGGTCGAAGTAGTCGAACACGGTGTTCTTGCGCACCAGCGTGGGGAAGCCCTCCGCCTCCACGGCAAGCTGAACGCGCGCCATCGACTCGCCCGGGTGGGGGCGAACCCGGAGCAGCGCCTCCCCGGCGGCCAGTTGGACCAGCCCGGGCGTGAGCATCGGGTGGTCCACCGTGCGCAAGCGCAGGAACTGCGAGCGCCCGGTAGTCGCGTCGCGCACGCCGATCTCCACCGGCACCAGGCGGGGCATCTTTCCCACCACGCCCGCCACGGAAAACGGGCGGTCTTGCGTGATGGCGCCGACTATCTTCCCGGCCGCGTCGAGCCGGAACGACTGCTCCAGGCCACACCAGATGTCGTGGACGTAGACGGTGGTCATTGGTAGATCGACGGCGCCGATCTGGTACATCGGGTGTCCGAAGGCGAGAACGCGGTTCCCTTTGCGGTAGGTGAGGGTGCCCGAAGTGGTGATATCGATGTCGCCGCTTACCAGCGAGACGCCGACGGCGGAGCCAGGTTGCAGGGGGATGGCGCCCGCCGGCGCCTTGCCGCCCGTGCCGGCGGCCACCTTCAGTCCGAAGGGGCTTACCAGCCGCGCCAGGTAGCGGCTGCCGGCCGGGCTGAGGCCGTGCGTGTAGAGGGGCGTGATCAACGGCCGCAGCGTGCTCAGCGGCGTGGCGGCGCTGGCCTGCGGTGGGGAGAGGAGCGCGGGCCAGTCGTCATCGTCCGGCGCTGTCACCCCCAGCGGAGTGGGTGACGCCGGCCCGGTTGGCACTGTGGTGAGCATCGGCTTGGCAGGCAGGCGTGGGTCGAGTGCTTCGGCCATTGCCTCGAGCGGCGTGACGATGGCGACCGGCTCCCCGGGGAACGAGTAGCCCATCGACACTGCCCCCGCAAGCCGTCCCCCCAGGTAGATCGGGCTGCCGCTCATCCCAGCGATCAGCTTCGCGCCCCGCTCGGTGATCGGGCCGCCACTCAGGCGCACCAGGAGCATGTCCTGGCCCAGATAGTTGCGCCGCAGAACGTCAATCACCGTGACCGCGAAGCGGGAGGGGCGGGTGCCGCGGAAGACGGTCAGTCCGTATCCTTTCATCCCGGGGCGGATCTCCTTCACGGGGATCACCTCTGCCGGGGGAATGAGCGCCGGCGCCGCGGCCGCAGGGCCGGGCCCGGCGCCAGATAGAGCCACCACCAACAACAGTGCCAGAACGGATCGCTTCCCCAAGGGCCACCTCACTACAGATTTGTTCCTTTTCGGTTCCACGGCTGGCGGGCGAATCCTCGCCGGCAGGAATACACCCCGGCACGCCGAAGCAGGTGTCGTCACGCTACGGAACATGGAAAGCCGCCGGGACGGCACGGCGGCCGGCCCTTCTACGGGCGCCGTGCGTGGCGCCATCAGCGTCTTAAGAGGCCTCTCACGCTGATGGCCGCTGGATACGCTGCACTTTAACGTCTTTAACGTCTTTAACGTCTGGGTTGTCGGGCTAGCACCATCCATGGCCCTGGTCTCTCGCACGCCGTACCTCCCGAAGGAGGTGTTGATGGACGGGCAGACGCCTTCGGTGCAGTGGATTGATGACCTCTCGCCGGGGGATCACCTCTGTTGGCTCTACGCCACCGAAGAGGAGCGCCGCACCGTGCTGGTGGCCTTCATCCACTCCGGCCTGCAGCGCGGCGAGAAAGTGATATGCGTCGCCCAGGAGGACGATGCCTCAGTGATCGCGGGGTACCTGCGCGACGCGGGGGTGCCGCCGGATGGGGCGGTGGCGTCCGGACAGCTCGTTTTCGTGGATCCAGCAAACTTCTACCTCAACGAGGCTGCCGGCGGCGTAGAGCGAGTGCTCGCGGCAGGGCAGGAGATCGTGCGCGCCGCTCTCGCCGAGGGTTACACCGGGCTGCGGGCCATCGGCGATTCCGAATGGCTGCTGCGAAGCGAGCGAGGAGCAGAGCGGCTCACCGCCTACGAGGCGCGCGTGTCGGCGGCCATCGCTGGCAAGCGGTGTGCGGCCTTGTGTCCCTACCACCGGCAGCGCTTTTCCCCGGAGCTGCTACTTACCGTTGTGCGCAGCCACCAGGCCGTGGTGGTCGGCACCACCCGGCACAAATTGCACTACCCGGTGGTGCCGGTGGATCTGCTGGGGCCCCAGCGCGCGAAGGTTGAGCTGGAGCAATGGCTGGACAGCGTGGCGGAGCACACCCGCCAGGTAGCGGCGCTCCGCGAGAGTGAGGAACGCTACCGCGCTATCGTCGAGGATGGGGCTGATCCGATCTGCCGCTTCCGGCCGGACGGCGTGGTGACGTTCGTCAACGATGCCTGCTGCCGCTGCTTCGGCCGGCGCCGGGAAGAGCTGATCGGCGCTGATTTCCGGAACTACCTGGCGGGCGAGGAGTGTCAAACTGCCCAGGCGCACCTGGATCTGCTGCTCCAGGGCACCCCGACGACCGCGGCGGACTACCGGGTGGATCGTCCGGACGGGCAGAGCATTTGGCTGCATTGGACCGAGCAGGCTATTCGCGACGCGGCCGGCAACGTCGTCGAGATCCAGGCCGTCGGCCGGGACATCACCGAGCGGAAGCAGCTCGAACTGGAGCTGCGCCGGCATCGTGCCCACCTGGAGGAGCTGGTCGAAGCGCGTACCACGGCGCTTCGCGAGGCCTACGAGCGGCTGCGGGAAGAGGAGCGCCGCAAAGACCAGTTTCTGGCGACCCTGGCCCACGAGCTGCGCAACCCATTGGGCGCCATCGCCAGCGGTGTTCACCTGCTGCGCCTCCGCCAGGAGAGCGGCCGTAACCTCGACCCGGCGCTCGATGTGTTGCGACGCCAGGTCCACACCATGGCGCGCCTGCTGGATGATCTGCTGGACGTGTCGCGGGTGGCACGGGGCAAGGTCGCCCTGCGCTTGAACACGATCCGCCTGGACGAGGTGATTCGGCACGGGCTGGAGACTGTGCTCCCGCTCATCCAGGCCAATCGTCACTCGCTCGTTGTGACGCTGCCGCCGGAGCCGCTGTTGGTGGAGGGCGACGCCACACGCCTCGAACAGGTGGTGGCCAACCTGGTGAACAACGCGGTCAAGTACACCGCCCCGGAGGGGGAGATCCAGGTCTCGCTGGAACGGCAGGATGGCGACGCCGTGCTCCGCGTCCGTGATAGCGGGATCGGCATCTCGCCGGAGCTGCTCCCGCTCATCTTCGATCTCTTTGTGCAGGGCAGTGCGCACTCGGCCGCCACGCCTGGCGGGCTGGGTATTGGGCTGACCCTGGTGCGCGATCTGGTGGAGCTGCACGGGGGAACGGTGGAGGCGCGCAGCGAGGGGATCGGCCAGGGAAGCGAGTTCATCGTGCGCCTGCCGATGCTGCCGGCCGTTGCCGAGACGCCGCCGCCAGCGCCGGAGAGCCAGCCGCCAGATACGCCAGCGCTCCGCATCCTGCTGGTAGAAGACTGCACCGACCAGGCCCGCATGTTGGCCGGGCTGCTGCGCGCCGGCGGCCACTCCGTCTGCGTGACCCGCGACGGCCCCGGTTGCCTGCGCATGGTGAAGGCGTTCCGCCCCGAGGTGGTGGTGCTGGACATCCGCCTTCCGGGAATGGATGGCTACGAGGTAGCCCGGCGCATCCGGGCCGAGGCACCCGACGCGGCTCCGGTGCTGATCGCCCTGACCGGCTATGTGCCAGAGGAAAACCAGCACCGCGCCGATGAGGCCGTCTTTGACCATTACCTGACCAAGCCGGTGGACCTGATCCGCTTGCAGCAAGTGCTGGCCGTCGCCCGGCCGTAGCCACCCGGGGCATCAGTTGGGCGCGGCCACCGGGGCTCCTTGCACGCGGACGAGGAGGCCATCGATGCCGGCCAGGGAAGCCACCTGCCCTTCCACCGGCGGCACCGCGAACGGCATCCGCAGGCCGTAGAGCCATTCGCCCCAGGTGTTCTGGCCGGGGGGCATCGGGCCGACCAGGATCAGGTGCTCCTCGGCGCGGGTCATCGCCACGTAGAGCAGACGCTCCTCCTCCGCCATCTCGCGGTGAGCCTTGCGGTCGTGCAGCAGGTTCAGCGCCAGGGAGGGCTTCCAGTCGCTGCCATCGGGCAGGCGCATCCCGATCCGCCGCTCCGCCGGCTCGGTCAGCACCAGCCCGGGCGGGTGCGGGTTCACCCCGCGGCCCAGATCGGGCAGGATGACCACCGGTGCCTCCAACCCCTTGGCGCGGTGAATACTCATGATGCGGACCACGTCGGCCGCTTCGGAGTAGGAGGGGGCATCCCCCTCGTCGGCGCTGATCTGGGTGAGGCTCTCCAGGTAGCGGACCAACGCCGCCACGTCCGGCGCGGCAAAGGTGTTGGCAAGTTGCACCAGCTTGCGCACGTTTGCCAACCGGCGCCGGCCATCGGGATGGGCCAGCACGCGGGCGTCGTAGTGCGTCTCGGCCAGCGCCCGGTCCAGCAGCCAGCCTGGCTTCAGGCGGTCGGCATGGCGGCGCAGGCTCTCCACCAGGGTGTGAAAGCGTTCCAGTGCCGTGCGCTCCGCCTCGGGGATGTCGGCATCGGCCAGCGCCTTGGGAATGGCGCGGTAGAGGCAACGGAGCGTCGTCATCTGGCTCGCCTGGCGCGAGAGCGCCGCCAGGGTATCGAGAGACACGCCGACGAAGGGCGAGCGCAGGACGGCCGCGGTCGCCACGTCGTCTAGCGGGCTGCGGATGACGCGCAGCAGGCAGACCAGGTCGCGGATCTCGCGCCGGGCATAGTAGCCGCGTCCGCCGACGATGAAGTAAGGGATGCCGTGGCGCACCAGGGCCTCCTCGTACACGCTCACCGAGGTGAGTTGGCGCAGTAGGAGGAGGCAGTCGGCCCAGCGCACGCGGTCGCTCTGGCGACGGGCAGAGGTGAGCGGCAGCGTGTCGTGGATCTCCACCAGGCGGCGGGCGATCAGCTCCGCCTCCTCCTGGCGGCGCTGAGGGGCCTTCAGGTCGCCCCGGGGCACCAGGAGCAGCTCGATGCTGGGTTCCTGCTTCGGGGCAAAAACGCCCCGCGCCTCCAGCGCCTCAAAGGGCGTGACGAAGGAGGAGGTCCCCCCATCTCCCCAATCCTGGGGGGAGCTACTGGCCGGCGCCCCCCCGGCCCCCCAATCTTGGGGGGAGCTACTGGTCGGCGCCTCCCCAGCCCCCCAAGATTGGGGGGAGTCGATTCCCGAAGCCCCCCCGGCCCCCCAATCCTGGGGGGAGCTACTGGCCGGAGCCCCCCCAGCCCCCCAATCCTGGGGGGAGTGAGGGTCAATAGCCCCCCCGGATTCGGGGGGGATGGGGG